>CAYQMH010000040.1:0-19689 GCA_964418485.1 uncultured bacterium | reverse complement strand
CCATATCAAGATATTACTCCCTCAACTCAATTTGTCAACCTTTTCACATTTCAAGGTCTGACCCCGTTGATACAAAGAAGGCTTGACCCCGTTGATATGAACTCTCCCACCGTTTATACTTTTTTCCCTTGACTAATTCTGGAAGATTTCTATATTTATAACCAATGGAAAAAGATAAAAAAGTAAAAGGTGAACAAGAAATAAATAAAAGGAAAGTCATATTTACTATAGCTGTACAATATTTGACTCCCCTCGCGTTTCCTCTCGCATCTATATTGTGTTCTTATGAGAAAATAAAGAATAAAATTGCAGAGTACAGCCAACCCATAGCTATTGGTTTTATTTTATTTCTTATTTATCTTATAATTTTCTCTTTTTACTTCAAAAACAAATATAGTACTTTAGCAGAATTAGATTTAACTACAAAAGTAAGAAGACAAATTTCTCTGCAGACATTGTGGTTCCCATGGCCTGCTTTAATAGGATTCTTATTTTTTATAATCACACAATCGATCATGTATCCTTTAATAGGAGGTTTGATTTTTCTGGTTTTATTAACCGTGTTTTTTGGGAAAAATGGATATTTTAAATATATCCCTCGTTCTACTTATAGATTGAAAGGTATCACTTTTTTTGGTTGGCTTCATATAATTATAGGACTGTTAAGTTTATCTTTATTGTTCTTTTTATTAAACGCTAATGATGAGGGAGGTATATTTAGAATCCTATTGACAATTATAATAGTATGGAGCTTTATGTGGGTTATTTTCGGGTTAGGGTTACTTTTTTTGTTCGAATCAATGAGGAGTACAGTAGTATTTATGCATTCTTTTTATATATTTCTTGGACTTATAGGATTATGGTCAAGAATTACATCCCCCACTGTAGAAAGTTTCCACGTGATGGTTATTTCCGCAGTAGAATTTCTCTTATCCGGAAGTATAATATATTATTTTACACGGCCGGGTGTCAAAGAAAATTTTGCCAATCCAGATGAAATAAAGGCATAAGAAGAAGGGGGCGTTGAATTATTTTTACAATATACATACGGATTTATGTATTTTACTAAAAGAACAGTTCAAAATAATCAACTCAATAAACTATTTATTGCCAATATTCACATGAGCCAGCATTATCGCGCTTTGGATCAAAATAAAAGGGATCCCAGTTAACATCAATGCTACGGTTAAAATGGCTGTTATTATCACTGTTGAAATCAATATCATCTGGATTGAATTCCAACCTGAGGTTTTCCTCCTCTATGGGTTCTCTCTCCTTGGGCCATATTATATATATCTCCCCATTAATTTCCGCTAAGCGTGCTTTGGTAGCTAATATTTCAAAACCCCCAGCGATCCCATAAAATATTATACCTCCACCATAACCGAGAATAGCCCCATATCCTTCAGACCCTGGACCTGTCAGTGTCCCAAGTTTTATCAACGCAGAGCCAGTAGTTGCAGAAAAACTAGCAGCTATTCCAAACGCCTCCGCTTTTGTCAATCCACCCTCTAATGCAAAGGCAGCACTCGTTAGCGTATACCCAAAGCCAAGTCCGCTGGAACCGCTAACAGCACTAACTACTTCCGATCCTACTAAATCATTGGCTGCTTTCCCAGGAAGTCCTATCACTACTTTACCCGCGCTAATTAATTGATTAACTGCTGATTCAAACTCATGGGTCATGGCATTATAGTATATCATTGGATCAAAGCTTTGCAATCCATTTGGATCAATTAGGATTAGCGGGTCATTCGTACAATAAACATAAGGATTCAATGTTTGCGGGTCCCTTAAATTCAAATTTCCCGGACCTACCGTATGTGGATCAGGGGTCAGGAATCTTCCGATATCTCCGGAATAATACCTCGCACCGAAATAATGGAAACCTGTCGGGTCCTTCTCTTTACCCGTGAATTCTCTTTTGTCATCATGTGTTCCACTTGCCCAAACTAAATTCCCAAACGCTTCATATTTTTTCTGTTTCACCACATTTCCATTCACATCCGTAATCATAATGGGAGAACCTATTCTGTCAAGATGGTAGAAAAAGGGTACATTGGAACCTTCCAGTTTTGCAATAAGACGATTCCCCGCGTAGATATATTGTGTTTTATTATAGAGTCCTCCATTTTCATCTTCAATCATTACTAGGTTTCCGGCATTGTCGTAGAAATAGTTGTACTCCTCTTCGGGAGTTCCGCTTATATCATCACTCCATATTCCTTCTGTATACATATCGTTAACCCATACGTGCTCTTCTCCGCTCGGCTCCACTATTTTTACACTCAATTGCACGGCAAAAGTACCTGGAGGTACACTTCCCTGACCGGAAAATTCCTGCCAATCATAGGTATAGGGACCCCAAAACTCCTCTAATTTTTGACTGCCGATTGAATCATTGTTTTCATCGAGGAAAATCGCTCTAAGTTCACCTTCCGGAAGTTTATCCCATTGTAATTCACAGTAATAAGAAAAACCTTCTATATCTAAATCAATATCCGATAACTTTTCCTCTCTTATCCTCTGACTCCCTTTGTAATAATACTTGTATCCGTTACCGTCTTCATCGCAAACTCCTGTAAGTCTGCCTTTCGAATCGTAGTAAAAGTTTACCTCACCATTTACATCGGATTTTGATTTTATACACCCAATATCGTTATAATCGTATGTATTTGGTCCATCATATATCAACTTGTTAGTCTGATAAATATACTGATAAGTGATACCGTCAACAACATTTCTATTTCCGACCGCATCATAGGTGAAACTGTAGTCGTTCTCAGTACCCTCTCTATCTTCCTCTATAAGTCGCCCAAGAGGATCATAAGTATATTCTGCTACCGTGATTTGCGGGGAAGGAGCATATCTCTTCTCTTCCAAGAGTTCTCCTCGTTTGTTATATGTAAAATCAACTGCGTGTAGTATACTAGCACCTTTTACTATCCCCATACTATCCATCCAGTTCCTTGGTAGATAACTAAATGTATCTGTAACACCTCCGGGAAAATCAATACCGCTTAAAAGTCCTGCTGCCGTGGATGAAAGATTTATCGTTTCATTACCATTAATCTCTACAGATAAAATATTGCCCAATTTGTCATATTCGTACTCAACCCCATGACTCGGAAAATCTAACCTTGTCAATCTTCCCTGCAAGTCATAAGAATATTCGAATTCCCGAGCTACTACGTTATCTGCTTTAAAGGGTATCACCAATTTTTCGCGTAAATTGCTGAATTGATCATAAAAGTACACTTCACGTATATTTTCATTCTCAAAACCCGTAAGTCTTCCCCGGGAATATGTTAAACCTGAAGGAGGTGTGTAGGTCGTGCCCTTTATAGTATAATTATCATAAAAATATTCCTCCAGGGTATCTCCAAGTACTGTATAAGGTAATGAATCTAAAACGCCTACTTCTACCGTAACATTCTTTATCGAATCCGCCCAATAAGGGTTGCAGGGATACCCGCACGGAAAACTCCCTTTTGCTTTTCCCGTATGTTTAATTTTTATACCTGAAATAATATTTCCATAATCCACAGGGTCAACAGGAAAAATATGGGGAGGATAGTTCCAGGAGTTCGCCCCAGTGGATCCTTCGAATATTTCAAACCTCCGCACAAAAAAGGTGTCTGGATCTTCAAAATATACATATAACGAGCATTTCCCTTCAACCTGATAGGCGCCACCATAAGGTTTATAACCGCATTTCGTCTCAAAACTTATGTTCACATTCCCCCACTGAGATACATCCATATTTAAATCCCACTCTATCGAATTACCAAATACAGAATCAGGTTTAATAAATCCGGTTTCGGTATCATAGAATAAAGTATCTGTTATGTAAACCGGGGGCGGGTCATATAAACCCGGACCTCCTTTAGTTGTAATCCTGCCTAATTCATCATAACCATAGAAGATAGAATCACCTGAATTATTTACATGAAGCTCGACCTGCCCATCAGGATAATATTCGAATGTGTTTTCTCCTCTATCCGGCCCTTCCCTTCCAATCAAATTCCCTAACCAGTCATATTCGAAGTAAGTGTGTTTTCTTGGTACATCTGCATCTTCTATCTCTAACAGTTTCCCGTTTACATCATAATAATAATCGGTATAATAGCCAAGCGCATCTTCAACTGTGATTAAATTACCAGATGCGTCATTGATTAACGTAGTATGATTAAGCTTTTCATCAATTACCTCTGTCGTGTTTCCTCTGTATTCATAGGTAACAACCTCAACTCCAGATTCGGAAGAACTTTTTGGATATTCTATTTCTGTGACTCTACCAAGTCCATCGAATGTTTTAATCGTATAATCGGCATCATAAAGAGACACGTCACTAAATCTAGGCAGTGTTTCTTTAATCAACTGACCATCGCCGTTATATATATAATCCACAACTACAGAAGTAGGAGCGCATTTTTTAAAATTAATAAGTCTCCCCAACCCGTCATACGAGTAGATGGTAGTATCCGAAGAACCGGTAGATTTATATGTTATTTCCTTCGCCTTTCTGTTGAAATCATCGTATTGATATTTTCCAAGCAGGCACATGCCTATGGGAGGTGCGTGAATACCTTTCTTTACCTCAGATATTCTTCCGTAAATATCATATTTAAATTCGCTAACTATAGAGCTTCTATCTGTAAAGGACCGAAGATTACCTTTTCTGTCAAAATTAAAATGCTCATTTGAATTATCCGGGTATATTTTTCTTTCCGGGAATACAGCCTTATTATCATATTCGAATCCATATTCTTCACCCATATAATCTTTCATCTCTACCAGATTCCCGCATATATCATACCAGTATTGCTGGGAGCGGGTTTCATTCTCATTTATCCATTCGGTCTTTTTTGTAAGATTCCCGCGAATAGTACGGGATGTGCCATATCCGGGATCATGACAAAGAGGATTAGGATCAATATTTACTAAGTGAGATGGATTATCATATTCGAATTTCGTCTTTTGAACAAGATTTCCATTATAATCAGATTTAAAAGCTGAATCTACAAGATTATAAAGTAAAGAATCCGCATAATCGCTATCCTGCTCATAGACATAATCTTTCCTCACCTCCCAATTATCCGAAGGATTATCTGACCACTCGGGCATACCTAAGATTTCCCAGCTCTGCTTCAAATCTACATCATCAACAAATTGCATAGTATAAGAAGATGTGCCTGTTAACGTTGCCTCTCCCAAAAAACAAACTTTCTTTTGATTATCATACTGGTCATATTCCTCGTAGTGGTAAACATATGCCTTCTCTCCTACCTCGATACTGTCACCATCCGGATCCAACTGCACCGCTTTGTATCTTAAAAAAGGATGCAGAGGCCGTTCCAAAGTAAAACCGCAAGGAAGAACTTCCTCGCTTATAGTCCAATAAAAATGTTCCGCTTTCAATCTATAATTATTACCATCCCGCATATTACGACTGTTACTGGTAACAATCTTATAAGGTCTGCCGTAAAATTCTTCCCTCTCAAACGGCAAAATTACATCTTCTTCTTCGGCACAATTACGAGGTAATGGCCAACCGTCAACTACAACAGTCCAATTTCGATAATTAATCTTTAAAAGATTGTCTACATATGTAGAATCGACATTAAAGTAAGTTATGCTTCCGGTATCGGGCATATCGATTCTGCAGAAATCATAAATCGGAAAATAAGACTTCGAATATAAGATATAACCCCCCATTCCGATTGGAGAAAGCCACTCTCCAAAATTAGGTCCCACTGACTTACCATAAGTATAATTATATTCATAAATATTGGAACCGTTTCCGGACTCTATATGAGCAGCGTCAGGCAGCGTAACAACTTTCCGATCAACCACCCTGTATTTTGATAGATAGGGATACCAAGTGGTAAGGGTGTCATCCCCATAGTTATCAGTACGAAAGTATTTTTTTTCGTTGTAAAAATACTCATATTTAGCGCTATCAGGAGCAACCATCTCTATAAGTTCTCCCTGTCTATGCGAAGGAGAAGTTGTAGAATTTGAATATTTGAATCGGTAAGGCGGCTTGATTCTATCCCCATCTTTTAAAAATTCTATCGAATCTAAAAGCACGAAAGCGTGCCCATACCAGTACTCCATTACCGCCCTATACCATTCCTGGTGATAGTAAAAATTGACCTTGAATTTTTCTCCGTTTACATTTTTGACGATGGAATCGATTACATAAAAATCCCATAGACAATATGGATATACCGCATCTGGATTCTCCTCCAATCTCTCATTTGTATCTACAGGTATTGAATCTATGTAAATATAACATGTGTCCGTAGGCGTACATATTTTCTTCGGTATCCTGGCACCCGGAGGAGCGTATACTTCCTCATACCACTCAAACTCTACATAATTGCCATTACGGTCTGTCATTTTACTTAATAAACATAACTCCCGCCGACTGGTACTCTCTACAAAACGAGGATTTGGATAAAGTACTGAAATAAGATCAGTTTCATAAGTATAATCTGGGGTATAAAGTTTATTCCTTTTAAACTTCCAATTCCTCTTACCTTTAACATTCCAACTTGTCCCCCAATTTACACTATATATATTGTAACTCTGCCCATTCAAGTTAATAAAACCATCTTTTCGGGCTGTAGGATCGAGGTCTTTACATATTACTGTACTACCACAGGTCACATTGTGAGCTTGCCAGTTTGCATTAAGCGACACCTCACCCGGCGTCACATTCCATCCCAAGCCACAGTTACCCATATCCGCTGTAACCAAATAAGTGTTGCTATCTCCGCGCTCATATAACCACTCTTCAACATATCCATTTGGCAAATTGTATCCATACAGATGAAGCCTAAAAAAAGTCCCCCCCTGGAAGAAGTCGCGAGTACGGTTTACCAGCACACCTGGCATGGATAAGGGCGAACCCCTGTAGGTAAGGTACAAATCATAATCCTTATTTCCCCTCATGGGAAGACTTAAAAGTTTTATTTTTAATTCCAGGTTACCGTTCGATGTATTTATCTGTTCTTCAAGAATATTAGTCGAGATAGAACTTTTGTTAAACCCCACATTATAAGCATCCATGCCAAAAGTATATTGTAACATTTCTCCTCTCGGCTCCTCTAAAGTGGTTTCAACCCTGGGCTTAACCCTCAGCGAATCGCAACCGGCGCAACCGCTGTTAGGTTTATCCCCGGAAACCCCGGCGCTATTAATTAAAAACATCAACATTAATAAACTCATCTTGGAAATACCTCCCTTCTTGAAAAATCAAATATTAAAATTTAAAAAGCAAAAACCTACAAAAAGAAAAATAGCAAAATGGATAAATGGGAAAAACTATTTCACTATTTCGCAATTTCTCTATTTTACAGGTGAAAGTATCAGTATTCATCCGTGGTTATTTAGTTACTGCGTGTATTTTTTTGCCTCAATTCTTTATTTTCTTTTCTTAAATTTTCAACTTCCTTATTGAGTTCAATAACATACAAAGTCAATTCTTCGACTTTTTCGAGAAGTTTTGCCTGCATTTCGCCTAATTTTATCCCCTCTTCTATTACTTCCTCATTAGTAGGAATGCCGGGTAGGCTTTTTTCTCTTTTGATATGTTTTTCGAGTTTATTAAGAGACATTAATTTGTAATTATCTTCGAAAACAAAATCCGGCCAACCTCCCGTCTGAACTTTCATTTCCTTAGCTGTTATTGTCCCGTTGACGGCAAGTTTGGATTGAGGATTTGTAGTTCCGATACCGACGTTGCCTGTTATTATAGAATTACCTTCGACGTGTAATTTTTCAACTGGATTCGTTGTCCCGATACCGACACGACCTGCCGGGTCCACAGTAATGGCAAGTCGGTCGAATCCTCCTCCAGTCCCATAAAATTTTAGACCACCATAACCAGCCTGATATCCTTGTATTGATGCGCTTCCAAAGTACATTCTATTATTAAGAGGAATTTTTATATCGCCGTTCACTTCCAGTTTCTTTCCGGGATTCGTCGTCCCGATGCCGACATTACCGTTATCTAAGATTTTTAGAATGTCACTCCAAGAGCTACCACTGTTTGAACTGAATCGGAATAGGAGATCGTCGCCATTGTCTTCATCTATGCGCCATATGTTGACGTCAGCGTCCTCATTAATTCCAAGTCCTCCCCTGAAATAACCGGCATATCCATTTGAATTTTCACTATATCCATAAAGAGCCATGCCTTTACTTGTTTTCACTCTTCCAAATAAACCAATAGAATTAGCATAGGTACCATCGGTACTGGTGTTGTAACCATAAATGGCAGACCGATTCTCCTCCTGCGTTGGTCCAGCTGCGCTCCATTGTACATGCAATTTGCTGTATGGACTCGTCACTCCGACACCGACTTTATCCGAACTTGTTGTTAATCTTACTTTAGTACCATCATCAGTCCAACCACCCTGTCCATAAGCAACCATACTGACTAACAATAACGTAATTACGACTAAACTAAGTTTTCTCATCATACCTCCTTAATATTAATTGTTAAATTTGAAACAAACTTCCACCAACAAAATCTAAATTTAATCTGTTGAACAAAATTCTTATGAGATTTTCAATGCCCATTATAGGAATCATTGTATTAAAAAACCGGGTACTTGTCAAGGGTAAAAAATTATTTACTTGTTTCGTGTTGAAACTAAGAGTTCCGGGTTTCGTGTTGTATATTTACCCCCGCAACTCCTTAACCCGAGACTCACAACCCGCGACTCGAAACTACAGTTAGCCACAGAGAGAAACACATAGAGACCACAGGGATTTCTTATTTATTTTTCCCACTCAACCACTCAACCTAGATTCGAAAAATCTATGCCGGTTGTTCAAAACCGCAAAAAAACCCTTGACAAATAGTAATAATTACTATATAATAATTATATGGATATAAATTTTGACTGCGGGATAGAGTATTTTATAAAAGAAAGAATAGAAAACAATCGAGAAATTACGCCTCAACGTGCAGTAATATACAAAGAATTGCTGAAAGCCGAATATTGCTCTAATTCTACTAACTTAAACAGTAAAAAAGAGGCTTATTCACTTCCTTGACAATATAAGGAAATGGCATAATATTAATAGGTAGAAAGATAGGTGCTAAATTTGACAAAAACAAGTATCAAAGGAGGAATAATAAATGATTGGAAAAACAAAAGAAAATCTTGTACTCTTAATAAAACATCTTAAGCATCGTATCAAGAGAACCAGAAGTAAATACACAGGAATCAAATCGGTATTGCTATTCCCCATTATAGGACTGGCTTCCTTTTTATGGGTAATTATTAGAGTTGCACCAAAGCCCAGCCGGTTAAGATATCCCTGTATGAAGGTTGCCGTACCGACTGCTGCGACTTTTCTCGCCTATATTATCGCAATATTCGCTTCGCTATTTTCTTTCCGCAAAGCAAAAGAAAAACTAGCTCAGTCGAAATATTCATTTGGTATAATACTTCTCCTAATTAGTATAGCAGGCGGGGCATTCTTAATATTACATACGAATAAATACGCCTACGCGAAAATCCCCGTTTATAAAACCAGAGTCCTCGTCCCAAACGATCCCATAGGAGAAGAAAAAGGTATCTTTCCGGGAAGGGTAGTATGGGTCCACGATCCGGACGCAACGAATGAGAATTGTGATCCCGACCTAGCTGGCCACGGATGGTTTCTTAATGAAAATAATGTCCAGGCCGTAATAGACAATATGCTGGATACCGCCATTCAGATAACTTCGGGGAAAAGCGATATTGCCGAAGCCTGGGATACACTTTTCAAATATAACAATTACAACAGAGGTAAAGGTAATGTCGGATACCAGGCGGGCGAAATAATATTTATAAAAGTCAACAGAACCAGTGCTTATGCAATCAACACTGATTATTCGCCAATCAACTATGGTGTATCGGAAACTTCACCTCATGTAATCTTAGCCATTTTAAAGCATTTAGTGAATGAGGTTGGCGTTCCCGAGACAAATATCTATATCGGTGACCCGATGAAGCATATTTATAATCATGACTATGCTCTATGGCATGGGGAATTCCCTGATATTCACTATCTGGATCATTCTTGGACAACTCAAGGAAGAGAGATTGCCACAAAGGGCTCCGATTCCGTGATTTACTATTCCGACCGGGGTTCAATTCTTCGTCAAGGGCAGTGGAACAATTCTGATTGGGGAAACCCTATTTACGCGGATTCCTTTTATACAATCATTGAAGATTGCGATTACCTGATAAATGTTCCGACCTTAAAGGGACATAAAAGAAATGGAATAACTATGTTTGCCAAAAACCATTTCGGCTCTCACACACGCGATAATGCCTTTCATGTCCATATGGGACTTGTTACTCCTGATGAATATCCTGATACAGTCCCTGATAGACGCGGTTATGAACTATATAGAGTTCTCGTAGATTTGATGGGCTGGAGGGTACTTAGAGAGAAAAATCTGATCTTCATAATGGATGCCCTATGGTCGGCAGGCTGGGAACTCGATGCCCCCACCAAATGGCAAATCGCGCCATTCAACAATGACTGGAGTTCGTCTATATTTGTCTCCCAGGACAATGTAGCAATCGAATCTGTTGGTTACGACTTCCTGCAACTTGAATACAGAAGTAACAGACATTCTGACCTTACTTATGTTCAGATGGAGGGCGTGGATGATTATTTACTTCAGTGTGCTGATTCAAGTAATTGGCCAAGCGGTTTTATCTACGATCCTGAAGATGACGGAACTCCGATTCCAAGCCTCGGTGTTCACGAACACTGGAATGACTCGATACTTAGACAGTATTCGAGAAATCTCGGGGGAGACTACGGCATCGAATTGGTATCAATTGAAGGTAGAGGTGTCAGCGAAATACCTGAAGACATAGAAATACTTGCTAAACCGTCATTACTCCAGAACTCACCTAACCCATTCAACAATTCGACGTCTATACAATATAACATACCTCAAAGCGGAGATGTAACGTTGACTGTTTATAATATCACGGGACAAAAAAGCAAAACTCTCGTAAACAAAACTCAGGTCCCGGGTATCTATACCGCAAACTGGGATGCGACGCTGGATAATGGATCTAAAGCTCCGAATGGTGTTTATATTTACAGGTTAACGGTAAACACAAAGGATAAAAGATTCGAAGAAGCAAATAAAATGCTGCTAATCAGATAATAAAAACCAAGGGCATAAAACAAAGAAATAAGGAGGTTATTTATTGTGCGAATTAAAACAGTATTAAGTGAAAACGAAATTCCGAAACAGTGGTATAACCTTGCGGCCGACCTACCCAGTCCACTGCAACCGCCACTCGGCCCGGACGGAAATCCTGTTACACCTGAAATGCTTGCCCCTGTCTTTCCTATGAATCTAATAGAACAGGAAGTCAGTCAGGAAAGATGGATAGATATTCCAGAAGGAATATTAAACATTCTTTATAAATGGAGACCAACACCGCTGCACCGGGCAAGGGCTTTAGAAGAACATCTGGGTACTCCGGCAAGGATATATTATAAAAACGAAAGTGTTTCACCTCCGGGAAGCCACAAGCCCAACACCGCAGTCGCACAGGCATGGTACAACAAGGAATTCGGAATTAAAAAGTTAACAACCGAAACGGGCGCGGGACAGTGGGGAAGCGCTCTTGCCTTTGCATGCGCAATTGTCGGTCTCGAATGCAAAGTTTACATGGTAAGAATCAGCTTTGACCAGAAACCTTACAGAAAAACCATGATGCAGACCTGGGGTGCAACCTGTGTGGCAAGCCCAAGCGAGGAGACCAAAGCAGGACGCGATATACTCGAAAAAATGCCCGATACTCCGGGAAGCCTCGGTATAGCTATAAGTGAAGCTATCGAGGAAGCTGTATCGGATACAAAAGGCGAAACAAGATATTCTCTGGGAAGCGTATTAAACCATGTTTTGCTGCATCAGACTATTATCGGACTCGAAGCAAAAAAACAACTTGAAAAAGCAGGAGAAAATAAAGTTGATATCGTGATAGGCTGTGCCGGCGGAGGCAGTAATTTTGCAGGGACAGCTTTCCCGTTCGTCAATGACAAGATACACGGAGAGGAAATAGAAATAATCCCTGTGGAGCCTACTTCCTGCCCGACAATGACAAGAGCTCCATTCGCATACGACCACGGCGACACGGCAAAGATGACTCCTCTTCTACCTATGCATTCACTCGGGCATGACTTCATCCCGCCTCCAATTCACGCCGGAGGACTCCGATACCACGGAATGGCTCCTCTGGTTTCCCAAGGTATTGTCGAAGGATTACTCACCCCAAGAGCATTTCACCAACTGGAATGCTACGAAGCCGCAATAACCTTTGCAAGAACAGAAGGAATTATTTGCGCTCCTGAAACCAGTCACGCGATTGCAGCCGTCATTCAGGAAGCTAAGAAAGCTAAAGAAGAAGGTAAGGAAAAGGTCATACTCTTTAATATGAGTGGTCATGGTCTTATGGATTTAACCGGTTATCAAAGTTACCTTGCAGGAAAACTGGTAGATTATCCTTTACCCGAAGAAGAAATGCAAAAATCTCTTCAGGGTATAGAAGGATTACCTAAACCGAAGGAAGTAAAAACAGGTAAATGGTAAATACTTTTAAATAAACCACAGAGGACACAGAGGAATAATTGTGATAAAAGGAAAAAACACTGAGGACACAGAGAAAAAAACAAAAAACATAAACCACAGAGGACACAGAGGAATAATTGTGATAAAAAAAACCACGGAGAACACAGAGAAAAAAAGAAATAAAAACTCTGTGCTCTCTGTGGTTAAAAAAATTTGGGGTTGAGAGAGATGGGCTCTGTGTGTTTTTATTCATTTTGCTTTTTGATTTTTGATATTTGATTTCCCAGAAAAAGACGATGGAAACGATTAGAGGTCCTTCGAAAAAAATAAAAATTTCACAGATAGTACTTTATAGGAGATCTTGCGGCTCTCTTAACATTTTAAAACATTTATGAATCAATACGATAAAGAGCGTATTTACTGCCGTAGACTCGGTCATTGGCTTACTTTCAATTATTGCCGACAGGAGAATAATACTCTACCATGCCGGAAGATAATGGATTGCTGGTTTGATAAAATACGGATCGAAGAATTCTTAAAAGAAAATTACAAAGAAGAAGAAATTTCATATATTTTTAAAGTCCAAAAGCAAAAGCTCACGTCAATAATTGAACTCATAGAAAAGGCAAAAAAAAGAAACAATTAAACTCCTTGACATAAAAAAGTTTTTAAATAGTTTTCTAAAGAGGAGTTAAAATAATACCTATGCAAATTCACGCAAATTATAAAGAAATACTCGACGGGAAAACTACCGATATTTATTTCGAGAGAACCGAAGAGATATTGAAAAATGAAAAGAAAAACCCTAAAGTCACGGCAGAAGTATGGGCTAAAAAACTTCCACCTGACTACAAATGGGCAATATTCACCGGACTAAGCGAATTAATAGAGCTATTTAAAGGGAAAGACATAGAAATTAAAGCTCTCGGGGAAGGCAGTGTATTTTTCGAAAGAGAACCGGTCCTTACAATAAAAGGCAAATATCTGGATTTCGCAAAGTTCGAAACCCCACTACTCGGTTATATATGCCAGGCATCCGGCATCTCTACAAGAGCTGCCCGATGCAGAATTACGGCAGGGAGTAGAACAATTTTATCCTTCGGCGCAAGAAGAATGCACCCTTCGATAACTCCTATAATAGATAGATACGCTTACCTCGGAGGGGTCGACGGAGTATCTGCCGTGTTATCCGCAGAAAAGCTAAAATTAAAGCCGAAAGGTACAATACCTCATGCCGTAATACTTATTCTCGGAGATACTCTGAAAGCCGGTATTGCTTACCATAAAACAATTTCCAAAGAAATTCCCAGAACAATACTCGTCGATACTTTCGGCGATGAAAAAACTGAAAGCTTAAGACTCGCCCAAAAGCTCAAAAACAACTTAGATTCAATAAGGATAGATACCCCCTCTTCAAGAAGAGGAGACCTGCCTGCGATAGTCAGAGAAACGAGAGAAGAACTAAATAACAGAGGTTTTACCGATGTAGGCATATTTGTTTCCGGCGGTTTAGATGAATACAGTTTAAAAGATCTTAATCCCTACTGCGTGGGATACGGGATAGGAACAAGTTTATCTAACGCACCAACAATTAACTTTAGCCTCGATATTGTGGAAATCGAGGGTAAACCTTTAACAAAAAAAGGAAAAGTCTCCGGGGAAAAAGAAATTATGGAATGTGAACGCTGTGGAAACAGAACCATCGTTTTCTCCAGAGATATTAAAAAAAGATGCAAATGCGGCAACGAAATGAAGGTTTTAACAAAAAAGACTATGGAAAAAGGAAAGATTATAGAGGAAGTAAAAGAAATGAATGAAATACGAGATAGAGTTATAAGACAATTGAGGTTTCTAGATGTATAATATAAAATTTATCGAAGAAAATCTTAATCTACTACAGGAAAACTCAAAGAAGAAAGGCGTTACCCTTGATTTTACAACCTTTAACGAGTTGAATAACAGAAGAAAAGAATATCAATCCACGGTTGATGAATTAAGAAGAGAAAGGAACGAAAAAAGCAAAAAAGTAGGGGAATTAAAAAAGAATAAACTCGATGCTTCCAAATTATTATCGGAATTAGAATTCCTGAAAGAAAAACTTATAAGAAAGGAAAAAGACTTAAAGGAAATCCAGCAAGCGATCGATAATTTTATCTCCTGGATACCGAATGTGGCACATAGCTCCGTTAAAGATAAACCGGTTGACATAATAAAACCAACCGGCTTAAAGAAATTAGCCTTTAAGCCTCTAACGCATATCGAATTAGGGGAATCTCTGGACATTCTGGATTTCAGCTCTGCGGCAAAGATTGCCGGAAGCAACTTTAGTCTATACAAAGGTAAAGGAGCAAAATTAGAACGGGCTTTAATAAATTTCATGCTCGATTTGCATACAAAACGGCACGGGTACACGGAAGTTTTCCCTCCCTTCCTCGCAAACGAAAAATCTATGTTTAACACCGGGCAGCTTCCAAAGATGAAAGATGATATGTATATTACGGATAAAGACGGACTGTTTTTAAATCCGACAGCCGAAGTTCCTCTAACTAATATAATTTCAGAAAAAGTCTTAACACCTGATGACCTGCCGGTTAAATATTGCGGTTACACTGCTTGTTTCAGGAGAGAAGCAGGTTCTTACGGAAAAGAGACAAAAGGACTTCTCCGTGTCCACCAATTTAATAAAGTAGAACTTGTTAACTTTACTATGCCCGAGAAATCATACGAGCAACTTGAGAAATTACTCGAAGAAGCCATACAGGTTTTAAAACTATTAGACATTCCTTATAAGGTCATTCAGCTTCCTTACGATGATTTATCTTTCGCCTCAGCAAAAACATACGACATAGAAATCTACGCTCCGGGCGTGGACAGATGGCTTGAAGTTTCTTCGGTTAGCAATTTTGAAGACTTTCAGGCAAAAAGAGCAAACATAAGGGTCAAAGCAGAAGGAAAAACAAAATACGTACATACTTTAAACGGCTCGGGTGTTGCCACTCCAAGGCTCATGATATCACTGTTAGAAAATTATCAGACAAAAGAAGGAGAAATAAAAATCCCCCAAGTCCTCGTCCCTTATACCGGCTTCGAGACGATTGAGTTGAATAGCAAGTGATTATTAATTAAAAAAACAAGCAAGTAAGGAGAACAATATGGAAAATCTTAATTGCAAAATATTTATAGCTTTTATTTTATTGTTCTTTTTTATGAATTCTTGTTTGCCGACAGATCCAGGTTGGAGATATAAAGTAAGAGACCCTTATCATGAAGATACTTATTATCATAAATATGGTTACAGAAGTTATGCATTGAACTTCGAATTGGCCGCAAACGATTCCGCGTTAAGTACATTTGTTGCATTACAAATAACCACACCTTGTGATAGTATCGAAATATATCCCACCCAGGCATATATAAAATCGCCGCATTTTACCGACACCACACTCTTTCCGATTTATACTAATATAGAATCTTCCCCGAAAGATTCTATAGATGCCGGAAAACACAAGAAAATAAATATAGAGAATTTTTCAGGTCCTTACTTCCTACATAAAGAAGAAAATTTATTTGTTAAGCTTATTTTCCGAAGCTTTGCCGCATATGATAAACGCAATCGCAGAGCCCCATTTACATCAGAAAAAAGCGATTTTATTTTTAATTATGATATCTCCAACAATAAATACCCGCCGACTTTTACCTTCACACCCGACACTACTAAAAAACAATAAATATATGTAAATTAGTTTATTGGTTGATTGGTTAATTAGTAAAAACAAAATTTTTTCTTTGTGCTCTTTGTGTCCTTTGTGATTCAATAATTTTCTGGCGTTGTGGGATGGGTTTTACCCAATAAAAAAACAGTGTGTATCCGTGTAAATCCGTGGGCAATTTTTGGATTTAGGATTTAGGGATTGGGATTTAGTAATAAAAAACCTTTGTGTCTTTGTGATCTTTGTGTGAGTTAGAGTTACGGGTTTCGTGTTTCGAGTTTAAAAATACAACAAAAAATTTGTGCTATTTGTGTGATTTGTTGTTACTCTTTGTTTTGGGGCTAGGGGATAAACAAAATAAATATAATTTTGTTGTTTCCTCTGTGCTCTCTGTGCGTTTCTTTTCTCTGTGTACTCTGTGGTTAATTCTTTTTGTTTATCTTCTGAATTCTTCCTGAAGTGCAATATACTCTTCGTATTTTTCGAATTTTTCAGGAGATCTTATTACGACGGTGGCCCCATCGATACTTGCAATGTTGTAATTCTTTAACTCGTTCAGATATTCTTTTACTTTACCCAAAGGAACACCTGTAACTTCAGCTATTTCCCTTCCTCCTGCATCCAGACCTGTATCCATGTCCCCTTTATCATTTTTACTTAGACGATCCTTGATAAACAAAAGGAAACGAACTTGCTCATTAGGGACTGAAAAGTATTTTAACATGTTGTTTGTTTTTCTTAAACGAGTCGTCAATGTTTCAATAATATATTTTATAAAAGGATTCTTATTTACCGAGCTTAAGAACGCGTCTCTATCCACAATTATGAGCTTCGCGTCCGTTTCCGCAATCGCAGCTGCAGAACGCGGCCTTTTATCTAAAAGAGCCATCTCTCCGAAAAATTCACCCTCACCTATAACGGCTAAAGTTTTTTTTGTGCCTTCAAGGTCTTTCACAATTCTAATCTTTCCGGACCTTATAAGGTACATCTCATCCCCCGGAGCCCCTTCTTTAAATAAAACTTCCCCGCTTCTCAATTGCTTCTCATACCCAATACTTTCATTCACCTTTTCCATACCTCCTCCTTACAATTTTCTTTCTATATACTCACCGGTTCTCGTATCTATAACAATTTCTTCTCCCTCTTTAAGAAACAAGGGAACTTTGACTTTGAGACCGGTTTCAAGAACAGCCGGTTTCGAACCACCCTGAGCTGTATTGCCTTTTACTCCAGGTTCGGTAGAAGTTATTTTTAGATCGACAAAGTTAGGGATAGATATACCCAGTATTTTGCCGTCCGAAACTTTTACCCTGCATTTCATATTCTCCTTCAAGTAATATCTATTATCGCTCAGAACATTCTCTTTAATTGGATACTGCTCATAAGTTTCGAGATCCATAAAATGAAACTCCCCTTTGTCCTGGTATAAAAACTGTACTTCTTTTTCCTCAAGGGAAATAACATCAAAACTATCTCCTTTCTTGAAATTTTTACTAATAGTAGCACCGGTTTCCAGATCTTTCATTTTTGTTCTAACGAAAGCCTGACCCTTACCGGGTTTAACATGAAGAAATTCTATTACCTCAAAAATAGAATCCTCATACTTCAAAATTGTACCTTTATTTATATCCGATATGGTAGGCATCTATAAAACCATTAATTCCCTTTTAGAATTTGTTAGTAGAGTAGGAGCATTATTCTCTAAAGCAATAGTATCTTCAATTCTAACCCCCTGATAACCTGGGATATAAATACCGGGTTCTATCGTAAAAACCATCCCCCTTTTCAAACAATGATTGTCTTTTTTAGAGATACTAGGTTTCTCATGCACTCCTAATCCTACCCCATGACCTAATGAGTGAGAAAAATAATCCCCAAAACCACTCTTAGAGATATAATCTCTTGCGACCTTATCCAAATCCCTGGTTTTCATATTTTCCTTTACCGATTCTATCGCGAGCTTCTGTGCGTTATATACCGTTTCGTAAATTTCGCTATCTTTCTTTGTAGGTGTACCTAGGAAAGCTGTCCTTGTTATATCAGAGTTATACCACTCATAAGTGGTGCCAAAATCTATTGTGATAAATTCACCTTTTTTAATCTTTTTATTCGATGCCACTCCATGCGGTATCGAAGACCGATAACCGGACGCAACAATGGTGTCAAAGGCAGGTTTCTCTCCACCGGCTTTTTTCACTCTATATTCGAGTTCAATCGCGATATCCGCCTCTGTCACTCCTTCTTTTATATAAATAACCGCATCCTCAAATGATTTATCCAATATACTGCATGCCTTTTTTATTTTATTGATCTCTTCCTTTGTCTTTGTTATTCTTAAATCTTCCACAAAAGAATCAAAACTTTTAAATTTGAGCCATCCCAACTTTTTTCTTAACTCCCAGTAAAGACTATAGCTTATATCCTCGGCTTCAAATCCTATTCTGCTCTTTCTCTTTGCTATACGGTGGGATGAAAGTTCTTCTATGTAAGGTTTCTTGATAATACAAACATCAGCGTTCTCAACTTTATCAACAATCTCACCCTGAAATCTAAAATCGGTAATTAATAAAGCTTTCCTCGGGGCTATAAACAATATGCCTGAATCACCCGTGAAATTCGTTAGATAAAAAATATTTTCCTTCGAAGTTACAAGAAAACAATCAATGTTTTTTTCTTTGAATTGATTTTGTAATTTTTCTATTCTATCATTCACTTGAAGCCCCACCTAAGCCGTCGATCCACTCACGAAAACTATCATCAACCTCTTCTTCCCCATCCTCTCTCTTATCCTTTTTCCTTTCTCCTATATCTTCCTCTTTTTCTTCCATTTCTATCGGAGCCTTTTTATCTAACTCCGAAAACAAACTACCCTCTTCTCCTGCCGGTTCTTCATTACTTTCCAATTCCAAAATATCTTCTTTTTCAGACATTTTAAGCTGTTCTATTTTTTCTTTTATCTCGTCACTCTTATTAATCTCATAAAGTTTACTGTACACCTTAAGAGCCTTTTCTTTAAAGCCATGGCTTTCGTAAATATTCCCAAGCTCTTTAAGATCTTCTTCACTCCCTTCAATTAACTTTTCCTCGGAAGCGGGGACCTCTATACCTTCCTCTTCCACGACCTCTTCCTCTACAGATAACTCCGTATCTTCTTCCTCTGCTATTTTCCCTAAAGAAGGCTCTATATCTTCTTCCTCTGCAATCTCTTCTTCTTCAGCCGCCTCGATATCTTCTTCCTCTGCAATCTCTTCTTCTTCAGCTGTCTCTATATCTACTTCCTCTAAAACAGGCTCGATATCTTCTTCCTCTGCCATCTCTTCTTCTTCGGCTATCTCGATATCTTCTTCCTCTGCCACCTCTTCTTCTTCG
>CAYQMH010000039.1:0-20360 GCA_964418485.1 uncultured bacterium | reverse complement strand
GTGTTTTATGGTTACTTTAAATATATTATTAATTTTATTAGGATTTATAAACTCATTGAACAAGAAGCCGCGAAATGTTGATCCCTTAGAGATGGATATAGGAATAGTAGAATTATCTGATGAAAAAACATATTGCTAAAAACTATGAAAAAAAATAAAGGAGGAAATATGAACACTCAGGCAACCAAGAGAACCAAAAGGCTAATCAAAATCGTAACGGTGGACGGCTCAAAGTTCCAGGGTGAAGTGACAGGTAGAAACGACAGAGGACTGTTTCTTAAAGTCGATACACCGATGGCAAATAATAGATCAGTCTTTGTCTCCCATAAGGCGATTTCGCACCTTGAGATCGAAGGCTGGAAGTAAATAATTAAACCCTAAAAAGGTTGAAAGAGAGCGTGGCAAACCACTGCTCTCTACCTTTTTTATTTTATGGTATATTTAAAAATATTATGATAGATTTAGAAAAAGATATCTCAATTGTCCTTGATTTTATCCCTATACCGGTCGTAGGATGGGATAAAAGTTTCAACATCGTGTACTGGAACAGCAGAGCCGAAAATGAGTTTGGTAAAGACATTGCCAAAATTCTCGGGCCTCCTCTTATGAAAGAAATAAGTAAAAATTTAAGGTCTTTTGTGTCGGTAGATGATAATAACGGTGAAGAAGAAAACGGAAGGAGAAACTCCAAAAAAGAACCGCCCACTATTATTCAACGCACCGAAATAGAAACCGAAACTACCGAAGAGAAAATCTACGAATGGGTATCTTTTCTTTTAAATTCAAACTCCTCACTTAGAGGACTTTCAATGGCAAAAGACATCTCGCGAATAGAGCTGTTACAGAAGAAAATGCTAGAATCCAGAAGACTCGCGACCGTGGGACAATTAATAGGAAGAGTATCCCATGAGGCAAATAATCTGCTAATGGAAGTCATGTGCGGTCTAAGTGCTGCGGAAAGCAATTCAAAAGATGTAAAAGTCTTAGAAGACATTAATACAGCCATGGAAGGAGCTCAGAAGATACGGACTCTTCTTAAAAGCCTACTCTCCAATATAAGAAAAATAAGAGAGGAAAAAAATGTTTTCGACGTAAATGAAATAGTAAAAGGTGTGGCTAATTTTTCCAGGCAGATACTGCCAAAAAAGATAAAAATCACGGCAAATTATCTCGATTCTGACGCCAAAATTTTGGGAGACCAGGATCAACTTCACCAAATTCTTCTGAATCTTATTATAAACGCAAAGGATGCTATTCCAGACAAAGGAGAAATAAAGATCGAAGTTAAAAGTGTCTTGCGCCCGGAAAAAGATGAAAAAGAAACAGATTATGTTTCAATCTCAATCTCGGATACAGGCTGCGGTATGAGTAAAGCGGTTAAAGACAAAATATTTGAACTTTTCTTTACAACGAAATCGGGAAAAGGAGGAACCGGACTCGGTCTTTATTTTGTTTATAACTCGGTAAAAGAAATGGGGGGATGGATTGAAGTAGAGAGCAAAGAAAGCGAAAGCTCTACCTTTACAATCTTCATCCCGAAGAGATAAAGAACAAAGAAAAAGCACGCAGATCAAAAAGGATTTTATTTTGGTTGTTTAAAACCCACAACCTACTTCCCTAAAATTAATGCACCAAAGAGAACAGAGAGTTTTTTTACGAATAATTTTTGATTTTAATCTTTATTATACAGTATTTACAATAATTTTTTTATAAAAGCATTTAATTAATCCTGGAAATCAGCGTTCATCTGCGTCCCAATAATCATTACCACTCTTCCAGCATAAAACGAAGTAAAGAATTCTTTATCTTAACTGCCACGGAATCAACCGCATTCAGTTCATCTAACTCTACCGGATAAATAAAAGACTCGGGAATAGGTCTATCCCATTCACTCTTTTCTTCATCTTTTTTCTTTAAAGAAAACATAACATTTACTGATAAATTATACTCTTCGATTTTACCATCCGGCGTGTATGAACTTGGACCCCTTTCGTATTTATCGATTACACCCTCCAGCAGATAATCTCCCCCGGAACCCGTTTCTATCTTAACTCTCCCATCACTGATAAAAGCATCTATCAAACGCTCCGTCAATATCCTGCCGATATCCGGGTTCTGGGTCCTGTTTTCTAAAGAAGATATAGATACAGTTCCGCCAAAAGAACCAGCGCTAAAGGAATAAACACAGGAAAAGATCAATAGGACGCAGATTAACGCAGATTTACTCAGATTCACCCTCACCCCCCAATAAATTTAATATTTTTATTTAAAACTAATCCTAAATTCCAAATATTCACTCCTTCCTCCTCACTGTTTATGATCATTTTCTATTATTATCGAAAGCCTTACGCTTAATTCCGGGTTTTGGGCCAAAATTTAATAACAAACCAACTTCAATATTCATAGCCCTTAGGTAATTCAATAACTGGGCTTCATGTTCTTCCAATATGGCTTTTGTCGCCTTTATTTCTACTATAACACTATTATCAACCAAAATATCAGCAAAATACTCGCCTATAGTTTTTCCGTCATATACTACATTAATTGGGAACTGCGTATCTGCAGAAATACCAGCCTTTTTAAACTCCGACATCAACGCATTTTGATAAACCTTTTCCAAAAACCCGTATCCAAGCTTATTATATACTTCATAAAAAACCTTAATGATTTCTTCGGTTACTTCCTCATATTTAAATTTCATTATAGATCCTGTAAATCTGTGTCCTTTTTATTTTTTTATAACACATTAAAAAAATCCTGTGCATCTGCGTTTATCTGCGTCCTATTCCGCGGTTTTTATTCATATATATTTTCCCTCATATCCTTAATATCATACTCTTTCTTCTTATGGTAAAACCATTTCTGAAAATAAGATGACTCTTTCGAGCGCTGGAGTTCTACGGCGATGTCAAGTATCTCTTTCTTAAGTTTTTCTACCTCAGGCATTTTAAAATCTACCTGATTAATTACATAGACATATTCGCCTGCTCTAAGGGGAGAAAAAACTGTGTTTTTTCTGATATTAAGAGCTAAAACAGCGATTTTTTCCGGGATGTTAAATTGACGATAGTTTTTCAATGAAAAATAAGGGGTTATTCCCCACTTGCCTTTCTCATGATCATGCGGCAATTCAATTCCGGAGAATTTACTAAGAGCATAATCCTTAGCCCTCGCTGCCGCCTCATATTCTATAAGCGAATCCCGAACTTCTTCTTCTATTTCGGAAAACGGTGGTACGCCCTCTTTCTTTTCCTCGACCCAGAAAACATAAAAAGCCTCTTCACCTATAAGAGGATAAGAAACATCTCCTTCTTTCGGATTAATCAGGAATGTTCCGAAATTTACCGGAACATCCGGAAGATCGCCTTTACCGAGAAAAACATACTGAGGATTGTACTCTCCGGGAAGACTAAAAACGGAATCCGAGCGTAGTTTTTTTACCAATTTCCAGGCCTCAGAAGAACTCTTTTGAAAATCTTCAAATGAAGGAAACACAGGAAGGAAAATCTCCTTAACCTTAATTGAATCTCTCTGCCTCTGTTCAAGTTTTAAAATATGAAAACCTCTTTCACTTTTAATAGGTTTAGATACATTTCCTTCGCGCATCCCTGCTATAGTAGAAGCAAAACTGTGTGTTAAATTCTTAACTTTAACCCAACCGCTTAAAAGGGTTCTGTCTCCCGGAAGATAAGAATACTGTTTCACAAGTAAATCAAAAGAGTCGGTTTTAGTCCTTTCTACAACAGAATTGGCAAGTTCCTCCGTTATCTGAATTGTTTCTTCATCTACCCTAATCGGAAAAGAAACATAACCCAACTTAATAAGATAATCTCGTCTAAACATTTCCTGGTGTTCCGCGTAAAACTCTTTTGCCGACACTGAAGTCTCTTCGGACTCCCACTCATTTAGAGGTAATTTAATATATTCAATTTTAACTTTAATTGAATCCTTAAATACTTCCTCAATTGCATCTCCACTTGTAACCCTTGCCAGGGAAGAAACTTCTCCGCGTAATATACTCATAGGTAAGTTTTGCGATATCTGTGCCGCGTAGGTCCTGACGAACCCTGCGGCGCGTGGATCTTTAAGCAACTCAAAATATCTATCATAATCGAACTGCTCACCTATCCAGAAATCAGGATTTTGAGTAATTTCGGCAGGTGGATTTTCTCTGATTAAATCTATTACCTGATCTTCCGAAACAGATATTCCTCTCTCCTGTAGCAGATCATCAATAATTTTATCGGTTATCAATTGATTTGTAATAGCTTCAGACATCTGTCTTTCTTTTATCGGATCAGATCCCAAAGCACCACTTATACTTTGGATTCTGCCTCTCAAAGCATCTCCATATTCTTTAATCGTAATAGCTTCACCGTCTACTTCTGCTATTATATTCTCCTTTTCTCCACTACCTTTCCAAAACATAGTCGTACCGAACCCTATTGCCATAGAAAAAACAAAAGCCGCAGCAGCAAACCACATAAAATACTTGGTTACCGATCTAACTTTTTCCATTATCATAACTACTTACCTCCTTACAGTATTACCAATCAACTTTTTGTTTTTTTTTGCAAAAAAATCTCATTTAATTCTACAGCTTCCTATTAGCAAATAAAATATCAAAATTCAAAAAGCAAAATGACAAATAGAAATGCGAAATTATCCCTTCCCCCAATCGAAAAAAATAAAAAATATTTGTGTTATCCATGTAATTCGTTGTTCTTTTGTTTTTTTTGTTCATTTTTGAACTTTGATTTGTCATTTTCCATTTTAATATTTAATTTTTGCATTTTAGCAGTTCCCTCGCACTAGGTCCTATATGTTCAATTACTTTTACATATTTTCAGGTATATCTCTATTTTCAATATAAATGACGAATCTTTTCAATCTTTCAATTACCTTTTCCTTACCAAGAACCTCTAAAAGCTCAAAAAGACCGGGGCCAAAAGTCATCCCGCTAACTCCAAGCCGAACAGGATGTATAAGTTCTCCGGCTTTACATCCAAATTCTTCGGAAAGTTCCCGTAAAGCATTTTCCATATTCTCTTTATCAAAAGAATCCAAATCTTCAAACTTTTTTATTAATTTTTTTAATCTCTCTTCGACCCCCGGATAAATCCGCTTTTGCAATCCTTTCTCATCATAAGTAAAATCATCCGTAAAAAAATATCCTCCAATTTCTATAAAATCTTTTAATTTATTAGCCCTATTACCCATCGCCTTAATGACCCTATCAATATAATCGGAATCACCTACTTCGAATCCATTATCTTTTAAATAGATTTCAAGCCTTCTAATAACTTCCTGTAAGCTTAATTTTCTTAGCCATTCTCCATTAATCCATTCGAGTTTTTCTCGATCAAAAACGGCCGGTGTCGAATGAACATTCTCAAGCGTAAAGATTTTTTCCAAATCCGCCAATGAAAATATTTCTTCTTCGGTTTTAGGAGACCAACCAAGAAGAACAAGGCAATTTATCATACCTTCCGGTAAAAAACCTTCTTTTTTATAATCAGAGACATCGACAGCATCTTTTCTTTTGGAAAGTTTCGTTTTATCCTTACTGAGTATCAAAGGCATATGCCCAAATTTAGGAATATCCCATTTGAAAGCTTTGTATAACAAAATTTGTTTCGGAGTATTTGAAATATGGTCATCACCCCTTAAGATATGACTGATGTTCATCCTGTGATCATCAACAACTACAGCTAAGTTATAAGCCGGCGAATTATCAGACTTAATTAAAACAAAATCCTCGATTTCCGAATTTTCTCTCTTTATTTCGCCATGAATTAAATCATCGAAAACTGTAATACCTTCTTCTACGAAAAAACGCAGCGCCCTGGGTCTTCCCTCTTTTTCAAATTGCTTCTTTTCCTCTTCTGATAGATTATAACATCTCCTGTCATACACCCATCTTTTTTTTGACTTTAAACACTTGTCTTTTCTTTCTTTTATTTCTTCGGGAGTACAGTAACACCAGTAGGCAAAACCCTTATCATATAATTCCAGAGTTTTTTTTCTGTACTCGTCGAAATGGTCGGATTGAAATAAGATTTCCTCATCCCATCTAAAACCAAGCCACTTAAGCCCTTCAACAATAGATTTGACCATTGAATCGTCCGACCTTTTCAAATCCGTATCCTCAATTCTAAGAAGAAATTCTCCATCATTGGCGCGGGCGAAAAGATAGTTAAAAAGAGCTGTCCTTGCCGTACCGAGATGCAAATATCCGGTGGGCGAAGGAGCTATTCGCAATCTCACAGGATTTTTAGTTTCACTCATTTATCGACTTCCTCATGGTGTAAATATATACGCTCTTTATAAGACAAGTCAAGGGTATTTTCACCCCAGAGAGCACAGAGAAAAACAAAAAAACACACAGAGAAAGAAATATTTTGTTGTAAAAACCCACCCCATCACCCCAAAACAATCTCACACAAAGACACAAAGAACACAAAGCCCCCCCACACAGCAAGTTTTATGTTGTTTTCTTAACTGTTAACTACTCTCTGCTCACTGAATTTTACACGAATAGCACAAATATTTTTATTATCAGTGACTAGAGACAAATGACAAGTGAAGGGGTATCACTCAAGAAAAATGTCTCGCAGACCGAGCGGGCATGGACTTTTATCGTAAAATGAACAAGGAGTCCTGTCCAAGAAAACGCCTCGGAGGGTGAGCGGGCACGGTATTTCTTCTATCTTCTTAAAATACCAAAAGTTCAGGTATGCCTTTTATAAAAAATGTCTCGCAGACCGAGCGGGCATGGTCTTTAAAAAACACCCCAATGAGCAAGAAGTGCTGTCCAGGAAAGCGTCTCGCAGGGTGAGCGAGCATGGTCTCTTAAAATGCTTGCATTTGAAGAGGAGCGAACCCGAGAGCCGAGCGGCAATTTCCTCGCCGGGGAAATTGACCACGTCTTTCTCGGACAGCACTCCTTGCGAATCACCCGCTGGGGAGACTGACTGCGGTTTTTCGAAGTGGTATCCCGAACGGTGACCGTTGGGAAAATTGACTACGTCTATAAAATTTACTGATATAAGTAATGATTAGAAAGTTTCTTTGTTCTTACATTCAGGGCAGTAAAGGTAATTTGCCCTCGCATTCCATTTCTCTACCATAAAGGAGGCACCGCACTCGGGGCACTCTTCCGGAACCGGTTTATTCCATAAAACATTATCACAATCTTCTTCGGAACAGGGATAAAACATCCTTCCTTTTTTGGACTTTCTTTCAATAAATTCGCCTTTACCGCACTTAGGACATTTAACACCGGTAGAAACCGGAGCACTCCAATCACAATCAGGATAATTACCGCAAGCTCTAAATCTTCCGAATCTCCCCTGCCTTAAAATCACCTTTCCACCACACTTTGGACATTTCTCATCAAGGACATCGTCGGAATGAGGCTCGGTATAACCCTCGCAATCTTCAGGATAACCCGGACATGCGAGGAATTTACCATAGCGTCCCCATTTAACTATTAAATTCTTACCGCATTTAGGACACTTTTTATCGGTCTTTTCGCTTATACTATCTCTAATTTCAGGAATCTTTTCTTCTACCGCATCGAGATCATTTTTAAAAGAATCATAAAATTCCTCTATGGACTTTTGCCAATCTCCTTTACCATCTTCAATTTTATCAAGAGTTTCCTCCATAGAAGAAGTAAAATCACAATTAATTATTGTTGAACCAAAATTAGAAACTAAAACCTTATTCACGATTTTACCAATCTCCTGAGGGACTAAAAAATTCTTTATCTTCTTTATGTAAGTTCTAACCAATAGAGTAGATATAGTAGGAGAATAAGTGCTGGGTCTTCCGATACCTCTCTTTTCCATTTCTCTGACCATTGTAGCTTCCGAATATCTTGCAGGAGGTTCGGTCGTCTTTTTCTCATCTACCAGCTCTTTTAATTTCACAGGGTCTTCTGCTTCCATTAAAGGGATAATGTCTTGTTCTTTCGGAGGGGCAAGAATTTTATAAAAACCATCGAACTTCAAATTCTTCGAAGAACCTCTGAATTCATAAGAAGAAGTCACAACTGAAACTTTTCTGGAATCAAAAATAGCGTCCTCAAACTGACTCGCCAGAGCCCTCTCCCATATCAGCTTATAAAGTTTGTATTCGTCGGCCTTAAGATGTTCTTTTACGGATTCAGGCGTCTTATTTATATCCGTCGGTCTAATAGCCTCGTGAGCTTCCTGAGCGCCTTTTTTTGATTTATAAACATTGGGCTTTGCCGGCACATAATTTTCTCCGTAGTTATCTTTAATAAATTTACGCATACTTTCTTCAGCATCTTTAGACAGCCTGAAAGAATCCGTTCTCATGTAAGTAATAAGTCCCGTAGTACCACCGGGGAGTTCAATACCTTCATATAACCGTTGGGCAACATACATCGTTTTCTTTATAGGAAATCCAAAATTATTGGAAGCGGCTCTCTGCAAGGTACTTGTTATCAAAGGCGGAAAAGCGGATTGTTTGACGTCTGTCTCATTAAATTCTCCTATCTTAAAATCAGCGTCTTTTAAATCTTGTCTTACCTTTTCCGCTTCTTCTTTACTTTTAATACTAGCTTTTTTACCATCTATTCTTTCAAGATTGGCCTTAAATTCACCGTTTTTATGCACAAAATGCCCATCAAAAATCCAATAATCTTCCGGAACGAAATTGTCTATCTCTTCTTCCCTTTCACAAATAAGCCTTAAGACCACACTCTGGACCCTTCCTGCGGATAAACCCCTTCTAATAGCCTTCCACAGCAAAGGACTTATTTTATATCCAACAAGCCTATCTAAGATTCTCCTTACTCTTTGAGATAAAACCTTATTCATATCGACATCGATGGGTTCATTAATACCCTTGTTTATTCCATTCTTAGTCATCTCATAGAACAATACCCTTTTAGGCGCAACAGGAAGTTCTTCCTGCAAATGAAAGGCGATTGCCTCTCCTTCCCTGTCCGGATCGGTCGCGATAAAAACTCTATCACTTTTCTTACTCGCCTTAACTATCTCCTTAACAATTTTCCCCTTTCCTTTTATTATTTTATACTCCGGACTAAAACCGTTATCGATATCTATACCTATCTTACTCTTGGGAAGATCTTTAATATGACCCATAGTTGCCATTACTTTTGTTTTTTTAAGATAATTGGTTATTGACCTGGCTTTAGCAGGAGATTCAACTATTATTAAATCCATTTATTTATAGCCTTTTGCCTTTGGCTGTTGGCTTTTTGCTTTAAAAGAAAAAATTTGGACATTCGTCTTCCCCTCTTATTTAGCATATACTAATCTTTACACTCTTTTAAATCCGAAATTTGAAAATTTTTTTTCAAACTCAACCATTCACTTCATTTAAAAAATCAATAAGCTTTTTCATATCTTCATAAATCGGTGCCGTAATTCGTATTCTCCTCTTCTTTACCGGATGAGTAAACTCAATCGATGCAGCGTGAAGAGCCTGCCTATCAATAATCTCCATTATCTTATCAAAAACATCCTTATAGTCAAGTCCTATTCTTCTTAAAATTCTTTTATCTCTACCTCCGTAATCCGCATCACCGATCACCGGATAACCAAAGTGCGAAAGATGAACTCTGATTTGATGAGTCCTTCCGGTTTCAAGTAATACCTTAAGGATCGAAGCAAAACCATACGAACGGAGAACTTTAAATTTCGTAAGAGAATCTCTGGAATTAAGCGGAGTAACCGCCATTAACGTCCTATCAAAAGGGCTCCTTCCTATCGGAGAACTTATTTCTCCTTCCCTCATCGGCGGTTTCCCCCAAACGACCGCCAGATAAATTTTTTCGACCTGCCGCTTCTGAAATTGGGTCGCAATTTTGGAATGAACTCTCTCGCTTTTTGCGAATACTATAACACCTGTCGTATCTTCATCCAGCCTATGAATAACACCCGGTCTATCCATATCAAAACCTTCCGGAAGAATTGAACAATGATGGAGTAACGCGTTAACTAAAGTGCCATCAGAGTTCCCTTTCGCAGGGTGAATAACAATTCCCTTCTGTTTATTCAGAACAATAATATCCTCATCTTCATACAAAATTGAAATTGGTATTTCCTGTGGTTCTATCTCAAAAGGCACACGAGGTTCGTAGGTCACCTCAACTATATCTCCCTTTTTTACAGAGTAAGACGGCTTTGTCTTTTCTCCATTTACAAGGATCTCTCCATCCTTTATCTTTCTGTTTATTTTACTTCTGCTAAAATGGAGACTACTCTTAGATAAATATGTATCGAGTCTTACGTTATTACTTCTGACCTCTTCCCGCCAAACCTCATTAATATTATGATCTTCGATTTCTTTATTTTTCATAAGACCCACAAAAGATATTCAAATAATTGATTTGATTTCATGGAAAATAAAATATTAAAAATTCAAAAAGCAAAACGACATATAAAAATGCAAAATTATACCATGCTTTTTAAAGTCTCGTGATTTTTTGAATTCATTTTTGAACTTTGATCTGTATTTTTACATTTTGATATTTGATTTTTACATTTCGGCAAATTTGAATACCCGAGTCGCTTATTCGTTTACACCTGAGTCAACTTTAAAAAGTAAGAATCTCACAGTATTCCGAGTGCTTCTTTTTGTTTTGCAATGAGGTCTTTTATCCCTTTTTTCCCGATTTCAATCAATCGATCCAGGTCCCCATGCTCTAAAGGTCTTCTCTCCGCTGTACCCTGGATTTCAATCAAATTTCCATCCTCATCCATAACAAGATTAACATCTGCATCTGCGCTTGAATCTTCTTCAAAATTAAGATCGATTAATATTTCTCCATTAACAACACCTCCCGAGATAGCTGCAACCCAACGTCTCAAAGGAATTTTTTTTATTTCCTTCATTATAACCATCTGACGAAAAAGCTCATAGACCGACACGACTCCTGCTGTCACAGAAGCTGTCCTCGTCCCTCCATCCGCCTGGATTACGTCACAATCCACGATAATAGTCCTCTCCCCTATCAAACTTAAATCGAACGCCTGCCTTAGAGCCCGTCCAATCAACCTCTGAATCTCATAACTTCTACCCGACAACCCATTTCTTTCTCTGTTTACCCTTGAATTCGAACTCTTAGGCAACATCCCGTACTGGGCAGTTATCCATCCCTGTCCTGAACCTTTAAGAAAGGGAGGTACCGAATCACTTAGCGTTGAAGAAACAAGAACAATTGTGTCTCCCTGTTGTATCAAAACAGAAGCCGGAATTAACTTAAGGTAGTTAACTTTAATCTCTACCGGTCGTATTTTACGTTTTTCCTTTCTCTTCCGGGACATTCCTATTTTTATCTCTCATTGATATATTCCCATCAATCATCACACCTTCATCAACCACTAACTTTTTACACTTTATATCTCCGGTTATTTCAGCAGAAGCATGAAGAAGAACAGTATGTTCTGCCAATATTTGACCGGTACATTTACCGGAAATATTTGTTTCTTTGGCTTTTATATCTCCTTCAATCACTCCGGTTTCACCAACAATAACCGCTTCGGTTGCGTCAACCTCTCCTTTCAATTTCCCATCTATTCTAACAGAACCATTTACCCTTATTTTGCCATCAATCGTAGAACCCTTGTGAAAAACATTCATTATTGCGTCTTGTCGCATATTTACCTCCTGATAAGTAAATAATCAATTGGGTTAACCCATTTCCCCTGCATATGTACACCATAGTGCAGATGAGGAGCATCACTTCTTCCGCTATTGCCTGAAAGGGCGATCAACTGATTCTTTTTAACCGTTTCCCCTTTTTTAACCATAATTTCACTTAAATGGCCGTAAATCAGTCCAAAACCTTCGTCATTTCGAATTTCCAGTGTTGTTCCAAGATATTGCCTATCTCCCGTAAAAGTAACCTCCCCCTCCATAGCAGAATAAAGGGACGTTCCTTCCTTTAAAGATATATCTATTGCTTGATGTTCGGCAGAAAACTTTTTGCTTATCCAACCCTCCGCAGTAGGTAAGATATTTGGAATGAAATCCTGTAATCGAACGGCTTCAGTCTCCATCGGCACATCTTCATTAAATTTGTAGGTCTTTGTAGCCAGTTTCTCCTTCTCTTTATCAAAAAACTCCTCGAGAGAGATGTCGAGACCGAGAGATTTATTCAATTTGTAAGCAAAATCATATAACTTTTTAAACCTGCTATTCAATTTTTCTATTTCCAGTTCTCTATTTTCAAGATTCGCAATCTTATTTTTTAACAACGTATACTCTGCTTTATCTACAGCCAGTCTACCAATATTTACGGATAAATATAAAATTGCTGCTATTATTAAAAGAAGAAAAGATCCCAAGAATAAAATCATCCTTCCAGTCAAATCTATTTCTTTAACCTCACCATCTTCCGGAATAATCTGTATAGTATACTTCCTCATCCCGATCACCTACCCTATAAACACCTTATAGTGTTACCCAATAAACTTTTTGTTTTTTTGCAAAAAAATACACCATTTAATTTTGTCGCCTTTTTCTAGTAAATAAAATATCAAAATTTAAAAAGCAAAATGACAAATGAAAATGCAAAATTATCCCCTTCCCCTAACCACAAAAACTAAAAAAATATTTGCGTTATTCGTGTGATTAGTTGTTTCTCTGTTTTTTTTATTCATTTTGAACTTTGATTTGTAACTTTCCATTTTGATATTTAATTTTTGCATTTTAGCGGCTTTGCCGCGTTATGATATTATAAATTCTCTCTAAATCCTGATCCGAATAAAATTCTATAATCAATTTATTTCTTTTTTTTCCGGTTTCTACTCTTACTTCAGTGTTAAACAAATGCATAAGTTCTTCACGTAATTCTTTATACTTCGGAGAAATCTGCTTTTTTTTCTTCACTCTGGAAGCCTTCTCCGCTTCCCTTACCGTCTTATCCCCGCTTATGATATTCTTCAATTCTTTTAAAATTTCACTTTTATCTTTAAAAGCTAAGAGAGCTCTCGCATGCCCTTCAGTTATTTTGTTTTCGGACAAAGCTTGCCGAACTTCCTCGGGAAGTGTAAGCAATCTCATTTTGTTGGTTATAGTTGCCCTTGCTTTTCCAACTCTCTGGGCTATCTCTTCCTGAGTAAGATTAAACTCTACATTCAAGTTATAATAAGCATTAGCTTCCTCGATAGGACTCAAATCTTCCCTTTGTATATTTTCGATAATAGCAATCTCGAGAACTTCTCTGTCAGAAAGCCGTCGAAAAACTGCTGGTATTTCTTTAAGACCTGCCCTCTTTGCTGCCTCGAAACGGCGGTGACCATACACTAATTCATATTTATTTTCTTCGATTTTTCTGAGTAGAACAGGCTGTAAAATACCATTCTGTTTTATAGAAGCAACCAGATCTTTTAAATCCTCCTCATTAATTTTCTTCCTGGGTTGCAGGGGAGAATGAAAAACTTTCTCTATCGGTACTTTATCTTCCTCTACAGTGGGAATAAGGGCATCAAACCCTTTGCCAAGCGCCCGTCTTACCATTTCTTCTTATAACCTCTTCTGCAAGTATTTTATAAACCTCAGCCCCTCTTGATTTTGAATCGTAATCAAAGATACTTTTCCCGTAACTCGGAGCTTCCGCCAGTGTAACATTCCTTGGAATTATAACCTCAAATACCTTATCTCCAAAATATTTACAGACCTCGTCTGTAACCTCATGAGCAAGATTTAATCTCGTATCAAAAAGGGTAAGAAGTACACCTTCGATAGTTAGCCTGGAATTCAATTCACGTTGAACATTTCTGACCGTATTTAACAACTTACTTAAACCTTCCATAGCATAAAATTCCGCCTGAATTGGAATCAAAACAGAGTCTGCCCCAACCAGAGAATTTACAGTAAGCAAACCAAGTGAAGGAGGAGAATCAATCAAAATGAAATCGTATTCCCTTTTGAGAGGCATTATTCTTCTCTTAAGCTGCATTTCTCTACCTCTAACATCTACAAGTTCGACTTCAGCACCTACCAGAGAAATATCTGATGGGATAATATCCAAGTTCTCAATATTTGTTTTTTTTATTATTCTTTTGGGATCTTTTCCCTTTACCAGTACATCATATATAGTCGGGGATACACCGGTAAAACCTAAACCACTGGTAGCATTAGCCTGCGGATCTATGTCGATTATTAGGCAATGTTGATTATAGAGTGCTAAAGCAGCACCTAAATTTACTGCTGTCGTAGTTTTACCCACCCCACCTTTCTGGTTAACTATAGAAATACTCTTCCCCATATTTGTTCAGAGAACTTCTGCAACAGGACGAGAGGAAAAGAATATTAAATCGTTACCTTCCCGGGAAACCACGATTTTGTTTCCTTTTTTCCACTTCCCTCTCAGAAAACCTTCTGCTAATTTATCCTCTAATTGGCCTTGCATAACTCTCTTCAGCGGTCGAGCTCCATATTCAAGATCAAAACCCTTTTCGATTAACAGCTCTTTTGCTTCCTCTGTTAGAGAAATTTCAAAACCTTTCTCCTCAACTCGTTCCCTGACCTCGCCGAAGAATATATCAACGATAGAAGACATTGTTTCTCGATGAAGTGATTGAAAAACGATACTTTCATCTATCCTGTTTAAAAATTCCGGACTGAACCTCTCCTTAATCTCCTCAAGAAGATATTCTCTCATCTCTTTATATTTAATTCCTTTATCGGGCTTCTTGAAACCAACATAAGTCCCACGCATTATCTCCTTAGTTCCAATATTAGAAGTCATAATAATAACTGAATTTTTAAAGGAAATTTTTCTACCATAAGCATCCGTAAGCATACCTTCATCAAAAACCTGAAGAAGGATATTATAAACATCCGGATGGGCTTTTTCTATCTCATCTAAGAGAATAACACAATACGGTCTTCTCCTGACAGCCTCGGTCAAAAGTCCGCCTTCATCATATCCCACGTACCCCGGAGGAGCTCCTATCAACTTAGAAACATTGAACCGCTCCATAAACTCACTCATATCAATCCTCAACAGAGCTTCCTCCGTGTTAAAAAGAAATTTTGCAAGTTGCTTTGCAAGCTCGGTTTTCCCTACTCCGGTAGGACCAAGGAAAAGAAAAGCCCCTAATGGTCGTTTCATGTCCCGAAGACCAGCCCTGCTTCTTCTTATAGCTCTAGAAACAACTCTAATCGCCTCATCCTGTCCCACAAGTCTCTTCTTAATTTCGTCTTCCATCGAAAGCAGTCGTTTGGTCTCTTCCTCTCTGAGTCTCTTAAGAGGAATACCTGTCCAGAGCGAGATAACTTCTCGTATATCTTCTTCGGTAACCTCAACTTTCTTCAACACCCCGTACTTTCCCCAATCTTCCAGACTCTTCTCCAATTTGCTTTCAATTTCATCTCTTCTATCTCGAAGTTCGATCGCTACTTCATACTTCCCCTCTTCTCTGGCTCTAAGCAGTTCTTCCTTAACTTTACGCAGTTCTTCTTCCAGAGATACAATTTCATCGGGAACTTTTGTCTCCCTTAACCTTACCTTGGCTCCCGTTTCGTCCAAAACGTCAATAGCTTTATCAGGAAGATTTCTGTCCGCAATATATTGACAGGAAAGTCTTACCGTTGCTTTGATTACTTCATCATTATATGTAACTTTATGAAAATCTTCATACTTACGCTTAACTCCGTTGAGTATATTTATCGTTTCTTCTATTGTAGGCGGATCTATAAGAATCATCTGCAATCGGCGTTCCAGAGCACCATCTTTTTCTATATATTTTCTGTACTCTTCAGTGGTTGTCGCTCCAATGGTTTGAATCTCTCCTCTGGCTAAAACGGGTTTCAACATATTAGAAGCATCTATAGCTCCTTCAGCTGCTCCCGCACCTACGATAGTATGCATCTCATCAATAAAAAGTATATTCTCGGAATCTTTCAATGATTCTAAAATTTGTTTTAATCTCTTTTCAAATTGACCGCGATACTTCGTTCCTGCTATAACAGAAGCGAGATCCATAGAAAGTATTTTCTTATCCTGCAACATTTTGGGAACCGCACCGATAACTATTCTCTGTGCGAGACCTTCCACTATTGCAGTTTTACCAACACCCGGTTCCCCTACGAGTACCGGGTTATTCTTTTTTCTTCGACACAAAGTTTGAATAACTCTCTCCATCTCACTTTCTCTACCAATAACAGGATCAACCCTGCCTCTCTTTGCAAGATTGGTAAGATCTCTTGTGTAAAATTCCAAAGACCTATCAACAGAAGATTTAGATTTGTCTTTGTCCTTATCACTCGATTTTTCCTTATCAAAAAGATCAAGCAACATCTGTTTAGCCAAATAATAGTCGAGTTCTTCCGGTTTTAAAATCTCAATAAAAGCACCTTCTTTCGTCTTAAGCAAAGAAAGTAAAAGATGCTCCGTACCTATTATCTGCCTACCCAATATCAAAGCCTCTTCTTTAGCCTCCTCAAGGATATTCAGAGAATCCTCCGATAATCCAATAGGCTGCTCCACAATTAACACATCCTCATTACTTTTAATAAGCTTTAAAATCCTGTTCTCGAGTACCTCGACATCTACTCCCACTTCTTCAATAATGGTAACCGCAATATTATTTCCGTGTTTTAATATCGCCAGTAAAAGAATAACGGGTGTCACTTCGCCGAGGCCTGCTTCCCGCGCTAAATCCTTTGATATTTTTACAACGTCTATTAGCTTTTTTGTAAAACGTTCATCCATAAACATATTTCTATCCTCCTAAATTATTCCTTATTAGTCTCGCTCTCAGAATATTCTCCTCCTTTTTATTCGTCCCATCTTCACTTAGGACGCTTAAGTGCCCCGGAAGTGCTTGAAAAAGCCATCTGTTTAAATTCTTAATACTAATATCCTTTACAATACCTAAACTTACACCAAGTCTTACAGCGGCTGTCAAATTAAGGAAGTCGGTAACGGATAGAATCCTGGCATTTTTTAATATACCATACGATCTCCAGATCTTATCTTCTGTCTCATAACCTACTTTTTGGGTTAAATATTCTCTACTATTCACTTCGTCTTCAATTATATTTTTAATCTTTTTCTCGAACATTTTCAATATCTCTTCTTCAGAAACACCAAGTGTAAATTTATTACTCAATTTAAAGTAACTTCCTTCCACCGTTTCACCTATATTAAAAACCCCTCCTATAGAAAAAAGAGAATCTTCAAGATCACTAATAACATCTACAAATTTACCGGTAATAACAAGAGCTGGAAGATGAACCACTGCCGAGACGACCATGCCTGTTCCAACCTTCTCGGTCGAAGAAGTAAGGAAACCTAATTTATTATCATACGCAAAGCCAAATTCATCGTTCAGCTCATCATCCAAACTATCGCATTTAACAAAAATTTCTTTAAGGAATAATTCCCCTGACACACAAGAAATTTCAATATGTTCTTCGGAATTTAAAACAACCACATTATTTTGCGAGTCATTCAAAGCCAAACCCAAGAAGTGATAATTCCTTAATTCTTCTCTAGAGATAAAACTTCTCTCAGCAAAAAGCTCCCTTTCATTATCTTTTAGATCTTTCAAGGGAATAATATTTTCAAAAGAAGAAATAGTGTTTATACCCTCAATAAGTAAGTCCAAAATTTCTTCTTTCTCTTTATCCGAATTTTTCTTGTTAAACTTATATCCTCCTATATTACGATAAAGAGAAACCTTAGAAAATAAAACTATTTCCGAATAAGGACCGACTTCTTCTATCCATACAGGGAAATGATCCAAGAGAGAATCAATCATTTTTTCCCCCTGATAGTTTTAAGTTCTTCTTTTCTTTCTTCAATTTTATCCCTTAACTTTACAGCTTCTTCGAACCTCTCATTCTCCACGTAACTATCCAGCTTTTTCTTCATTTCCAAAATTTCCTTTTTAACAAAAATAACCTCACTATCTCTAATAGGTTCTTTTCCTTTATGTACGACATCTAATTGAGACTCTTTAAGAAATACTTCAATTTGATCTTTAAAACTATTATAACATCCGGCACATCCAAGACTCATTGATTCTTTATATTCCTTGAACGAGAGACCACAGACAGGACAGACCCCATTTTCAACTACAACGGACTCCTCTTTATTTTTAATGTCCACACCTTTTTCTCTGGCACACTCTTCACAAATATTTATTTCTCTAACTGTATCAGAGTTTACTTCATAATATTTATATTTTGCGTTATTAACTCCACACAATTCACATTTCATTATAACTTACCTTCACTTAAATTATACGTTTTTTCACCCATTTTTGCAACCCTCTGATTATGACTTACAAGAATAACTGTCATACCTTTATTGCGATGAATTTGGCGCAACATCTCTAAAATCACATTTGAGTGTGCCCGATCCAAATCGCCTGTAGGTTCATCCGCAAGCAACAACAAAGGATTATTTATAATGGCACGAAGAATAGCAACTCGCTGCCTCTCTCCTCCCGAAAGAGTCCGCGGCTTTGCCTTTATCCTATTTCCAAGATCCACAAGGGCTAATAATTCCTCCGCTTTCTTATAAGCTTTATTAAAAGCGATGCCCTTTATTAATAGAGGCATTACCAAATTTTCCATTACGGTAAAATCAAGGAGAAGGTGATGGAACTGAAATATAAATCCTATTTTTTCATTTCTTATCTTAGCGAGTTCCGGATCCGAATACGCATAAAGAGATTTACCCTGAAGAACAACATCCCCTCCATCAGGATGCAGCAGGCCACCTAAAATGTGAAGAAGTGTACTTTTTCCAGAACCCGAAGGACCGCTTATTGTAATAAAATCGCCTTCTTTGACCTCTAAATTTATTCCGCGCAGAACGTCTATTTCCTCTTTCCCGGATAAAAAACTTTTTTTAACATCCCTGAGAGCTACTATAACATTACTCATTTCTTATAGCCTCCACAGGATCCAGTCCGGCAGCTTTCTTCGCCGGATACAAAGCCGCAAGGAGAGATAATACTACAGCCGAAAATATTACTAAAAGAAAATCTTGAACCTGCATTTCCACAGGCAGTTTGGTAAGAAAATATACATCTGAAGGCAAATCAATAAACTTATACTTACCGAGAAGGAAACATAATATCCAGGCAATCAAAACCCCAAAAAAGGCACCTCCTCCGCCTACAATTAAGCCATCTATCAGAAATACTCTGGTAATCAAAGAAGCAGAAGCACCCAGAGCTTTAAGAATACCTATTTCTCGCATCTTTGCCAGCACAATGAGAACCAGAGAAGAAACAATATTAAAAGCAGCAACAATTACTATTAAAGTCAGTATTATAAACATTACCTTTTTTTCAATTTCTAAGGCTCTTAAGAGAACTCTGTTTCTTTCCATCCAATTAATGACCCGGTACGGATAACCGAGTTTTGCCACAACATCAATTGCAAGATCAGGAGCTTTATAGGGATCCTTCACTGTAAAATCTATACCGGTAACACCATCTATTCCAAAAAGATTCTTTGCATTCTCAAGTGACATTATTGCAACGGTCGCGTTGTACTCGTACATTCCCATATCGAAAACCCCGGAAAGAATAAAATCCTCTGCGGGCAGAAGAAAGCCAAAAGGAGTAGGAGCAGCAGAAAAAGGAGACGAGATAGTTATTGTATCTCCTATATGAGCCCACAGTCTGTTAGCGAGATAATTTCCAAGAACAACCCTTTTACCGGAAAGATTGAACTTTCCCGTTTCAATATTTTTCGGAATATCAGAAACAAGCGAAAAAGAGTTAGGATCGACTCCTCTTATTATAGCTCCGTCAGTTCTCTCCTCATGCTTCAAGAGCGCTTTTTCAAAAATATAAGGTGTTGCATCTCGAATTTCAGGTACACTCTCTTTTAAAGTGTCCACAACCGACTGCCAATCCTTAATAAATTTCTGATCTATTGTTAAAACCGTAAGAGGCGCACTGGCTCCAAGAACTTTGTTTTTAAGGTCAGTCTGCATACCATTCATTACAGACATAACCACTAAAAGCGTAGCAACTCCTAAAGTGATCCCTCCAGCCGCAAAAAGCGTTATTAAAGACCTGAAACCTTCACCTTTCTTAATTCGGATATACCTTTTAGCAAGAAAAAGTTCTATATTAAACAGTCTTTTCATATAATCAGTATATTCTTTTTACCTTATTGAGCAAGGGGGATATGTGGTATTTTTCATTGGTATTCAAAGAAATACACCAAAATATATTACAAGAATTTCTAGACTTTTTCGGAAATTAAATATTAAAAATTAAAAAGTAAAATGTAGATTCTTTGAATCTAAGTTGAATGGTTGAATAGGAAAACAGGACATTTGTCCTAATAGGTTAACACTTATATAAAATATAAAAGCGATT
>CAYQMH010000038.1:0-20805 GCA_964418485.1 uncultured bacterium | reverse complement strand
TTTTGGTGAAAAATAAATAAAGGGGGTTGACTTTTTCTCATAGTCGCAGATTAACAAGATTTTATTATTCCTGTTAAGAGATTTGTCTCCAGCATTCTAAATATAGCAACTGAGTAGCTCGGATAATCATAAATTTATTCAATTAAACTGTATTGATTTTTGTTAGTTATCCCTTTTTTTGTCGTTCCTTTTTCTCTGTACGCTTAATGCTCCGTCGGGTTCCAGGCGAGCGATATTGACTTCAGAATAATACTGTATATTTTTCTCTCTGAGTTTTGACTTCAACTGGTCTTCTGTAAGATTGGTTTTTGCAAAATTTTTCTTAACAAGTTTTCCGTTTTTAATTATTATTGTAGAATCTCCGTATACGAATCGCGTTATTTTTTTAGGTGCCCTGCAAACCAAATATTCAGATATACAAATTAATACAATGAGAGTGATTATTGCTATTATAGAACGCAGGAGAGATACGACTTCTTCGGGATAAATCATTACATCTCCGACCGCAGAACCAAGAGCAATCACTATTAATATATCAAATAGAGTGAGCTGGGCTAATTGTTTTCTACCTCTTATTCGTATTACAATAAAGGCTACGACAGCAATGATCGCGGTACGTATTACTACTTCCGAGGTTTGACTTAAACTTATAAGCTTAATCATTACGAGTAAAATTATTAGTTATTGGCGAGATGTCAAGTAAAAAACCTTGGAAAATTCATGAATTTTTAAGTCGTAATATGTTTAAACGGTTTAATATTAATGGTTTTCTTGGCTTTACAAGTGAATAAGATCAGTATAAGGTTAAGTCGAAGCAAGGCCTAACCGTTCATCAGGGATGCGGTCAATTTTCCCACCGAGAAAATTGCCGCGCGGCGCTCGGCTTCGCTCCTATTGAAACCAAGGGTTTCAATAGACTATGGCCGCTCAGCCTCCGAGACGCCCTTCTGAACGGTTAGGCCTTGCTTTTAATTTACGGGGATTCTATATAGTGTAAAAAAATCATGGAATTCCAAAGAAAGACCTCACTCCTTTTTCTTGTTTTTGAGAAAATGTTTCACGTGAAACATTTTAGGCTAAAATAGAAATAACGTTGTTTTTAAAAGAAATTTTTTCTTGGCAGGAAAACTTATCTCCGGCATATTTTCCGTAATATAATATTTTGTTTGCTATGCCTTTTGGTATTTGTTCGGGATTTACAGCTCGAATGAATACCCAGTCGTACTCTTCTTCGAGATCGGCTTTCTTTAGAACAAAATTTTTTATTATTTTAAAATTAAGGTCCAGCAGGAGGTTAATATGTTCGAGAAATATAACGGGTTTCTTTTTTGACTCCAGGAGGTGTAGGTTTATGCCGGGTTTAAAAATTTTTAAAGGGATGCTTGCGATTCCCCCTCCTGCTCCAAAATCAAGGATTTTTTCTCCTTCTTTTATTATATGGTAGGAGGTTAGAGAAGGGAAAAGTAGTTTTGTTAAAAGGTCTTTTTTTTGCAGCTTTCTCGATACAAGATTTATTTTTTTGTTCCATAGCATGAGTTCTTCGAGATACAACAAAAACTTTTCTTTCTTTTCGTTTTCGCAAGCGATGTTTAGTTCTTTTAATTCTTTTTCGAGCGAATGTTTCACGTGAAACATTAATAGTGTATTTTTAAGGACAGTGCTACTTTCGGGGAGCCTCTTTGGTCAATTGTGAGCTCGCTTTCAAAACCATAGAGTTTTGCGTCTACGTAGGCATCCAGGATGCCTATCGTCCAGGCCAGGGCTATCCACCAGCCGAGATCTCTTCTTTCTTCAAGTTTATCGTCAAGCAGAGATTGTTGTTCGGCTGACAAGTTGGTTTCTCTTTGGAGTTCGTTTATTTTTAGTTGCGTCTGAACTTCTCTATATATAAGATAGGATTGTACTCCGCCGATTATTATTCCTTTGAAATATCTTTCGGTATAAAATTGTCCTCCTCCGGGGATAATCGTGGTTAAAAGCATTGCTGTTTTTGCGGATTTGGAAATTATAAAAAGTAAAGGAAACATTTTATTTTAACAAGGCTATTGTAACGCCTTCACCTCCTTCGTAGTGTGGCGGGGTTTCTATTCTTTGTATTCGCGGGTCTTCTTTTAATCTTTTGTGAAGCATGTTGCGTAATATCCCGCTCCCTTTCCCGTGAACGATTCTTACTGAATTATAATTCGCGACGATTGCTTTGTCAAGAAATATATCTGCGGATTTCCAGGCTTCTTCCTTGGTCATTCCGCGAACGGAAATTTCTAAAGGAACATCCATGTCTACGCGAATTTTAATTTCGGAAGGTTTATGCGAAGTTTTAATAGGTTTATTTTTTTTCTTCTTTTCTTTTTCCGTAATTGGGGCGAAGGTCTTTTTGTATTTTTTTATTGATTCTTGCGAGGCTTTTGTTTCTTTTATATCTTTTATTGTTTTTTCTACAGTAGAGCGCGCCTCAGCTATAATGCCGTTAGCTTTTTCTTTTGCTTCGTCTATAATTTTCGTTTTTTCTTTTTCTATATTTTCTGTCATTATATCGTATCGTTTCTTTAATTCGTAAAACTTCTCTTTAAGTTTGCTTGTTTCTTTTTCTTGTTCGCGTAATTTCCTGTTTCTCTCTGAAAGTTCCTCGATCAGATTTTCTGCCTCCAGGCTTTCGGAGTCAATAAAGTTTTTGGCTTCGTTAATTATTTTGGGTGGTAAGCCGAGCTTCTCTGCGGTCTTAAGCGTTCTTGAGCCTCCCGGGATTCCAATTTGCAGATGATATGTTGGACCGTTTGCGTATTCCATTGAGCCGTTGATCATTCCTTCTTGATTTTCAACGTAAAATTTAAGAGGGCTTAGATGAGTTGTGGCAACCACGAGGCTTCCTTTGTCCTTTAAGTAATTAAGAAGAGCCATTGACAAAGCACTTCCTTCAACCGGATCCGTATTCCCGCCAAGTTCGTCGAGTAGTATTAGGCTGCTCCGGGCGGCATCCTTTAAGATTTTTTTAAGATGCACAATATAAGAAGAAAAAGAGGATAAGTCTTCTTCCATGGATTGCTCATCTTCTATTATTCCGGAGATGTTTGTAAAAGAACCGATCTCGCTACCTTCTTTTGCGGGGATGGGAATTCCGGCTAACGAGGATAATACGTTTATTCCCAAATTTTTAAGAAGCACGGTTTTTCCTCCGGCGTTTGGTCCGCTAATCAATAGAATCCTCTCGTTTTCCCCAATTTCTAAATCGAAGGGTTCAACATTTTCTTTTTCTCCGAGTAAAAGAGGATGATAGCATTCTTTAATGTTTAAAGTGCTGGTTTCGGGGAATTCCGGTATAATGCATTTGAAGTCTTCTCCGTAGCGAGCTCGGGCTTTGAGGGAATCTATTTGTGTCAGCGTTCTGGTGTTCTTTTCGATAGAGGGAAACCGTTCGGCAACTTTTTCGGTTAGATATTTAAGAATTCTTTTCTCTTCTGTATTTATATCTTTTTCTATTTCCGATATTCTGTTATTGAGGGTAATTATCTCTCCTGGTTCGATGAAAGCCGTGTTCTGAGTGCGGGAGAAGTCTACTATTATTCCTTCTATTTCGTCTTTTCTATCGTATTTTACAGGAAGAACAGTTCTCCCCAACCGGGTAGTTATAATATTGTCCTGAAGGAGATGTTCTTTTTCTTTTAGAAAGAAATTTAGCTTTTTCTCTATATTTTTTTCGATATGAGCTTTTTCTCCGTAAAGAGATTTTAATACGGGAGTTGAAGTGGGTATAATAGAGCCCTTTTCGTCTATAAAAGCAGTTATTTCTTTAGAAAGAGGGAGGAGAGGATTAAGATCTTTGTTAAGCTCTTCCAAAATTTTGTTGTCTTCGAGCGAAGTTTTAATATCTCTTGATAAATCTAGAAGCTGTTTGTAGTAAAGGAGCTTTTCTCCTGATAAAATTTTGCCCCTTTCGGGAACTCTTTCGTTTTTTAATATCTGCAATTGAGGAATAAATTGTATTGCTTGCTTGATTTCCTTTAGGTGTTTAAAGGAAAGGAGTCTTTCTTTTTTTGGAATATCCGGATTTAGATTTAAAATTGCGTTTTTTCCGGGATTGGAGTCGGCATAGGAGGAGATTTTTTTCAATAATAGATCTAATCCAATTGTGCTTGAAAACTTTTTCATTATATTTTACTTCTTTCGTTCTCTAGCGATTGCTCGCTTTTTTCTTGTCTTTTAGGAAGCGGAAGTTCTTCCTTATACTGGTCTAGGCCTTTTATTCTTCTATTTAAAAAATTCTTAAGAGGAGCCTTTACAATAAGAGCTGCTTTATAAAACAAACTATTGCTTAAGTTGCTGTTGGGTTTTTCAACCGGACTCAGGCTTACAATGAGAAAAATTATTATTACAACAATTATCCCTTTAATTGAGCCTATTCCGGCGCCAAGAATTCTATCGAGAAAAGCGAGGGGAGTTTTGTGAATTATTTTTGATAAGATAGAAAAGCAAATACTGATTGCAAAAAAGTAGATGAGGAAACTTACAACGTATTTCATAATTCCAAATTCTATTCCCAAAGGAAGATACATTGCGAGAATGAAAGAAATTATCAAGCCACCAATTTCGGAAATTTCAATTATAAAACCTTTAATAGTTCCCCATAAAAAAAAACCTCCAATAACTACGAGAGATACTAAGTCAAATAAATTCATTTTAATTTATCTTAAAATGATATTAAGGAGATACTAAAAAGGGTTAACTCGACAATAGCTAAGATTAGCTTTTGCGTTAATGACTCCTTCTTCCTTTAGAAAGATCTTTACGTTTCCTTTGTCTTCTTTCGCTTGGTTTTTCGTATCGTTGATGCTTTTTTATTTCGCTTCTTATTTTTTCTTTTTCGCATAAACGCTTAAATCGTTTGAAGGCTTTTTCGAAAGATTCTCCTTCTTTAATTGTTACTCCGGGCAAAAATAAATCACCTCCTTAAAGTTTTTATACTTTTTGTTTTTTTATCCCTATATGTTTTTTGCTCAATTATCGATAAAATAATAATAAAAATCTGCTATAAGTCAAGTCTTTAGATGTGTTAGCATTTTTTAAATCGATTTCACATACTATAAAGAGAAGAAGGGATAAAAGATATAAAATTTTCTTCTTTGAGTACCGGAAGGATTTTTTAAGGATAAGCAAGCATTTTGTCCTATTGACAAAAGTCTCTTCTTTTTTATTTTCAAAAATATGAGTTATTTGCTTTTAATTATCGGATTTGTCCTGCTGGTAAAGGGTGCCGATTACATGATCGACGGAGCAGTAGATCTCTCGACTGTTTTTGGAGTTTCGTCTTTATTTATAGGTCTTTCAATTACAGCATTTGGGACAAGTGCACCCGAAGCAGCCGTCTCGATTAAAGCAGCTATTTCGTCATATCCTTCAATTTCTTTTGGTAATATCCTTGGCAGCAACATCGCAAATATTGGATTGGTTATTGGGCTTGGAGCTCTTATATGGACTATTAAAGCAAGAGAATCGACCATAAAAATAGAGATGCCTTTTTGCTTTATTGTAGCTGTTCTCGCTCTATTGCTGGTTCGTGATGATTGGTATGGTAGAGCAGAAACTTCTCTTTCCCGACTTGACGGAATAATTCTGCTTGTTCTTTTTTCTCTATATGTCTGTTATCTCTATTTTATGGCAAAAAAGGACAGGAGAGTTTTTCGTCGTAGTGACGACTTGCAGAAAATTAAGCGTTCAAGAAGAGAAACGTTTAAAGCATCTCTTTTGTTGGTGTTAGGTATAACAGGGGTGCTTCTCGGAGCTCACTTAATAGTGGATAATTCGGCAATAATTGCAAGGAGATTGGGGGTATCGGAAATTCTAGTGAGCGTCACTGTAATAGCTCTTGGAACTTCTTTGCCGGAAATGGCGACTTCTCTTGCTGCGATGAAGAAAGGAGAACCTGACATTGCTATAGGTAACATAGTGGGAAGCAATATTTTTAATATTCTTTTTGTGCTCGGATTGACTTCCACAATTCATCCAATTGGCTTTCCCTTATTAGCCTTTAAAGACTTATTAATAGTTGTCGGAATATCTGCTGTTCTTTTAATCTTTGTCTATACAGATAGTAAAATATCCAAAAAAGAAGGAGGTGTACTCCTTCTTTTTTATATCCTGTACATTGTATTTGTAATTATTAGAAAGTAAGAAATTAGATTTTTGGAGTAAAGTCTATTTTGTCGTTTAGTGTTTTAGTAAATTCCCCGGCAAGCTTTACGGCATTTTCAACATCCGTTAGAGAGACGATTTCAATTGGTGTATGCATATAGCGATTAGGGAAACTTATTAAACCCGTGGCGACTCCGCTTCTGGTAAGCTGTATAATATTAGCATCCGTCCCGGTTGCTCTTGGCGCGGCTTCAATTTGATAGTCAATGTTTTTTTTCTTTGCGGTACTAAGCAGCATACTAAATATAACGGGATTGATGTTAGCCCCCTTTGCTATAACCGGACCTTTGTTAAGAGATATATCTCCGTATTCCTTTTTCTCTGTGGTAGGGTGGTCGGTAGAAGTAGTTACATCGAATGCCAGTCCCAGATCCGGAGCAATTCCAAAAGCGCTGGTCCGGGCGCCCCTAAGACCCAACTCTTCCTGAACGGAAGAAACGCAGAATAAGTTTACGTCAATTTTTTCTTTCTCCAGATATTTTAGAAGTGCTCCTGCGGCAAAAACGCCCGCCTTATTATCAGTCGCTTTCGTAAGTACAAGGTTATTCTGTAGCTCTTCCATTCCCAACTGAAATGTTATGGGATCTCCTATAGATACGACATTTTCTGCCTGTTTCTTATCCTTCGCACCTATATCTATCCATAAATCCTTTATCTTGGGATTTTTGGTTTTTTCTTCTTTTTCCATCATGTGAATGGCTTTTCTGCCGATGACCCCTCTTATTTTTCCTTTCTTTGTGTAAATATCGACTTTTAACCCGGGTAAAAGAGAAAGGTCGACTCCTCCGATAGGTTTGAAGTATATAAAGCCATCATTGTCGATATAATTAACCATAAATCCAATTTCATCTGCATGTCCCGAAACCATCAGCTTTAATTTTCCCTTCCCTTTTCGGAAAGCTATTACGTTGCCATGAACATCTGTTTTTACTTCGTCAGAATATTTTTTTGCGAATTTTCTATATACTTCCTGCGCAGGTTCCTCAAATCCCGAAGGGCTGGGCGCTTCTACAAGTTCACGAAAAAACTTTTTTAATTCCTTATCCATATTATTTTTCACCTTTGATTTAATTATATCCTAAAATTATCAAAAGTCAAGAATACAACACAATAAAAGCAAGGGTTTTGTAATTTAATTGCAAAAGTAAAGAAAAAGATTGATACGCAAAAAACCAAAACTCTTGACATCTTAAGTTTAATACGTATAAATAAAGCGTGAATAGAATACATATATGGGCAAGCGGTGTTGTTCAGGGAGTTGGCTTCAGGTTTTTCACCGTAAGACAGGCAAGAGAATTAGGGATATCAGGGTGGGTAAGGAATACTCCTGATGGAAGGGTGGAGATTGTAGCAGAAGGTGAAGATTGGCAATTGGAAGAATTCGCTAAAAGTGTAAAAATAGGGCCTTCTCATTCTACTGTAACGGGAACGGAAATTAAAGAAGAAAAATTTAAAGATGAATTTGAGGAATTCGAAGTGAGGTTTTGAGATGGAAGAATTAAAAAAACATATTAGAAACATACAGGATTTTCCTAAAAAAGGTATCCTTTTTAGGGATATTACTACCCTGCTTGAGAATAAGGGGGCTTTCAGGGAGGCAATTGACTGCATGACAGATTTAATAAGAGGTAAAGAAGTTGATCTTATTCTCGGTGTAGAGTCCAGGGGTTTCATTTTTGCGGCACCGATAGCGTATAATCTCGGTTTGCCTTTGAATGTTATCCGCAAGCCAGGTAAATTGCCTGCCGAGGTTATAAGTGAGTCTTATACTCTTGAGTACGGTGAGAATACAATAGAATTGCATAAAGATGCGATAGAGAAAGAGGATAGGGTCGTTATTGTAGATGATTTACTTGCAACAGGAGGAACCGCTCTGGCAAGCGCGCATTTAGTAGAAAAGTTTGGAGGCAAAGTAAGCTCGCTTCTTTTTCTCGTAGAATTGACAGATCTTAAGGGAAGAGAAAAATTAAAAGATTATCGCGTAGATACGGTGGTTAAATATTAATTTAATGCGGCAAAGCCGCTATTTAATTGCCACAAAGGTACTAAGACACGAAGTTATCACCAGTTTTATTGGTTTGGGGAACCACCTCTTACCCTCCGAAACTAATTGGGCAAAATATTCTTACTAGTCAACGATTGAGAAAAAATAGACTTTATAAAAAATATGGCCTTTGTGCCTTGGTGTCTTAGTGGCTACTTATTTCTAAAAAAAACGGCGAGAGCTAAAAGCTCCCGCCTGGAGAAATTAAACACTCAGACAAAAAGATACCTCGATTTGTCCATTAATAATTATAATATGTTTTTCCCTTTTGTCAAGTGTGGCATTAATGTCGCACCTTATGGTTGGGGTAAGAGCTGAAACCCAAACCTTATAAGTCTTTTTGAAGCTGGGATCGGTTGTTGCAAATTTAATATGCCTTTTTTGACAAAAATGTCATTTTTTGTATAATGGCAGGGCGTTTTGTATACTTGACAATCAATAGATCTTTTTATAATATTTCGGGGGGGAGTTGAAAAGGTAAAATTTTTTGTCTTCTGAATCAGGAATGAAAAGATTTAAACTATGGATAGTTGTGACAAGCGCAAAATCGTAGCCGGAGACGAAATGAAAATCTTTTGTAGGAAGCTCTTCTGCAGAATAAAATGGGAATAAAAATACCTTATGGAGTGGGGACAACCGAAGTAGCTTTCCCCGGGACTCTTAAAGTTGCTATAGCTCATCCAAATAAAATATCTTTAAGACAAAAAGAAGCGGTGATTAAAAAAGCGCTGGATAACCCATGTGATTGTGCTCCTTTTGTTAAGTGGATAAAGAAACAAAAAAAGATTCTCTTTATAATTAACGATGCTACGAGACCTACCCCTACCTTTGATATACTAAAAGAGCTGTATAAAACAGTGAACATAGAGGAAGCAAAATATATAATAGCAACAGGTGCCCATAAGGAACCGACCGATGCTGAGTTAACACTGATTTTCGGCGAATTTTACGATAGAGTAAAATCTAATATTCTAATCCACAATGCAAGGAATCAAGAAAGCTTAATTAAACTTGGCATAACAGAGAGGGGAACAGAAGTATGGGTAAATAAAGAAGTTATAGAGGCAAAAGCCGTAATTTCAATTGGTTCAGTCGAGCCGCATTACTTTGCAGGTTTTACAGGAGGGAGAAAGTCTTTCTTCCCGGGACTCGCAGGATACATAACAATCGAGCAAAACCACAAACTCGCTCTTGAAAACGGTGCTGAACCGTTGCATTTGGGGAGAAACCCTGTTCACGAGGATTTGTTGGAAGCCTTTGAGATGATACCGGATGTTCCGATTTTTTCAATTCAAGCAGTGGTAAAAGACGAAAAAGATTTATGTGCTGTATTTTGCGGAGATATAAATAAATCCTTTTTGAAAGCAGTTGAATATGCCAGAGATATTTTCTGCCTCTATGTAAAAGAAAAAGCTGATATTGTAATAACTGTTGCAAGACGCCCACTGGACAAAAACTTATATCAAGCACATAAAGCAATAGAACACGGTAAGCTCGCACTCAAAAGAGGAGGTATACTTATTCTAGTTGCCGAGTGCAGAGATGGAATAGGCCCTGATAATTTCTACAAGTTGCTTTCTTCCTCTACTGACCCTAAAGATATATTAAAAACAGCAAAAGACAATTACAAATTAGGTTATCACAAAGCGGCAAGAATTGCGGAACTGTCAACAAAGGCTAAAGTATGGGTGGTTTCCGAGATCGAAGATAAGATTCTACAGGATGCATCTATAAGGGCGTTTGATTCTTTGCAAGAAGCAGTTGATCTATCAATAAGTGGAAAAGGGAAGGATGCGAAGATTCTTATTATTATGGACGGAACAAATACTGTACCGAAAGTAATGTGACGTTACCAATTAAATAGACTTATACCGTTTATACTGGGAGCAAATTTTTTACCCTGAGAAGCAATAGTTCTTTGTTTACAGGTTTTGTTAAATAATCCGAAGCGCCTTTTTTAAGGCCCTCAATTTCTTTTTCTGAACCCGAAAGAGACGTCAGAAAAATCACTGGTGTTTTGATTCCTTTCTGCTTGATTATCTCCATTAAGGCAAACCCATCCAGAGTGGGCATATTTACATCGGAAATTATAAGATCAAAATTTGTACTTCCTATATCAAGCAAGGCAGCAGCTCCATCAGAGGCTTGAGCTACCATATAGCCTGCGTTGACCAAAAATCGCGCGACTAAATTTCTCGAATCATCGTCATCTTCGACAATAAGAATAGTTTTTTTCTTATCTTTAATTTCGTGAGTTTCTACCTCTTGGGAGGCTATCTTTTCCCCTGGTTCTGTTTTATTTACCTTACCAGGAGTGGTTTTCTCAGCCTTCTTAGTCGGGGCTTCTTCCACTAAAACCTGCTTATAAACATCCTCAGGTGTGAATATTAAACTCCTGATTTTCTCGATCGCGTGGTCAGGCAGAAGATAGTAACCTTTTTCTTTGAACAAACGCCGAATTTCCGAGATTGGAGTTTCATTTCTGATTTCTTCGATAATGTCTTCGTCGGATTTTAGTACTTCATATACTCCTTCTCTGCCATAATATCCTGTATGATTGCAGTTAGGACATCCGGTCACTTTTAAAACTCTTTCCGGCACATCATCTGTAAACGGCTCCAAAAGCTTTCTCTGCTCATCCGATATATGAACAATCTTGCTGCAGGCCTGACAGGGTTTTTTTATCAGTTTTTGAGCAACAATACAAAGGAGACTTTCCGACATTTGCAGTCGTGTAACATTTAATCTCTCCAGCCGGAAAATGGAGGAGGTGGCGTTTGAAGTATGAAGAGTCGAGATGGTTAAGTGACCCGTTGAGGCAAAATCTACAGCTGTTTTTGCCGAATACGGATCTCGAATTTCTCCCATATAAAGGATATCGGGATCCTGTCTAACCGAAGATTTCAAAAGGTCCTCGAACTTTATTCCTGCTTTTTCGTTTACCTGCTGTTGATTGGCTGAGGGGATACGGTATTCGACAGGGTCTTCTACACTCATAAGACTTCTCTTTTCTGTATCTATCTGCGAAAGCAGACTATAAACAGTTGTAGTCTTCCCCGAACCGGTTCCGCCAACGACAAGAATCATTCCGTAATGCTGATTTCCGCTATACATAAGAGTACTGGCTTGTTTTTCGGTCATCCCCAATTCCAAAAGTGTTTTCGGTTTCGCATAGGGTTTTAAAATTCTTATTACGAGACTCTCTCCGTTAGGAGTTGATGTGGTCGCCAGGCGAAAGTTATATACACCACCGGCTATTTCTCTTGCGAAGCTTCCGTCCTGCGGTCTTCTACGTTCGGCAATATCTAGACCTGCTAACAGTTTAAGACGGGATATCGCCATCTGACTAGTTTTGCGCTTTATTGTTACATGTTCAACCATATCTCCGTCGACTCTAAATCTGACAACGGACTCTTCTTTTTTAGGTTCAATATGTATATCACTTGCTCTTCCTTTGATAGCTTCTTGTAAAATACTGTTAGCTATAGCTACGACTGGACCACTCTCCTCCTCTTTTGTTCTTCTTTTTTCTTCTTCCTCTTTTTGAAATACCTGAGCTGCGTATTTTTCACTCACCCCTTGAGCTGTTGTTTCGTCTCTCTTGTAGACTGTTTTTTTCTTTGTTATATCCTTTTCGCTGGCTTGAGGCTCTTTAAAAAGCCTTTCAATATTTTCAGGTTCGGTTACAATAAGTCTTGAATAGTGAGAAGATTCAAAGAACCTATCCAGAGAGTCCATAAGTTCCCAGTCAAAAGGATTGCTAAGTACCAGAGTTTCTTCACCGGAAGGCTCAAGTCTTGGTACAATAAGATTTTTTTTGCAAAACGGAGCCGGAAATGAACCAAGATGAACGCTTTCAATCTCTACGGTGGGAGTATATGGGAATCCGAGAAAGCCACTAATGTACTCGGCAATTTGTTTGTTGCTTATATTTATCTTCGATGAAAATGAATATAATTCTTGTGGGGATATTCTTAATAATTGTTTTTTACTTTCTTTGGGTAAATCGAGACTATATAATAAAAATTTTAAAAATCTTTCGAAATCTAATGGTTTTATACGCTTTTTGATATCTTGAGAACTTTCGGAAAGTTTCTCCCAGCGTTTCCGGGTTTTTATATGCTTTTCAATTATGGGAAGGAGAGATTCTTTTTTAATAGGTTTAACCAGGTAATCCACGCCGCCCACAGAAAATGCTTTTGCTTTGTCTTTGTCGCTTTCAAGAGCAGTTAAGAAAATAACGGGAATAAGAGATGTTTCCTCCTCTTCTTGGAGGTGAGAACATACTGTATACCCATCCATTGAAGGCATATTTATATCGAGCAGGACGACATCCGGTTTTTCTTCTTTAACTTTCTTTATCCCTTCCAAAGGGCTTATTGCCGGTATAATCGCATAGCCTTTATCCGAAAGGATTCTTTCTACGAGTTTAAGCATGTCTTGATTATCGTCGATGTAAACTATACGGGACTTTTTATCCACTTACTATTTCAATTCTGGTTAAATAGTGCTTGAGTTCCGATAAACTGTCTTGAATCTCCTCTGAATTCTTGTTTTTTGCAGAGGATTCAATTCTTTTCCCTAGCTCTGATATACCATCAAATCCGTAAATAGATCCCGAACCTTTCATGCTGTGCCCGAGTCGTTCGATGGTTTCAAAGTCTTTTCTTTTCAGTGAATCTTCTACTTCCTTTATGTCTTTTTCCCTATTTTTTAAGAAATTTGGTACTAGTTGGACTGCATAGCTTGGAACATTTACTTTAATTTTATCGTCTCCAGTTCTTTCCTGCATTTTGCCCTCCTATTAAATTATATCCCCTTCTTTTATGCAATTTCTACCAGAATGTTTTGCCACATAAAGAGCTTTGTCGACTTCATTTATGAACATGTTTGATTGCCTTTTTTTATCCGGTTTAGTTGTTGCTACTCCTACACTTATAGTAACATTTTTGTTTACAGGTGAAGTTTTATGAGCTATTTTTAATTTTTTTGTTTCTTGAAGGAATCTTTTTGCGACCGTAGAAACGCCTTTTTTGTCAGTATCCGGAAGCACGGCAATAAACTCCTCTCCTCCATATCTACATAGAAAATCTCTTGGCCTTTTTAAAGCGTTGTTTAATGTCTTGGCAATTTTTTTTAAACAATCATCCCCGTTTAGGTGCCCGTAGGTATCGTTATACGCTTTGAAACAATCTATATCGAGCATTATAAGCGATAGAAATTCCTTTTCCCTGATTGAGTTTTTCCATTCTCTGGCAAAAAATTCTTCGAAATAACGGCGGTTGGCAACAGCGGTTAATCCATCCAGATAGGACATCTGTGTCAATTTTTTGTTTGCCGCGTCTAACTGCTCGGCCATTTCCGTCAATTCTCGTTCTCTTTCTTTCCTGCTGTCTGTTTCCATCTTCAAACGTAGCGCAGAACGGACTCTGGCTAACAGTTCGGGGATATTTATCGGTTTGGTTATGTAATCTATAGCTCCGGCCTGGAAAGCTGATTGAAGGTGAGATTCTTCCCTTGTAGCTGTAATCATTATAACCGGAGTGTCTTTTAGGGATTCCTCTTTTTTTATCATAGCGCAGGCTTCTATACCGTTTATTCCGGGCATCATCACATCCATAAGGATAAGGTCTACATCCTTTTTTTTCTTTTTGCCTTTTAGCCCAAGAAATTTAAAAGCATGGTCTGCCGACTCGGCTAGAAGTATATTTCTGTACCCGTTCTCTTTTAAAATCGACTTAAGAACTAATAAATGGTCTTCAGAATCATCAACAATAAGAATATTCATTCAAATTCCTTGTTTGTATATTATATATATTATAATACTAAATTTTTTTCAAATGTAAAGGGCTTTTTCAATCAATATTTGACTTTTATAAGAAAAAGACCGTGAGGAGGGGCAACCGGAGGACGCTTTTTTGTTCCGGAAAGGACTTTTTTGGTATCGGAAGGGGTTATTTCACCTTTACCGACGGCAGTTAAAAGCCCAACAATACCCCTTACCATTCTGCGTAGAAAACGATTAGCTTCCAACTCTATAAGGATATAATCTTCATTCTCGGAGATTTTTATTTTTTTCAGGTAACATTTCCCCTTGTCTTTAGTCGCAAGATTTGAAAAATCTTTTTCTCCTATTAATTCTTTACACGCTTTCCGCATTTTTTTCAAATCGAGTTCGGCGGCAACATGGAAAAAATATCTTTTATTGAAAACCGATTTCTCTTTCGCGATCTGGTATTTGTATATTCTCGAGAGCGCAGAAAATCTGGCATTAAAATCTTCCGGTACTATCTTGCACTGCTTAACAAGGATATCTTGTAAGACATTTCCGTTTATTGCATTTTTTAATTCCCGGGGAGAAATTTTTTCAAGGATTACGAAAGAAGCAACTTGTCCGAGTGCATGGACCCCGGCATCGGTTCTGCCGGAACCGTTTATCCTGATTTTCTTATTAAAGATTGTTTTTAGAGCTTTCTCCAGTTCGCCCTGGACGGTTCTCTTTTCCGGCTGAACCTGCCAACCGTGAAAGTCGGTTCCATCGTATTCCACAATTATTTTTATATTCTGCATATTAAAAATTTAAACCACAGAGGGCACAGAGAAAAACAAAACACACAGAGAACACAGAGTTTCTTTGTTTATATTTTTCCCATGAAGCCCCAGAGAATAAATCTCCCACAAAGCCATCCTTTCACTTTTTTTATCTTGTTTCAAACTCACTTTGCAGTCCCTGATTCTTAACTTATAGATTTTGCAAGTTTTCCTTGTTCTATATTAATGATATATCCTTCATGTGCAATTCTTTTTTTTGTAATCTTGACATATCGTTAAAAATTTATTATAATTCAGGAAAACTAAGGAGGTTTTTTATGAGAAAGAGGATTACTATTGCTACAATTTTTGGTTTAATATGTGGGCTTATTTGCATGATGCTGGCATCATTCAACGCACCATTACCTTGGGCTATAAAAATGCAGATTCTGGCGAATAGGACCTTAATAGGGTTTGCTATAGGAATTAGCGCTCTAAAAATGAAGTGGTGGCTCCATGGGCTTCTTATGGGATTTGTTTTTAGTTTGCCTTTGGGTTTTTCGAGTATGTTTGCCAGCGGTCCTTCTCCCTTTTTGTTGTTTTCGATGACTGTATTTCTAGGTGTTGTATACGGTTTGATAATTGAGGTGTTCGTATCCGTAGTTTTTAAAGCTAAAGCTAAAGCTAAAGCTAAAGCTTAGTAGTTTAAATAACAGAATTTTTATAAGAAAAAATCAGGATAGGTGCCTTTTTTTAAGAGAAGGAGGACTAATGAAATGTTTTATCTTTTTCCTTTTGTTAATCTTTGTGGCGAACGGTTGTTCTTCTTCTAACGTTAAATATACAAAGATCGACGAATCATATATAGAAACTCCTAAACCTGCCGACGCTCTGATATTGCTGACTAAAGATAAGATAAAAAGGCCCCACCGGGTTATCGGTATAATTGAGGCGAGTCTTGGAAAGGACGCAAGAAGAATCGAGTTAGATGCTTTGATGATTAAGAAAGCCCGTGAGATAGGAGCTGACGGTATTATGCTTGTCGAATATGACGTTGATCCTACAGTGTATGTATCCAATCATCATAGCGTTGTGGGACGTGGGCCTTGGAGACATCATGTCGTACGAAGAACAAAACACGTTAAAATCGATAAAACCGCCACCGGCATCGCGGTTGTTTTTAAGTAGAGAGTAGGGAGTAGAGAGCAGTAAGTAGTAAAAACAAATAAAAATCCTTTTAAATCTGCGTTTATCTGCGTCCTATTACTTGGTGTGGGGGGATGGGATTCTGCCTTCTTTCTCCTAACTTCTAAATTCTTCCTTATCCTATATATTTTTTAAGTTCTGCTACAACGCGGGCGGCAACTGTTTTGTTTGTTGCCAGAGCAAAAATGGTGTCATCTCCGGCTAGAGTTCCGGCGATTCCATCTATTCTTGCATGGTCTATAGCAGTGCATACAGCCTGGGCGTTGCCTGTTTTGGTTTTTATTACTATGATGTTATTTACGTGAGACAATTCGACAAGGCCCAGCCTAAAAAGAAGATCGAGGCGTTCTTCCCCTCCCTCGACTTTGATTATTCTGTAAGAACCGTCTCCAATAGGAGCTCTTATATAACCGAGTTCTTTAAGGTCTCGAGAAAGCGTAGATTGAGAAATTTTTACACCGGATTCATCTAATCTTTCTTTTAATTCGACCTGGGAATGAATTTTGTCTTCATTTAATATGCTTCTAACTATTTCCAAACGTCTATTTTTAATTTTGGACATTGTTTTCTCCCGATAAAAAAGATTCGGAGGTTAATATCATTTTCTCCCTCACCTGATTAAAGTTTAGACATTGAATTTTTTATAATCTTGCTTGCTTTTTTTATTTGCTTCTTCACGGATTTTTCTCCAGTCCCACCCGTTAAGTTGCGACGGGAAAGGGCGCTTTTAAAGTCGATAGAATCATAAATTTCTTCTTCGAACAGAGAAGAGAAAGCTTTTAATTTACTTAATGGGACCTCTTTTAGAGAGATGTTGTTTTCCTTAGCCCATTTTACGATATTTCCTGTAATTTCGTGTGCCTCTCTAAATGGAATCCCTTTTTGCGTAAGATAATCAGCTATTTCCGTAGCAAGGAGCATTGGAGAAAGCCCCCGTCCGATAACTTCCTTTTTAATTTTTAAAGTTTTCAAAACGCCATTAAATATTTGTAGGGAACCTTTTGTAATTTGGACAATCTCAAAAATATGTTTTTTGTCTTCTTGTAAATCTCGGTTGTAAGAATGGGGTAGACCGTGACATAAAGATAGAAGAGCTGCTAAGTGCCCTATCGCGGAAGCTGCTTTTCCTCTTATAAGCTCAAGGCTGTCAGGATTTTTCTTCTGGGGCATAATGCTGCTGCCCGTAGCGTATTTGTCGTCTATTTCAACGAACCCAAACTCCTCGGTTGACCAGAGTATTAAATCAGATGCGTAACGGCTCAAATGTGAGGTTATTAAGGACAGAGTAAAGCTGATGGATATTGGAATATCACGATGAGCTGTTATATCCAGACTGTTTTGACTGAGCTTTTTAAAGCCTAAAGACTTGGCAATGGATTTTAGATCAACAGGAAACCCTGTACCTGATAGGGCTGCTGAACCTAAAGGCATAATTTCGCAATTTTCTAAACCTAATAAGAGGGCTTCTTTATCTCTTTGGAATAACCAAAAAAGAGAGAGAAGGTAATGCGAAAAGAGGATTGGTTGTGCCTGCTGGAGATGAGTGTAGCCGGGCATGATTAAGTCCGTATTCTCTTTTGCTATATCGATAACAGTTTTTTCGAGTTCTGCTATTTTCGTGAGAATATCCGAAACAGCATTTTTTAGATAAAGAAGCAGGTCTGTCATTACCTGGTCATTACGGCTTCGTCCTGTGTGGATTTTTTTCCCTGTTTCCCCTGTAATTTCGGTCAGACGACGTTCTATTGCGCTATGTATATCTTCATCGCTTGGCTGTACAGTAAAATTGCCTTTTGAGAATTCTTCTTTTATTTTTTCGAGAGCGGCTAAAATTTCCTTTGTTTCTTTCTTTGACAGGATCCCGATTTCATTCAAACCTTGAGCCCAGGCTTTATTTACGGCAATATCTTCCTCATACAGAAGTTTATCTGTCTCAAGAGAATGACTGAATTTTTCCATTTCAGGGGCTGTTTCTTTAGAAAAACGTCCTTTCCAGATTTTTTCTTTTCCCACACTTCTTCCTATAGCTTTTTATCTTTTTTAAGTTTCTGCAAGCCTCTTATTGTTAATTGCAGGCCAAAAAGGTTTATAAAACCTTCTGCGTCTTCTTGATTGTAAATTTGATCTTCTCCGAAGGTGGCAAAGTCCTCTCGGTATGTGGAGAATTTTGATTTTCGGCCTAATGTAATTACGTTACCTTTGTAGAGTTTTAAACGAACAACTCCACTCACTTTTTCCTGGGTTTTATCTATAAAGGCATCAAGAGCTTCCTTTAATTCGGAAAACCATAGACCGTTATAAACCAGTCGTGCGTAAAGGTTTGCAACATCCATTTTATGATGCAGTGTATTGGCGTCAAGCACTATGCTTTCTAATTGTTTGTGTGCTTCGTAAAGTATAGTTCCTCCGGGAGTTTCATAAACTCCTCGTGATTTAATCCCGACAAGGCGGTTTTCAACCATGTCAACCATACCTATGCCGTGTTTCTTACCCAGTTTGTTTAGTTGAATAAGTAAATCTACCGACGAAAGGGATTTGCCGTTAACTGCAACGGGTATTCCTTTTTCAAATGTTATTTCTACAGTTTCAGGAGAATCAGGGGCATCTTCCGGTGATTTGGTAAATTCATAAGCATTCTTAGGAAATGCATTCCATGGGTCTTCGAGTATACCGCCCTCTATGCTTCTGTGCCATAGATTGGTGTCATTGCTGTAAATTTTTTCTCGTGTACTCGTTGTATGAAGCCCGTATTTTTTAGCGTAGTCTATTTCATCTTCTCTGGATTTTATATCCCATTCTCTCCATGGCGCGATTATTTTTAGTTTAGGATTTAAAGCTTTATACGTTAATTCGAAACGTACCTGATCGTTTCCTTTTCCGGTACACCCGTGTGCAACCGCATCCGCGCCTTCTTTCTCCGCTATTTCAACCTGTTTTTTTGCCGCTATTGGACGCGCGAAGGAAGTTCCCAGAAGATAGTCCCTTTCGTATACCGCTCCTGCCTTTAAGACAGGGAAAACATAATCCGTGATAAATTCTTCTTTTAAATCCACCACATAAGCTTTATCGGCTCCCGAAGAAAGAGCTTTCTCTTCGAGCCCTTTTAATTCGTCTTCTTGTCCGAGGTCGGCAGTGAACGTAATTACTTTGCACCCGTAGTTTTTCTTAAGCCAATGAAGAATTACGGTTGTATCAAGTCCTCCGGAATATGCGAGGACCACTTTTTTTGCTTCTTTTTTCATTTTTTCCTCCTAAAAATAATCAGCAGTATTTTATAATACCTTAAAAAATTTAATTGTCAAGAGAAAAATTCATTTTTTTATGAAAATTTATTCATTTATACTTTTGTTGTATTGTCTTTTTTTTCTGTAACATTTTAATATAAAAGGCTATAGGAGACAGTGGCTTTAAAGGCTTTTATGCAATTTTTTGCATAAATCGCGAAGTAGATTATAAGAGTAACACTTGACTTTTTAAATGTAAAACGTAAGTATTTTTGAGGGTAGAAGATATATGAAATTGTTTAAAGATGTTCCGAGGAACGTAAAAGCTCTGGGTTTGGTAAGCCTCCTTAACGATGCAGCAAGTGAAATGATTTATCCTCTCTTGCCGATTTTTCTTACTTCTGTTCTGGGCGTTGGGGCGGGAGCTTTAGGTGTTATAGAGGGTGTAGCAGAGTCAACTGCCAGTCTTCTTAAGTTGTTTTCAGGATGGCTCTCGGATAAAATAAGGAAGAGGAAAGCGCTTGTTTTAGTAGGTTATGGGGTGGCTGCACTCGGAAGGCCTTTAATAGCTCTTAGCAGGTACTGGTGGCAGGTTGCAATTATAAGATTTGTAGACCGTGTTGGGAAAGGGGTTAGAACTTCCCCCAGGGATGCGCTTATCTCGCTTTCCACTCCGGAAGACATAAGGGGTAAAGCTTTCAGTTTGCATAGGGCAATGGACCACGCTGGAGCTATAATAGGCCCTGTTTGTGCCATAGTTCTTCTAAAAGCAGGCATGAGTCTTAAAAATATATTCGCCTGGGCTTTAATCCCAGGGATTATAACTGTATTTATAATATTTTTCTTCGTAAGAGAAAAGAAAATAGAGGCAAAAACAAAGAAAATAGATTTCAAATTTTCTATACTCACAAAAAATTTTAAGACATATCTCTTGATTCTTGTTCTTTTTACTCTGGGTAATTCATCCGATGCTTTTCTCATTTTGAAAGCGAAGGATACCGGAATTGCAACTTCGCTTATTCCTCTTCTTTGGATTGTTCTTCATTTTGTCAAGATGGTAACTTCGATACCCGGTGGGGAGTGGTCTGATAAAGTTGGAAGACGAAAAGTAATAATGAGTGGTTGGATTGTTTACGCTCTTATATATCTGGGGTTTGGATTTTCTTCCAGTATATTTCATATATGGGTATTATTTGCCTTTTATGGGATATATTTTGGGCTTACTGAAGGTGTGGAAAAAGCATTTGTGAGTGATCTTATTAGCGACAAATTTCAAGGTACCGCATTCGGTTTTTACCATCTGGCAGTTGGAATCGCAGCGTTTCCGTCGAGTGTTATTTTTGGTTTAATATGGCAAAAATTTGGATCTTTAACTGCTTTCACCTATGGCGCGAGCCTCGCGGGTATCGCTTCTATATTACTTTTGTCTTTGGTCAAAGAGGGCGCAAGATAATTACTCTTGATTGTGCCGGATGAATATAAGAAGATTATAAGAACTTTGTGTTCTATTTTTTGCTCTTGTGCGTTTTGATGTAACGCAGGGGAAATTTTCTAAATAAAGAGGTTCCAAGGCACATGGTTTACACATTGAGATATAATATTAAATTTATTTTT
>CAYQMH010000037.1:0-21054 GCA_964418485.1 uncultured bacterium | reverse complement strand
TCTCCACCCCCTGAAGAATCAAGACTTTTTCTCATTATAAACGTGAGATAAATTTTATGCGGACATCGGATAGCGGTTTTAGCCTTGACATTAAAAGCTAAAATATTAATATATTGCGGAACTGATTCAGCGGGAGGAATAATGGATCATTTGACAAAATTGGAAAACAACAGTATTTATATTATAAGAGAAGCCTATCATCAATTCCAGAAGGTGGCTGCCTTATGGTCTATTGGAAAGGATTCTACAACCCTTTTGCATCTTATAAGGAAGGCTTTCTTAGGGGAAGTACCTTTTCCTGTGGTACATATAGATACCGTTTATAAGTTTAAAGAAATTTATGAGTTTAGGGATGAATACACAAAAAAATGGAATCTAGAACTCATTGTACATCGTAATGAAAAAGCTATTGCCGGGGGTATGGGACCGAATAAAGCTAAATTAGAGTGCTGTACACAGTTAAAAACCAACGCCTTAAAGGATGCTATAAATAAACACGGATTCCGGGCCCTCTATCTTGGGATAAGAAGAGATGAACATGGAATAAGGGCTAAAGAAAGAGTTTTTTCTCCGAGGGATGAAGATTTCGAGTGGGATTACAAAAATCAGCCTCCGGAGCTATGGGACCAGTATAAATCAAAGGCCAAAGAGGAAGAACACCTGCGGGTGCATCCTCTTCTTGGTTGGACGGAATTGGATATTTGGGAATATATTAAAAGAGAAGAAATTCCGGTAGTAAGTCTTTATTTTGCGAAAAATGGTAAACGTTTCAGGAGTATTGGTTGCGAACCTTGTGTGAGCCCGGTCGATTCCAATGCCGATACCGTTGATAAAATAATTCAGGAACTTAAAGAAACAGATGTTTCCGAGAGAAGTGGTAGAGCCCAGGATAAAGAATCCGATTATATGATGCAGAAACTGCGGGCTCTCGGATATATGTAGTTTTTTATGTCTGGTAAAAATCCTCTAAAGTTTGTCATGGTTGGACATATTGACCATGGAAAGTCCACTTTAATAGGACGTCTTTTTTATGATACGAATTCTCTTCCTCCCGATAAGATAGCCGAACTAAAAAAAGCGTCAAAAGAACGAGTGAATGGAGAAATGGAATTTGCCTTCATCATGGATCACTTGAGGGAAGAAAGAGAACAGGGTATAACAATAGATGCTGCCCATACTTTTTTTCACACAGAAAAAAGAGAATATGTAATTATAGATGCGCCGGGGCATGTCGAATTTGTTAAAAATATGCTGACAGGTGCCTCCCAGGCGGAAGCTGCGTTGTTGATTGTTGATGCGAATGAGGGTGTCGGAGAGCAGACAAAACGCCATGCGAATCTGGTTTCTATGCTCGGGTTGGAACAGATTATTGTGGTTATAAATAAAATGGATATTGTTAATTATGGAGAGTCACATTTTAATACTCTTAAAGATAGTGTCAATAAGTTTTTGAATTCGATAAACTTAAAACCTGATTATTACATACCTGTTTCGGCTTTAAAGGGAGATAATGTCGCAAAGCATTCGGATAAGATGAAATGGTATAAAGGTATGACCGTCCTTGAGTCACTTGACTCTTTAAAGAATGAAATTCCTCCGGAGAATAAGAGTCTTATTTTTCCGGTTCAGGATGTTTATAAAATATCCGGTAAGAGAATTGCGGTGGGCAGAATCGAAGCGGGAACTCTCCGAAGTGGAATGGAAGTAAAAATACTTCCCGGTGGAGGTAAAACAACTGTAAAATCTATAGAGAAGTTTAAAGAATCGACGGATGAAGCTATGGCGGGAGAATCTATAGGTGTTACAACTTCTGACCCTGTTTTCCTGGAGAGAGGGAATGTTCTTTGTGTGGAAGAAAAGGAACTTACTATAAGTGATAAGGTCAATGCGAGTCTTATATGGTTGTCGAAAGAATCTTTCAGCAAAGGCGAAAAAATAGGTCTGCGTCTGGCAACACAGGAAACTAAAGCAAATATTACGGAAATTAAAGAGAGGGTAGATTCTTCTTCTCTCGAGGTTTTGGAAGAAAGAGCTTCTTCGATTAATAATCTTGAAATAGGTGAAGTAGAGATAAAAACAAAAAAAACACTTGCTTTTACAAAATTTGGAGACGTAAAAGAAATGGGAAGATTTGTTCTAATAAGAGGCAATGACGTAGTTGCCGGTGGCATCATACTTTGAGAAAGTTTCGTGGAATTTAGTGTTTCTGTTGTAATTCTAATAATAGTTGTGTCTTTTATTGCGCAGTTTTTAAATACCGCGCTCGGAGAAGGTTTTGGTACTATTGTTGTACCCTCTTTTGTTTTACTCGGTTTCGATCCTATTCAAATCGTTCCTTCTCTTCTTTTCGTACAGGTGTTTACGGGGATAATATCAGCCATATTTCATCACCGTTCTGGTAACGTAAATTTTTCCGTCGAAGGGAAATCGTTTAAAATAGCTCTGGTTCTTACTTTTTTCAGTATAATAGGTGGCGGCAGCGCGGCTTTACTCGCTGTGAATGTTTCTCAGTTTTTAGTGAAGATATATGTTGGGATGATAGCTTTTTTGATGGGTATTCTGGTTCTTGTTTTTAGAGAAAAGAAGATAAAATTTAGCTGGTTTAGAATCAATTTTATGGGTTTTTTTGCTTCCTTTAATAAGGGAATTAGCGGGGGTGGTTATGGTCCTATTATTACAGGCGGACAAATATTATCCGGTTTGGATTCGAAGAGTTCTGTTAGTATAAGTTCATTTACAGAAGCAATAACCTGTCTTGTGGCGCTTCTGGTGTATCTTTTAAAGGTGAAAATTATAGATTTTATGCCTGTTCTGCCATTACTCCTTGGAAGTATCATTGCTATACCTTTTGCCGTTAGTATGGTGAAGAGGAGCGATGGGGGTAAGCACGTTATTGCTATTGGAGTGATAACTGTTTGTCTTGGTCTTGCCACTTTGATTAAAGTCTTATAAATAATGGAGATATTTAATGCTATTTAAGAAAAAAAGGAAAAAAATAGTAGTTTTAGGTATTGATGGTGTACCTTATAGTTTTTTAAAGAATGGATTGAGTGAGGGAAGGTTTAAGAACATAGAAAAAATAACTAAAGAGAACGGAGATTTGAAGAGATATAATTCTGTTTATCCTACTGTTTCTTCTGTCGCATGGACTTCGTATATGACAGGGAAAAATCCTGCAGAACATTCCATTTTTGGTTTTGTTGACCGTAATACCAGCCCTTTTTCTTTAAAAATTCCTCTCTCCTCGGACAGAACAGCCAGAACTTTATGGAAAAAGCTTTCCGAGGAAGGAAAAAAGGTTCTTGTTATGAATGTTCCCGTTACTTATCCTCCAGAGGAAGTTAACGGTATCTTGATATCCGGATTTCTTACTCCGAGTATCGAGAAAGTAGTGAAGCCTTCTTCCTATGTCGGATATTTAAAAGAAAAGGGTTATATAATCGATGTTGACCCGCGGTTTGGTCATACCAACAAAAGAAAATTTATGGACGAGTTACATAGAACTCTCGATATAAGAATGGAAGTTTTTTTTGATCTCTTGGCAAAAGATGATTATTTTCTTGCTCAGTGTCATATAATGGAAACGGATAGGATTAATCATTTCTTCTGGGGAGATTATGAAGATAACGGTGAATTTAAGGAGGATTTTGACATATTTTACACTAAACTTGATGAATGGATAGGAAAAGCTTACGAATTGTTAAATGATGAGGATATATTTATTGTTTTATCTGACCATGGTTTTTGCAGAGTAAAATATAATGTCCAGATAAATCATTTCTTAGAAGATGAAGGATATCTTCTCTGGGAGGTTGGTAATCCAAGTAATGTTACTGCACTTTCTGAAGACTCAAAAGCTTATTCCCTTATTCCGGGCAGGATTTTTGTAAATCTCAAAGGTAGAGAAGCAAAGGGTTCCGTTTCTACTGATGAGTATGATAGGCTAAGAGAGGAACTGAAAAAGAAAATAATGGATTTAGAATCTCCCGAAGGTGAGAAGATAATAGAGAAAGCTTTTTTGAGAGAAGAGATATATTCGGGCGATTATATCAAGAATGCTGCTGATATGATAGTTCATCCCCAATGGGGTTTTGATTTAAAAGGGAATGTAAATACGGGTGAGTTATGCCAGAAGCCCGGTGTTATAGATGGCATGCATACTTATGATGATGCGGTTATCTTTGGAAGAGGAATAGATCTGACTAAAGTGGATTCGATTCAGGATCCCTTGAGAATCGTACTTGGAGAATAGTGTTTTTTTTTGAAAATCTTTTACCGTTTTTCGTTATATAGTGACTGAATCTCCTTTTTCGAGAGAGCACGATTATAGATTCGGAGGTTATCGATTTCCCCTGCCAGAGGTTGGTCCGCCTCAATATGTAAGGTGTTTGATCCCAGATCTTGTTCCTGCCCTATCATAACTCCTCCCTTTTCTATATTTAAGACTCTATTGCCTACATAAGTATTATAACCTATACCATCTATGTGCAGAGTTCCTTCACTGGCTTCTCTTACGAAAATTAAAGAGTGCCATTTTTTATCAAAGATAGTGGTATCCATTTGGAAATTTAATCTACTATCTTCAACCGAAAATTCCCATGCTTTCTTATTGCAGCTGTAAAATATTAGAAACGCATTATATTGAGTTTCCCTTCTGCAGCTAATAACGGCATGTCCTGGCAGACGTCCTTCTCTGTGAATTGTATTGAGTTTAACAAAAAGTGAAATAGTAAAATCTTCAAGTCCGTCGAAAACATTGTTCGGAACGGTCATATAGTCTTTGATGTTATCTCCGATTTTTAAAACGTTAGCAACAGATGTATTGCCGAAAAGTGTACCATGATTTCCGTTTCCACTTTGATCTTTCGCATCTCCATTAAAAAGATATTCAGCAACCAATCCATCAGACGGAATATTAACTCTAAGAATTTTTTCTCTTTCTGCAATCCACTTTTTCCATTTATTTTGAGAACGGAGAAAATTCAAGTCCTTATCTATCTTTATATAATTGAAATTGTCGTAACCATTTATAATTGCATTTTCCAGATTTTCCAGACTTTTTTCTTCATTTTTTAACCTGCTGTATGCGCACGCTATATTATAATATACTTTTTCTTTATTTTCATTTCCTAAATACAAAGATATTTTATAGGCTTTGATTGCATCTTCGAGTCTTTCAATGTTTGAGAGACTGTTGCCATAATGATAATATAATCTGTCAGTGGCATAATGAGATAGGGCTTCTTTGTATTTCTCCACTGCTTTCTCATTTTCTTTGAGCTTGTAAAATTGATATCCGACGTCTGTTAGATCTTTTGCTATTGAAATATGTGCTTTTTTTTCTTCAGATGATGCTTTTTTGATTCCTCCAGGATTTTCGCGTATAAAATTAGCGTAAGATAGAGATAGATAACTGCTGTCCGAATTTGTTGATTCGAATTCGATGTTAACGTCAGGCACATCTGCTAATAAAACTAAAGATAAAAAACTATAATTAATTAAAAATAAGAACATTTCTTGCCTCCTGTTTAAGTAAGTTTCTATATATTATTTGCAATTTTGTCTTTTGTGTCAAGGGCTAATGAAAAGGTTTGTCGAAAAGCTTATATTTGAAGCACTTATCGTATTAGTCTATTTTTATTGGGGTTGACTTTTTGTGTAATTGAGTAATAATCGTTCTATGAAAAAGGTATTTATAATTGGACTCGATGGAGCTCCCTATAAGGAAGTAAAAGAATGGATTGAAAATGGCGATTTACCGTTTTTTTCTAAACTTGCAAAGAAGGGTGCCTTTGGAAAATTAAAAAGTACACTTCCGTCATATTCGATGCTTGCCTGGCCTGTGATATTTACAGGCAAAAACCCTGCAAAAATAGGGCCTTTCTTATATAAAAGTGATAAAAAAGGATTTGATCCGGAGCATTTCTCTTCAGCACAATTTATTAATTTTACTGATATAAAAACCTGGTCTCTTTGGGAGTGGGCTTCTGAATTTGGGAGTAAAGTTGGTATTGTAAATATACCGGTAAGTTATCCTCCCACAGAAGTTAATGGATTTCTTATAGCAGGTTTTATGACCCCAAGAGGTTCGTCGGATTTTACTTATCCCCCTGAACTTATTAATGAAATTAAGGGTTACAGGATCAATATAGAAAAAAAGTGGTTTCGTGATAGAAATATTGACAAAAAAGGGGTGGAAAAGGCTCTTATTGAAATTATGGAGGAAAGGGTTGAGTGGGTATTAAAACTTCTTGCCAGAGATGAGCTAAATCTATTTATGATAAATTTTAAGGAATTTGATGATTTTATGCATTATTTCTGGAAGGATAAGAGCAAGGTATTAGATTATTTAAAAAGACTGGAAAGTAATGTTAAAAAGATATACGAGCAAGAAAAGCCAGACCGAATAATGTTTGTCTCAGATCACGGTTTTACTGACGCCCCAGGGAAATATTTTTATATAAATCAATACTTGGAAGACAATGGTTATTTAAAACGTGCAAAACATATGAAAGGAAAGTTCTCTAACTTGATTTATAAATTTGGAATAGCGGTAGTAAAGAAATTTAATTTTATCCAGTATTTATTGCCCGATAACTTTAAAAAGCAAATTGTAAGAGAAACTATGAGTTCAAAAGTAGATTGGAGTAAAACAAAAGCATATGCAAATTGGTATGCAGGAATTTATTTAAACCCGGAATATTATCCAGATACCGATAGTAAAAGAAAAGCAGCAGAAGAGTTAAAAAGATTACTTTTAGAAACAAAAGATCCGGTAAATGGAGAGAATATTTTTCTGGATGTAAAAACTAAGTGGGAATTATATAAAGGAGAGTTTTTTGAGGAAATGCCGGATTTAACATATACGACTACAAGAAATTACCGATTAAATACAAATCTGCCGGGAAGATTATTCGATAAGAAATTGGATCGACCTGCTCTGGAGGGGCATCATGTTTGCGCGATGGATGGGATTATTCTTATGTATGGTCAGGGTATAATGGAGGGTAAGGAAATACAGGGAGCTTCTGTGGAAGATGTATTCCCTACTGCATGTGTCTTGGGAGAATTACCAATTCCGGAAGACGTGGATGGTAAAATTTTGAAGGATTGTCTTGAGAAGGATTCCGTAAAAGAGGTTTTCAAGAATCTCTCTTATGAGCAGAAGAAAACTTTTTTCCTTTCGGAAAAGGAAGACGCATTAGTGAAGGATCACCTGAAAGATTTAGGATATATTTAGTTTTGCTTAAAATAGTTCATTTAATCTATGATGATTTAGAGAATCCCTGGGTAGGGGGAGGTGGAGCTGTCAGAGTTTACGAAATTTCAAGAATACTATCGAAAAGACACGAAGTAACTGTTATTACCGGTAATTATCCGGGAGCTATCGACCAGGTGAAAGATGGGGTAAAGTATATAAGGATAGGTTATTCGAAAAATTACTTTTTAAGCAGGTTTTCTTTTGGTTTAACGGCTTGGAAATACATACAGGGTCTGGATTATGATTTAATCGTGGATGAATTTTCAGCACATTCTCCCTGTTTTACTCCTTTCTTTACTAAAAAACCAGTTATTGCGTCAATTCAAAATCTCTACGGTATGCATGCCTTAAAGTCGCATAATTTAATTGGTTTATTCTTTATTTTATTTGAGAAATTTGGGTTAAAGTTGTATGATAAATTTATACCTGGTTCTCCTTTTTTGAAGGACTTATTAGAAAACAAAATCCTAAAAAATAAAAGAGTGAAAGCCGAGGTTATTCCTAATGGGGTAGAAAAATTCTTGTTTTCCGGTAAAGTTGATGGAAAAAATTATATATTATTTTTAGGCAGAATTGACATTTATCATAAGGGTTTGGATATTCTTCTTACAGCTTTTGAGAATATTGCAAACAAGATAAAAGATTTAGATTTATTAATCGCCGGTGGAGGAAGGGATGAAAAAAAATTGAAAAATCTTATTAATAGCTCAAATGTGAAGGAGAGAATAAAATTTATAGGAAGGGTCAATGATAGAGAAGAAAAAAGAAAGTTATTATCTGAAGCCCTTTTTGTTTGTATGCCTTCCAGGTTTGAAACATGGCCATTAGTACCAATTGAAGTTGCGGCTTGTGGAAAGGTTATGATAGCTACGAAGATTCCCGGGAATTGGGATATTATAAAAGATGGCAAAACGGGAGTGTTAATAAAACCGGATGATGTAGAAAGTCTTTGTGAAGCTATGCTTAAACTTATAGAGGATACAAAATTGAGAAAGAAACTCGGAAATGATGCGAAACTATGGGCTAAAAATTTCTTATGGGAAGAAATAGCTGAAAAGCAGGAAAAATTTTATTATCAATGTATAAATGGGGGGATAAAATAAGTGAAAAAATATTTGGAATAGGTTACCCCAAGACTGCTGGTTCTGGTTTGGCTCTGGCGTTGGAAATGCTTAATTTTAAGGTATTTCGTGATCCTGTTGAGATAGCTTTAGAATACAGGAATAAAAATCTTAAAAATTCTGAATTCTTTGAGAAAGGAGATGCGTTTATAGGAGCTATCGCTTTGTTATATAAAGAGTTGTACGAATTATATCCTGATGCAAAATTTATCCTTACAGTTAGAAAAGAGAATAAGTGGTTAGATTCAGCTAGAAGACATTTTAATTTGTGGTTCCCTGGAAAAAAGCTAATAAATATATTATGACAAAGATATTTTCAGATCTTACTCATTTCTCCGAAGAGATATTTCTTAAATGTTACAAGGAGCATAACCAAGAAGTTAAAGAGTTTTTTAGAAATAAAGGAAATCTATTAATTATAGATATTTGTAATGGTGAAGGATGGGAAAAATTATGCCCTTTCCTTGGAAAAGCTGTGCCTGATGCTGATTTCCCAAAGGTGAATTATTATCACCTGGAACCCACTAAACCCGGCAGGAAAATTCTGAGACGGCTCAAAAATTTTGTTATGCGTAGAGGAAATATTGTTAAATACTGATAAGTTTTATTTTAAACGGTTTTAGAAATTATTTTTTTATACTGCGAGATTATTGAGGAGACAATTTTATCCCAATTGAAATTCTTTTTTTGAAATTCATACCCTTTTCTGGCGAGTTTTTCTTTTTCTTTTGGATTGTTTATGAGAAATTCAATGGTAGAGGCTAATTCTTCGACAGATTTTTCTTTTACTAATAAACCGGTTTCTTTATCTTTGATAATATCAACGATACCACCAACTCTGGATGCTATGACTGGTTTCTTGAAACTCAATGCCTCAAGGAGAACAACTCCCAGACCTTCAGTATCCCCTTTCGAATCTATAATAGCCGGAAGTACAAAAATATCACAATTTTTATAATATTCCTTTAATTTTTCTCCCGATATTTTTCCTGCGAATTCAACATCTTTATCTGATAGTTTCAATTGGTATTTTTTCTTTATTAAACTTTCTTTTAGTCCTCCTTCACCTACTATTGTTAATTTGATTTTCTTTTTCGTTTTTAAGTTTTTTACAGCTTGGAGGAGATATTCCACGCCTTTTCTTTCAACCAATCTTCCCACAAATAGAAGTTTCGTTGTATCCTGGTTATCTTCTTTCGTGATATTTTTTTGTTTTGAAATGTCTTCCGGCTCCACGGCAGCCCCGAAAGGTATTATAGATAAATTTTTAGGGTTGAATTGGATGAGTTCTTTGGCAGTGTGAGTCGAATTTACTGTGATTAGATCACTTTTTTTAATAATCCAGTTAAGAAAAAAATCTAGATTTATAGACGATTTCTTGATAAAACGAATACCGACTCCGTGAAATGTGCAAACAAGAGGGACTTTAAGCATTTTTGAGGCGATATAACCAAAAATGAAATGTGGAAATGGCCAGTGAACGTGTATTATATCGTATTTTACTTTTTTGCAATGTCTTATTATTCCAATTATCCCAAACAATATATAGAATATAGGTAGTATTTTATATATACCGCCTTTTCTTACTCTATCGAGAGCCATTTCTTCATGTGTTAACCTCTCGAGAGACTTTATAAAATAACGAAATCTAAAAACTTTGATGTTCTTTATTCGGTTGAATGTTAAACCTTTATATGAAGATGTAAAGATGTTTATTTTAATTCCCTTTTCGTTTAGCATTGTAACTGTTTTGACTAACCATGGTGTGATGGGGTCGTTGGGGTTTCTAGGAAAAGCTGTTGTTATATAAAGAATTTTCATTTATGTTAAGCTGTTAATTTAAGACGACCTATTTTTACTATTGTTAAATATAATGCCTGGATTCCGAAGTATATTATATTACAAATAAGTATAGAGAAACAAACCAGTTTCATTGGTTCCAGGTTTGCCAGATGTAGAAATGTAAACATCCCGGCTACTCCCAATACTAATGAAATTACTGAGAAATGTGGGGTATTTCTTGCCATTAGTATTCTGGAGAGTAACATCCCGAGTAGTAGTAAAGACATTGCAATAGACAGTATAAACGCGGTAGATCTAGAGATGAAAAAATCTTTTCCGTAAAGTAGTTTTATTGTTTGAGGGCCTAAGAAATAATAAAAAAGTATTTCGGATATAGCTAAGATTATTACTATGCCTAAGCTTTTATAAGTGTATCTTTTTATTAAATTTTCATCCTTAAGAGAGTATGCTCTTGTTAGATTTGGGAAAAGAGCTCCTAAAAATGCAATAACTAAAGTTCTTGCAAAAGTTAATGGCATCATAGTAGCACTGAATAAACCGGCGAGTGAATCCGAATTTTCTTTCCCTACTACTTTTAAAAGGATTGGACCCGATCTTACTATCCAAGTATTTAATACAGCTATAAGACAGCCCATAATTATGAATTTAATAATTTCGATGTCAAATTCATTTGGATTTTGAAAATCCGGAGAAACAATTCTATTTTTTAAAGCCATTTTAAAATAAAAGATTGGTATAATAGGAGATATAACAAAACTCCATCCGGCGTGAATTTTTAGAAGTTTTAAACATGGGATTATTAGACAAATTATAATGAGCATTGAAAGGGCTTTTATTATAAAACCTATTGAGGAAATATAGAATCTTCTATTTCCTCTTAGCAGCCCATCGTAAAAATTGTATAGCGAAAGAGATAAAACTCCCAGAATGAATTGGAGATATATTGTTTCTATATTGTTGAAAAAATTATTAAGGATCTTTTCTCTAAAGATAATTATGATCAGTAAAAAAAATAAAATCAAAATTAAGTATATTAATGATGATATTTGTATCGTATCTTTTATTTTATTTTTTAAACCTTTTGCCTGAAAAAAAGAAATATACCTTGTAAGACCGTGTGTCACCCCGGTGGTCATAAAAACATTGAAAATTACGATGTGGGAGTAAAGTATGTTAAAAATACCATAGTATTTTACCCCCAGCCATCTACCCGTTAAAGTCTGAAATAAAAATAGAAATATTCCGGCTATTATCTGCCCTGTAATTATATAAATGGAACCTCTTACCACACCTTCGCCGTCTTTTTTATTCTCTTTAAGCACTATTTAATCCTCTTTAAGATGCCTAATTATAATTAAAAATCATTAAATTGCAAGCATTTATATAATTTTTTCTTGAAATGTTGTAAAGCAAACAAACAAGATTTTTACTTGACATTCAATCGAGGGGGGTTATTTTAGTTATTGCAGAAAAGATGGAGTTAAGATTAAGATTCTGATAGTTAAGAGAGCGGGAAATAGTTGTGGAATTTTGGAGGTTGATAGTTTTATCTAAATGGGGGTAAAATGAATAGGGAAATTTTAAAGGATAAAAGTAAATTGAAATTATTAATACTAATCTTTTTGTTTTTAATATCGTTAATATACTTTGTTGGATTTTTGGCTCCTTCCAAAATGATATATGGTTCTGATTATATGCTTTCCGGATATACCGGATGTAAAGAATGGGTGGATTATCTAAAAGAGTATCACCGTTTGCAAATGTGGGATTCCTACAATTTCTCCGGACAGCCGATAGTTGCGACCTCAGGTGCAGGAGGTATGGTATATCCTTTTAATTTGATTTATATGATTTTTCCAATAAATCTTGGATTGACTTTTATGTTTATAATTCATGTCTTTCTGGCGGGGTTGGGAGTATGGCTGTTATTACGGGAATTCGATTTATCCCAGTTTTCTTCATTGGTTGGAGCAGTTTCTTATATGTTTGCAGGTCAGATAATAACAACTACTCAGGGAGGGCATTTGGGGAGGACGATTGGAGGGGTGCTCTTACCTTTTGCTTTTCTTTTCGTAGCCAGAGCGGTGCGAAGAAAGAGATTATCTGATTTTTTGCTTTTTGGCGGGATTTCCGGGATTTTTATACTGGCCGGACATATTCAGATTACTTACTGGAGTATGATTGGAGTAGTATTTTTCTTTCTATATGAGATCTTTAGAAGAAGAAAAGAGATGGGATTAAAAAAAATGAGTATCTTATCCTGTTTTTTCTTTACGGGGATAGTTGTTCTCTTTATGGTTACTGCTATAAAATTGATTCCTCCTGCAGTGTCCCTTGGTTATGGAGCAAGAGGAGCAACGAGAGGTTACGAATACACAACTTCATGGTCGATACCCACTGCTGAATTGTTTGATCTGATAACACCTCATTTTTCCGGTATACTTGATAATTACTGGGGAGAGAATTTTTTTAAACTGGATTCCAGGTATCTCGGTATATTACCCATAATGCTTGTTGGATTGGCATTCTTTTACAGAAAAAAAAGACATCTGATAAAATATTTCGCCTGGTTTACTGGTATTACTTTAATCCTTGCCCTGGGAAAAAACACCCCAATTTTTAGAGTCTATTATTATCTGGTTCCCATGGCGAAGAAATTCAGGGCTCCATCGATGTTTTTCTTTCTTGCCAGTTTCGGTATTGCAGTGCTTGCCGGATTTGGAGCTGAGGCCTTAAGCGAATTGAAAAAGAGAACTGAGGAGGAAAGAAAAAGAGCAATCTTGTATATTTTGGTTTCAATAGGTTTGATATTATTTGCGACTCTTGTGGTAAATATAGGCGATAGAGGTATTCTGAATGCGATGAAGCAGCATTTCTCAGTGGCTTGGGCGGAATTTGGAAGGCAAAGCCTTCAGCAAAAAATTGCTGTAATGTCTAACAATTTCGGAAATCTGAAAAAAAGCCTGTGGTTGACAACCCTGCTTTTTATTATCAATGGCGGCATAATCTATGCTGTTATAATAAAGAAATTGGAATTCAAGGCAGCTATACCTCTGTTAATCCTTGTCCTTATTGCGGATCAGTGGTCTATAGATAAGAAATATTTAGATGTAGCTCCTCATCCTAGAGAATACTATTCTATGGATGATGTTACCAGATATATTTCCCAGGATAAAGGTTTATATAGGATATATCCATTCGAGAATTACAGATGGGCAAAAAGTGGTTATTTTAACTACCATAGTATATATAGTGTAGCCGGGTATGGTCCGAATCCTCCAGGTAGATATCAAAAATTTATTGGAGCCGAAGGCAGTGTAATGTTTAGTGCTCCAAATTTCTTTAAATTTCCTCATATGCTCTCTATGTTAAATGTTAAATACCTGATAGTCCCTCGTTTACCTGAAGATTTGACTCCTTATACGGAGAGAATTAAGCGGGTTATAAAAGAATTGCAAAAATTCTATTCGAATTTTGATGTTGTTTTTGTAGGAAGGGATTATCAAGTTTTAAAAAACGAAGATTTTTTGCCGAGGGCTTCGCTTGTATACGATTATACTGTAGTCGACAGCGATGAAGAAGCATTAGATGAGATTTTATCTCCGGAATTTAATCCGGGAGATATTGCTATTTTGGAGGAAGAGCCGAAAATAACCCTTTCAGAAGATAAAGGAGAGGTCGATATTGTTAGGATAATTGAAAATGAGAAGGTTTTAGATGTTAAGACCAGTAAAACGGCTTTTCTTATTATTCGTGAGAATTATCATCCGGATTGGAAGTGTTATGTAGACGGCAAAGAGAAAGAAATATATAAAGCTAATTATGTTTTTTATGGGGTTTTCGTACCGAAAGGAGAGCATGAAGTTCGATTTATTTATCAATCTAATGTGTTTAATATTGCGGCTATGATTACATTACTCGGATTTATAATCTTTCTTTTTGCTTTGATTTTTCCTTTAAAAAGAGATATTGTTATAATTTAAGGGAGGAAAAATACTATGAATAAAAATAAAAACTTTAATACATCGAGTTCTAAGATTCTTTTACCAAATGAAATTTATGTCCAGATGGAGAGATTGGTTAGAGGAAATATCCTTGATATTGGGACAAGAGAGGGTTTAAAGTTGGAGAGTATATTAAAATATGTTGATGAAGAAAAAATTAGCAAAGTCACAGTGATAGAGCCTTCTTCTGCTTATGAAGAAGCAAAAGTTAGGTTTTCTCATGATAAAAGGTTTCAGGTTTTAAAAGAACGCATTGAGGATGCAGATTTTTCCGCTAATTATTTTGATACTATTATCATGTTCGATGTTATAGAGCATTTGTTTACTGTTGATGATGTTATGAAAAGTATAACAGGTTTGCTTAAACCGAATGGTGTTTTTATTTGCTGTACACCAAATAAATGGCTTTATCGTGTAACTACCTGGTTATCTCTGAAGAAAACAGATCCTACTCATGTAAACGAAATGTCTTATAAATATTTCATGAAATTGATGAATACTTATTTTGAAAAAACAAGATTTTCAGGTACTTTTCCTTACATGAGACTGGCTAAACGATTTCCGGTACTTTTTAAGATTTATCCATTACTATCATTTCTATTACCTTCTTGGATGTGGTTGACCGTTTATTGTTTTGCTACTGTTCCTATAAAAGAAAATAATTGATTTTTATAAGGAAGGAATTTATATGAGAATAGCCTTGGTTAGTGACCTGCTTGAGGATAGGGTAAAGTTTATTGAATTTGTTTTTAGAAAAGAAATCTCGTTTTATTATTTGGAATAGTAGATTAAATATAAGAGAATCTATACCTTCTTGGGATGCCTGCATTTCCCCATTGACATATATTGTTAACAGCGTTATTATACTTGAGTAAATTAATGGTTTTAGGTATTTTTTTTTGTAAGAAACCTACGAGTTGCGTTTTTTAGAATAGGTTATGATTAATGGATAATTATAGGAAAAGCATTTTACCTTCTGGGGTTACAGTATGTTCTGAGTTTATACCTTCAGCATACTCGGCTATCATTGGTCTTTACATAACCGTTGGTTCAAGAGATGAGGATGAAAAAAAGACAGGTATATCTCATTTTACAGAACATTCAGTATTTAAAGGTACCAAAAATCGCAGCGAAAGAGAAATTTCTCTGGCTATAGAATCGAAAGGAGGATATCTTAATGCTTCGACTTCCAGGGAGTGGACTTCTCTTTATGCCCATGTTCTTCCTGAAGAGTTTGATCTTGCTTTTGACATTCTTGCCGATTTGGTAGTTAATCCGGAGTTTTCAGAAGAAGCTTTAGAGGCGGAAAGGGCGGTGATTTTACAGGAGATTAAGATGTTTAATGATTCTCCCGAAAGTCTTCTTTTCGATTATACCTTTAAAAGTACTTTTGGAGATGATCATCCTCTGGCAAGATTAATAATGGGTAGTGTTGAGTCTGTTAATAATATAGAACCTAAAGATATAGTGGAATTCTGGGATAAGAGCTGGACAACGGAGCGTATATTCGTTTCCGCTGCAGGTAAAGTTAATCATGATAGTTTATGTGATTTAGTTAACAGGAAAATCGGCAAAAAAAGAGGAGATAATGTTATGAGGAAGTTTCCCTCGGTTAGAAGTAAGAAAATAAATGCTATTGCAAAACCGGATCTAAACCATAAGTATGTTGCGCTTTCATTCCCTTCTTTTTCCTATAATCACGAATTGAAATTTGCTCTTCTTGTTGCCGGTACTATTCTCGGTTCAGGTATGAGTTCCCTTTTATTCCAGAAGTTGCGTCAGGATTTAGGTTATGTTTACGAAGTGGCAACTTTCAATGAATTTTTCAGCGATGCGGGAATTTTCGGGATTTATTTTTCTACTGAAGAAAGTAAGTTGAAGGACGCTTTAAAGGCAACCAAAAATTTGTTGTATTCCTTGAATTTCACAGAAGCAGAGGTTGCTAGTGCGAAAGAAAGATTAAGAGGTAATATTGTGATATCTTTGGAAAGCAGTGGGAATAGAATGGAAAGAAACGTAAAAGAAGAAATATGTAGGGAAAAACGTTCCACCATAGATGAGCTTTTGAAGAAAATAGAAGATGTCTCCGCCGAAGAAGTTGACGTTATTACGAAAAACCAATTAAATCCGGATAATTTTGTTCTGACAGTTTTAGGGGAAGAAGATAATGTCTCTTGGTGATATTTACAATTCAAGAAGATTTTCTTTATATGATTCTTTTCTCTTTAATTTTTATCGAGAGAGATTTTCCTATTTTATAAATCGTGATGTGCAAATTGTTAATCTTTTTTCTGTGGATCCTATTAACACACATCATTTGAGTGATATTAGACTTCTTACAAGTGATGAAGTTGTAAGAAGACTTAAATTATATCTTGGGGTTTCAAACGATTATAAATTGCTGCTTCTTCCCAACAGATTCTCGGCTTATTATCTGCTTTTTTTTACTACTACTGATGTGGGAGACGAAGTATTGACTCCTGCTCCTGCTCCTTATTTCATAAGGCAATATACCGATATTCTTTCATTAAGCACAAAAATTATAGAGACAAATTCTTCGGAAGATTTTGATATTCCACTCCGGAGAGATGTCGAGGATATTTTGACCCCACGTACAAAGCTGTTCTATTTTTCTGAGCCCGGCTTCTCGGGGGATATTATGTATCCAAAAGAAAGTCTTGAGAGGATGCTTTTTATCTCAAGAAATTATCAGTTATTTTTAGCTGTTGATGAATCGCTTGGTCATCTACTAAGGGACCCCAAGGGGTTAGTATTTTTAAGAGACATTTCTATCAATAATGAAAGAGTTATCAGAGTTAACAGTTTCTTGAGAGATTTCTCTATGGGAGATTTGACTATAATTATTTTTCACGAAACGTTATCTGCTAAGATTGAATTAATTGCCGGTGATTTATTTCCAATAACGCCTTATGATATTTCTTTAATCGATAATTTTCTTGAGAATTCTTCTAAAATATTACATGACAGATTGGAACAGATAGAGCAGAATAGGACTATAATTCATAATTTTATTGAAAACAGAAAAGATGTTTCGGTAACTTATGCTAACAGTATTTCTTCTGTCTTTTTGAAACTGCCGGTGCCAAATGCCGATACATTTGTGGAGTGGTTACTTTGCGAGTATAATCGCGATAAGAGAACAGTGTTTGTGGCACCGTCGGTCTTTTTTCATTCCGACCAGTATGAAGATGAAGGAGAAGTTTTGGTCGATTATCGTTATCTCAATCCTGAGATTCTTGAGGAAGGTCTTGATATATTGCAAGATGCGCTTGACCAATATCTGGGATTACAGACTGTAAAAGAAGTTGAATGATACTCGTGAAACTCTTTGGTTAGTTATTTGTATTTTGAGAGAAACTTTTCATGCTTTTAACAATAAAAATTAAAAGGCTGAATAAAAATTTGCCTCTTCCCGCTTATCAGACGCCTGGCAGTTCCGGATTGGATTTGTATGCTTCTCGGGATTGTATTTTGGCCGCAGGTGGTTTTGAAATGATACCTACAGGAGTTGCTCTTGAGATTCCCTCGGGCTACGAAGGAGAAGTCAGAGCCAGGAGTGGGCTCGCTTCAAAGTTTGGAATAGGAGTGTTAAATTCTCCGGGTACAATAGATTCTGATTACCGTGGAGAAATAAAAGTTATTCTTTTTAATTTTAGTAAAAAAGATTTTGAGATTAAAAAAGGAAATAGAATAGCGCAATTAGTTTTTACTAAGGTTGAAAAAGTTAATTTGATAGAAACAAGCGAACTTAATGCGACTAAAAGAGAAAACGGCGGATTCGGTTCTACAGATTATTAATTATGAAAAAAACTTTTATGCTTTTTATGACGCAGTTTTTGCTCTTTACTCCCGCCTTTTTACGGGAGTTTTTGGCAATAACAGCCGGGACTTTATGGTTCTATTTTGCCGGAGAAAAAAAAATGATTATAAGAGAAAATTTAACTGCTGTTTTGGGTAAGTGCGATGAAAGAGATGTGAAGAAAGTTTTTATCAATTTCATGCGAGTCTATGGTGATATTCTCAATATCCCCAATATGAGTAAATCGTATATAAGGTCTATGATCAGGGTAGAAGGACTTAATTATTTTAAGGAGGAATTGGATAAGGGGAAGGGTATAATTCTTGTTTCTCCTCACGTAGGGGGTATGGAATTGGCAGGTATTTATCTTACCGGGTTGGGTCTTCCTCTTTATTCCGTTGCGGAGACTAAAGGCCCGGGCATTAATTTTTTTAGATTTTATAATCGTTATAGAGCGCATTTCGGAAATAAACTATTACCGCTTGAGAGTAAAACATTACCATTTATGCTAATGAGGACTTTAAAGAGAAATAAGATTGTTGTTTTAATTGGAGATAGGGACATAGTGGATTCCGGAACGACAAGTGAGTTCTTTAATCGCAAAGCATCGATTCCGAAAGGCATTACTTTTCTTTCCAAAAAGACGGGTGCACCTGTTCTGGTGGGTATACTGGCTCTTGATCCTGATTCACCGAGATATTCAGGTAGAGTTTTTAAGCCTCTTTATCCGAAAGATTTTGCTTCATCTGATGAAATGTTAAAGGAAGTTATTAGTCTAATGGAAGAGGGTATAAAGATGTATCCTTTTCAGTGGTTCGTTTTTCAGAGAATCTGGAAATGAAAATTCTTTTTGTTTCGGATTTTTATTACCCTCACATTGGAGGGATTACAGAACATATATATCATCTCGCGAACGAATTCGAAAACATGGGTCATAAGGTTTCGATACTTACATCTAATATGGAAGGAAATTTAAAACCTGATGAGAGGAGGGTTATCCGTTTAGGTAAGTCGATTGTAATCCACATGAACCAGTCTAATTCGAGGATGACAGGGTGGATTAATCTATCTGTTCTTTCCAGGGTTGTGAATAAGTATGATATTATTCATATTCATGGCGTAATTGCTCCGACTTTGCCTCTGCTTGTTCTTAAGGGTTCGAGTAAAACGAATATATTTACATTTCATCCGACTTTTGAATCTTCCGCTTTATATACAATTTTTAAGAGTCCTTTGAAACATTTTTTAGAAAAGATAGATGGAAAAATTGCCGTTTCGGTTACCGCCAGAGATTCTATTCGAAAATACTTTCCCGGAGAGTATCGCATAATTCCTAATGGTATCGACACGGACAGATTTAGATTTTGCGGTGAGAAAAACCCTTTTGAAATTTTATTTGTGGGAAGAATAGAACGGAGAAAGGGGTTGCAATTTTTGATTGATGCGCTGCCGCATATAAAGCGTGAGATCCCCGAGGCGCAACTTACAGTAGCCGGAGGAGGTTATAAAGGGATGAGGTTGAGTATTCCTTCAGATGTTAAAGATTCAATCAGGTTTTTGAGTTTTGTAGCCCCAACTGATTTACCCAGAATATTTGCTGAGGCGGCGATTTTTGTCTCACCGGCTATCAGCGGGGAAAGTTTTGGCATTGTTCTACTTGAAGCTATGGCTACTGAAACTCCTGTAATTGCTTCGGATATTCCCGGTTATAGATGTGTTATTAAAGACGGAGAAAATGGACTACTTGTAACTCCTGCGAATTCAAATGAAATAGCTGGAAAAGTTATAAATCTTTTTAAAGATAAAAATCTGTGTAAGACCCTGATTAGGGGAGGACTTGATACAGTCAAGAAATACTCATGGGATGTAGTAGCAAAAGATATTATGGATTTTTATTATGAGATCGATCCTTCTCTACCATAATATATCTAAAACTTTTTCCCCCTACGGTTCGATTGTCTTCCCGGATGTTTTCGCAAAGCACATAAGATTTTTAAAAAGAAAAGGTATTAAATTTCTTAAAGCCAGTGAGTTCTTCGAGGCGGATTCAGGGGTTTTGGTCACTTTTGATGACGGATTTGTCGATTTGTATGAATTCGCTTTTCCTGTACTTATGGAGGAAAGGGTTCCTGCTTTGGTTTTTGTGGTTTCCGGGTATGCGGGAAAAAAGAATGATTGGGATGTTACTCTTGGAAAGTCGTTCACACATCTTTCCTGGGATAAAATTAAGGAGATGCATAAATATGGTGTCACAATAGGTTCTCATTCACATCTCCATCCCGATTATTCACGCAGTCCGGTTGATCTGGTTAAACATGATATGGAAGTTTCACTTAAGACTATATCCGATAAAATAGGGGAGAGAGTGAAGTATTTGTCCTATCCGTTTGGTAGGATAGGGAAAGGCCAGTGGCAATTAGCCGGGGAAGCCGGTTATGAAAAAGCATTTATTTCCACCCCTAAAGAAACAGATAATTCTTACCTTATAGGGCGTTGGGGTGTTTATACGATAGATACTCTTCTTAATCTTTCCGCGAAAATCGGTTTGAATAAATTAAGAGGTCTTGAAAGACTTAAGTGTAAAGGGATAAACTGGGTTTCAAACGCAACGGGGATAATTAAATACGTATTTCCTAACAGAAATATACAAAATCCAAGTTCTGAAGTTTGAACAGGCTATATGTCAGTATCTGTAAATTAAATATCAAAAATTAAAAATCAAAATTACATATAAAAATGCAAAAATTGAAAAACTATAGGACACGGATTTACACGGGCGAACTAGGATTTCTCCTTCTAACTTTACATTTTTGTTCCGGACAAAAGTGTAAAGTTAGGAAAGCGTAACACTGAAATTTTTTTTGTATTGTTTTTCACTCGAAACCTGGAATCCTTGAACCCTTGATCCCTATAGCTTTAAAATTTGAACCGGCTCAGGATTCTGAAAAACCCTGAGCCGGTTTTTGGTAGTTGCTTGTTTTTTTTAACTCTCTAACTCTCTAACGCTCCAACGCTCTAACCTTCTCATTTCAGTAATATCATCTT
>CAYQMH010000036.1:0-23131 GCA_964418485.1 uncultured bacterium | reverse complement strand
ATTCCACAATAAAATCCGGAAAAGTGGTGCAACTTTTTGGTACAACCTCGACAACTCAACTGCTCAACAATTTAACTACTCAACTGATTCGAAGAATCTATGGGACGCAGATAAACGCAGATTAACAGGATCTTTTTTGTTTGTTATTTTTGACTAAAACCTATAAACCAAGACCTAAAACCTAAAAATTCACACAGAGCCACGGAGAACACAAGGAAAAAACCATTTGACCATTTTTCAATTTAACCATTTCACTAATTTGATGTACGTGAATTCTCCACCCATTGACATCTCGTACACGTGCATTAAATTTTAAACACTATGATTATATGTTCCTGTTTAACTGTTCGACGATTTGACTGTTTGACTATATTTGGAGGAGGCCTTTAATTAACAAGCAGCAAAAAAATAAAGAGCTAGAAGAGTTAGTATTAAATGCTATTTCTTATATAGATAAAGATACAACAGGCTTGAGAATTGGACTTACTGGATACCTGGGATTTGATATACTGCTGCAAAATATACTAGGTGAAATAGAAGATTTGGAGACGATTCAAACAGAATTAAAGATTTCACGTCAAGTATTTCAAAGAAAGATAGTAAAACTCCTTAATGAAATAAAAATTAAAGAAGATGCTATAGCTCATTTTTATAAAGGGTTAAAGAGAATAAAAAAAGAACTAGGACAACTAAAAATCAAAAAATATACAATAGGCTTTCCTATTAATTTCCAATATCAAGAAAGAAATAAATGCCCGACATCTTTATCGGTTTTAGGTTATTTCATATGTAATTTATCTTTAAAAGAATGGAACGACAAATTTTATACTACTGCTCAAAAAGGAGGAGCATCCATACAAGATGCGTTTAGGGAAACTCCTATGGACCCAAATATATTAAATAGTACACTAAGTACATATTGGGAGTTTGAAATTGATGCTCGTGATAGAGAATATGCGATGGATGAATTAGAAAAGACCTTAGAGGTACTATTTGGCGGTATAAATTATGCAATTGATTACGCAAGCTATGATTTACTAAAATTTTTATTATCTTTACCCTTTGAAAGGATATCCGAAATACGAAAACCTTTTATATACATAGTTTTGGGAAATGGCAAATATAATACTTGTTATTATAGTAAAGATATATCCAAAAGAAAAAACATAACTATATCCACTCGCGACGAGAAAAGGATTAGTCAAATTTTGCCTGAAATAAAATCACTAAATATTAAAAACAAAATAGATAATATATTGCTGATGGCGTTTCGATCTTATCAGTTGGGGGTTACCAAATTAGAACTAAAAGACTCTTTTTTGCATTTTTGGAGAGGGCTAGAAACCCTCACTTTAAAAAAACCTCAAGAGGCAACAAAAATAACATTAGAAAGAGCGATGAGTATACATATTCCTGAAGTCCCATCTTTAAGCCCTGAAATCATTTTAGATATGGCAGATAAAAGAAATAAAATTGTTCATGAGGGACTTGATGTAACAGTAACACTCTCGGATATTGAAGTTATAAAAAGCATGTTGGAAAATCTCATATATTATTACTTATATATTTTTAAGGATGAATTTACTTGCAAAGATATTTTATTTACTTTAGACAATGCTCGAAAAAGTGAAACCCAATTAAAAGATATTAAAAAAACAAGAAAACGAGAAGTTGAGTTGATAGAAAAGATGATAAAATGGAGAAAAAAAAATAAAGAGTCGGGGCTTGTTTGAAAAATTTGTAATGCCGTATGAATGATTTTTGTGAACCGGATATAAGAAACAAGCCAGTGAATATGACCATAGAGCGTTTAGAGGAATCGCTGAATAAGGTTGATGTTAGTTCTAAAGTACCTGAGAAAATCCATGGAATGCTGGATTTTGCAAAAAAGATTTGTATGTATGGATATTACGAATATGAGTTCTACACTTTGAGTTCAATATACCTCTTTTTACTTACAGAAACCGCAATAAAAGAGAGATTTTTGGAAGAACTTCCAGAAGAGTGTATTCTAACGAAGAAAAAACAAAAGAAAATAGAAAAAAAGCATTATTCAGCAATTTATGATATTTTGTTAAAACATTTGCGAAACAAAGGTTTTGAAGATATAAGTCAATCTCTGAAATCTATTAAGGAGAAATTTTTGAAAGAGCTTCCAGAAGAATTTATACTAAAGGAGAAAACGCAAAAGAAGACAGTCAAGAAGAGTTATCCAGCGATTTATGACAGTTTATTAAAACATTGGAGAATAGAAGGATTTGAAGATGTAAATCAATCTTTAAAATCTGTTATTGATTGGTTGTTGAAAAACGAAAAATTACCTAAAAGGATTTCTGAATTTGAAGCTCATACTTACAGGGAATTACGTAATAAAACAGCAGCACATTTAGAAAGGAAAAACATTTACACTCCTGGTATTGCTATTCCCTTTTTTTGGAAAGTTATAGATTTTATAAATTGTTTGTTTGATCCACAAAATCATGTTGAGAAACCAAAAGTTATTAGAGATATGGAAGAGTATTTTGCTCCAGTTAATGGGTATATGGAAAAAATAATAAAAGATAAGAAATCAAAACGCTAATTTACTATGGATGCCGAGAGAACTGCAAAATTTCTAAGAGAATACGCTGACTTCAGTCTAACCATTCCTTTAAAAATAGCCGAATGTATTCATGTGGAACTAATTAAAGCTCATGCTGAGAAGGATTTTGATAGTGTTGCGAAACTTCAAGTAAAATTGCATGCTGAATTGGTAGTGAGCTTGGAGAGTGCAGGGGCCTTATTTTATTCTTTTTCAAGATGGGAACAAGCAGGCGGCATAGAAATGACTTTATTAACCTATAACAGCCGGGAAATGCTAAAATTCTTAAATGATATATTCAATTCGGACAACATCCTTGAAAGACTAGGTTTTCCTAAAAAAGAAAATATATTAAATTTTTGTGATAAAAAAAATAGAGATTATATAGAAAAGAATTATAATAAAGAGTTGACAAATAGAATTAAGAGCATAATCGGGTTTTATAGAGATGAAATAGTAAGAACTCTGTATAATAAGGTGAAACACTCTGGATTGGTAATTAGAGATATTAGCGTAATAGGAGAAAAGCAACCGGAAAAAAATATAAATATATACATTCCTTTTTATAATTCGAAAAAGAAAAAAATAGAAAAAATTTATATGCCAGTAGTATATTCAAATGCTGTTGAATTAGCCGAAAAATATTTAAAGAATATTAAATTCATAGTAAACACAACGCAAACGCTATCAAAATTTTTCGCTTTTTCTCTTAAGAGAGGTCTATTATCAACAAGCTCTAAAAGTTAAGGAAATATGGGGGAAATATGGGGACGGTGCTTGACATTGTGACAGATAATTCATTCTAGCTTAATCTCCTTCCCACATTCCGGGCAGATTATTTTATTTTTCTTTCCTTTTCTTATCTCTTCCGTAAAACCGGATGCAAGAAAACCTGCGGGTAAGGCAAATAAACCGATTCCTAAAATCGAGACAATCGAGGCGAAAATTCTTCCCCAAACCGTTATGGGATAAATATCCCCATATCCTACGGTCGTCATAGTCATAACTCCCCACCACATTGCGGTAGGAATATCGGGAAAAACTTCCGGCTGAACGGGATTTTCTACTAAATATACCGCGCTTGAAAGCAGTATTAAAAATATAAATATGGTAAAAAAGGTGACTATTAATTCTTCACGTGTTCTTAATATAACGTTCTTCAAAGTTGATAGAGCGGTGTTGTATCTTGCCATTTTCAAGACTCTAAAAAGACGTACGAGTCTTAAAGCTCTCAGGAATCTCAAATCTACAGGAATAAGTCTCGGCAGATAAAAAGGCAAAATCGCAAGTAAATCTACAATCGCAAAAGGAGTAATTAAATACTTTAATCTGCCAAATACAGGATGCTTAAAGTTTTCGTTAATAGTACAAGACCATACTCGGAGAATATATTCTATTGTAAAAATAATTACGGAAACAATTTCGAAAACATTGAAGAATTTATCATATCGCAAAGAAATACTATGCACCGTTGCCAGAGCAACCGCTAATACGTTTAGAGATATGAGCGACATTATAAACCAATCGAAGATTGATCCCGCAGTGTCCCCTTCTTTTGCTTTTTCTAAAAATTCATAAATACGTTTCTTCAGAATACCCTCCTAATATTTATAGTATATTTATAATGGGGGTGGGATGTCAAGGGGGGGATGCTTCGCATCCGTTAATAATTTTGAATAAAAAAAATTTGTGCAATTCGTGTGATTCGTTGTTACTTTTAGTTGTTTCGGTTGGGAGGGGATTCTGTATTCTGGATTCTGGCTCCTGAATTCTTTATCAATTATAAATTATTTAATTTTTTGTATTCTTGTATCTTACTAAGTTGAGATTTTATTTGTTCCGGGGTTGGTTCAATTATAAACGAATCACCGCTTAAAGCTGATATTTTAATTGAAAATCCATTTAAATGACTTCTAAGATATTCATCCGCGATTGTTACACCTACTGTCTCATAATAAACATTAATAGATTTATGATAATCCGCATCACGTTCTATTTTGACAAGTTCTAAGGGTTGGCCTTCCTGGCTATATGCGTTTTTATAAAATCTCCAGTCTTTTGCTACATACCCATAATGAGTGCAAATCTGATGCAGCAAATTTCCGGTATCTTTATATATCCAGCTTCTGATAAAAAAGTAATTTAGAGACTTGGGACTTCCAATTCTTTCTTCTATTCCTATGACTGCGGCAGCTATTTTTTGGCTATCTTCATCAATTTTAACGGTTTTTCTAAGAGGCGCATTTCCGGTAGCACACTTAAGAAGAAAAGCAATAAATAATACAATAATAATTAATCTTGAAAATTTTTTCATACTAACCTCATCCGTCTTTAGTATACTCACAATTGGGGTGGGATGTCAAGGGGTGGAGATGCTACGCATCAGTTGAATGGTTGAATTGAAAAATGGTTAAATGGGAAAAACAATCGACCTATGACGGAGATGTTTCGAACCTATATAAACCATTCAACATCGTTTTTCCAATGTTTTTTTCCGTGTTTAACTCTATCATCTAACGACGTTGAATGTATCTCTAATTTATTGCCACTTGGATCAAGGAAATAAAATGATTCTCCTTCGGTTTTGTTTTCCTGCCATTCTTTTGCACCATAATCTTTTATTTTGTTTTTTAAGTTATTAAAATCTTTAGCGGTAACGTTAAAAGCTATATGGCTGTAGTCACTCGCACTTTTTTTAGTCTCATCTTTTACAAGTGCTATCCAGATGGACCCAGCCTGGAAATATGCGCTTATTTCGGATTTCATAATTGGTTTTAAACCGAGAATCTCTTTGTAAAATTTGAAAGATTCATCTATATCTTTTACTGATAAAGTAATATGATTTATCCCATTTATCATATCAACGTCAACTTCTCGATTTTCGATTCCCCTTTTTCCTCAGTTCTTAACGGCTTCTAAAATCTTCTCTCTATCTCTATCTATCTGAGATTTTATGTCGCTTAACGCTTCTCTTAAGGTAGCTTCTAAAATCTTTTGTTCTTTTGGTTTACAATCAAACAAATTAAAGCTAAATTCAAAGGATGCATTATTCTTCTTTATTTTTATCTTTTTTTCGTATCTGGAAATAAGGGATCCTTTTTTATCCAATATTTCGCAAGATATCCAGGAGGTTCCTAGATTCTTATCCCCAAATGCGGAAATTACTATATTAGCCCCACCTACGAAGCAACCACTGATAAGAATCGTATTTATTTCTCTTTTGTGATCTGAAAAATCTAAACATGATCCTGGATAGGCACTAGTCATTTCAAAAGGTTGAAAAGCGTAGCCAACTAAACCTCCAACAATTGCTGCACCTGTAGAAATTAAAAGTGTGTGTTGAAGTTGAAAAAATTCTTTCTTAAAACCAAAATCAGCTTTAACATTGATAAAAATATCAGAAGAGTCATCTTCCATCGGAAACAAATCATACCTTAAATCTTTTATGATTGCTTTTTCTATATCTTCTTTAAGTGTAGGGAAGTAAGAGGGGCTCTCAAATAATTTTTCCCAGAGAGAGACGTCAGTTTTAAAACCCTTTATTGAAATAGAATCGATTTTGATTTCAGATTTTAATTCTATCGGTTCTAAACGTTTTCCTTCCCAATCAGGATTATGCTTTAGGTGTAAATTGTTGGTGGCGCAACCCGAAAGCATTAACATACATATTATAGATAAAAAAAATATTTTCATAATATCCCTTCTTATTAAAAAGTTTACGGATTTTTTACTGTTAAGTCAAGGGGCGGAGATGCTACGCATCAGTTGAATGGTTGAATTGAGAAATGGTTAAATAGTAAGAAACATTTGTGCCAGTTGAATAATTCGTTGTTAAAACCTTTGTTTTTAAAGGGTTAACGCCAGGGAGAAAATACAAATTTTGACAAAAATAAATAAAAACCTTGCCTAAAACGAGAAATGGCCTATATTTTAATAGGATTAGTTGTATAAGGGTAAGAGATTTTCTTCAAAAGAATTGCAGCTTTAATATATTTAAAGTTTTACCAAACTCTAAAAAAGGAGGGTAAAATGGCATGTAAGAAAAAAGCTGCGCCGAAGAAAGCAAAAAAAGCTAAACCAAAAAAGAAGAAAAAGTAAGCGGTTCTGATTTTTAGTTTCTAGTTTGTGTAGTAATTAAAAAAAGTTCTCTCTTGAGCTCAAGGGTTTTTTATTCGAACCATCCTTCGGATTAGTCGAATAGTAAAAATAGCTGACAGCCGACAACTGACGGCTAAGTCTTTGTGTTCTCTGTATTGATTAAGGTTTCAAGGATTCAAGGTTGCCAGGGTTCAAGTAAAAAACAACGAAAAACTTTGTGACTTTGTGCCTTCGTGGCAATATTAGGATTTTGGATTTGGGGGTTGGGATTTGTTTCTTGACTAGTGACTGATGACTAGTGACTAATGACTCGCAGTGCTTCGCGCTGTGGGACTTGACTAAACATATAATCGTTTTATTCTTTACATATTGAGGTATTTATGAGAAAAAAAGAAATAAAAATAATCAATAATCCAAATTTTTATTTTCTATTTTTCTTTCTCTTTTTGTTTTTTTATTTTCTTTTAGTTTTTGATTCATCCCTATATTATCATAATCACCAGCCGATATTTCTCTTCTATAAAACTTACTTAAAAGAATTTCTATCGTATCCCGGAGGACCGGCAGAGTTGATTACTCAGTTCTTTTTGCAGTTTTTCTATTTTAATCTGCTCGGATCCTTAGTTCTTTCAACGCTTTCCCTATCTGTTTTTATTATTGTTTACAAGATTATTAAAAAAATCGGAGATTTTAAATATTCTTTAATTCTTTCTTTTCTGCCTGTCTCTTTATTGCTGATTGTACAAAACCATTATAATTACCAATTAATGCTGACCTTTAAATATTTGTTAGCCCTCATCTTTTTCCTTGTTTACCTAAAAATTCCGGAGCGATACAAAGTATTTTTCATTCTTCTATCATGGTTAATTTATTACATTCTGGGTGGATGGTACTATTTGTTTTATATTGTACTTTGTGTGACCCGCGAATTCTTTTTCTCCAAACATTCAGGAAAATATATTTATGCCGTACTCAATTCATTAGTATACTTCATATACCCTTATATCGCAGTGCGGTATTTGTTTATGATTTATTTTAAAGACGCATATCTTTACATTATGCCTGATAGATTCTATGGTTGGCCTTTCAACTTTGAACGAAATTTGTATTTTTATTTGTTTTTCCTTTCACTTCCGGTGCTGCAAATAGCTCTTTTCGTTTATTTAAAAAATACCAAAGTCAAGGTTAAACAACAAAAAGTTAAAAAACAGAAAAAATTACCGGCAAGGGTCCATCTTATATCACATATATCAACACAAACAATTTTTATTATACTTGCCGTAATCTTAATATTAAAATTTTCTTTTGACCGGCAAGAAAAAAAGAAGGTTCAGTTCGATTATCTTGCGGAACAGGGCAGATGGGAGGAAATATTGAATTTAGCACTGGAAACAGAGGAATATGATGCTCTGGTAAATTTTAATGTAAACAGAGCATTATATCATGCCGGGCAATTGCTCGACAATCTATTCGGTTTTCCTCAAATGCTGGGGGTTGATGGTTTATTTCTTGAAAACGTCCCCAGGCAATGTGCAACACCTGCCATCGATCTATATTTCGATTTAGGACATATCAAGGCGGCAGAAGTTTTGGCTTATGAGGGACAAACAAATTTCGTATATCATCCAAGAATGCTAAAAATGATTGTGGTGACTAATATTGTCGAAGGGAAATATGGTGTTGCAAAAAAATTCTTAGATCTTCTTAACAAAAGTATTATGCATAAAAAATGGGTTAAGCATTACAGGAGCTATCTTTTAGATAAATCGTTAATAGAATCTGACAGTTTAATTCAATTAAAACGTAAACTCATGCCTGAATTCGATTTTTTTATTGCCATCGGCGATCGTTCAGATGAGAATTTAATTGAACTATTAAAGGAAAACGAAAACAATAAAATGGCTTTTGAATATTTAATGGCATATTATTTACTTGACTATAGATTAGAGGATTTGCTGGAACATCTCGATAAATTTAAAAGGTTAGGCTATAGAAGATATCCGAACTGTATAGAAGAAGCATTATTGTCAATTGAGTTTATATACCCATCAAAAAAAGTTAAGTTTGACTATAGTATTAATCAGCAGACAATTGAACGATTCAGACAGTTCAATAGTATTCTTTCTAGTTTCGGAAGTAAAGAAAGAGCAAAAGAAGCTCTACAACAAGGATTCTATCATACATATTGGTATTATGTATTTTATATTAAACCAAAGGAAACAAATCTTGAATAAAAGAGGAGAAAGATCGATGAGGGTATTTTATAAATCCATAAATCAAGTCTTTTTTGGCCTTATTTTGATTATCTTATGCTTACAAAATTGCGCCAATTCAATTCCCGGAGACTATACGGAAATCGACCGTCTACCCAATATCGACCCGGACTACACAGGTATCACTATTCCTCCGAACATCGCCCCTTTGAATTTTAAGATTAATGAAGAAGGAAAAGAATTTTATATCGATATTTATACGGATTCCAAAGACGGGAAACGTATAAGAATCAATGCCGGAAAGAATATTGTGATGATTCCCATAAAAAAATGGAAAGCCATTTTATCTGAAAATAGGGGCAAAGAACTGTATATAGATATATATGTCAAAGATCAGAATAACAAATGGAATCAGTTTCGCACGATAGAGAATAAAATTGCGAAAGAGGAAATTGACAGCCACGTTGCTTATCGATTGATAAATCTGGGGTATCAGTTGTGGAGGGGAATGGGTATTTATCAACGTAATCTAGAAAATTTTGATGAACATGCTATTTTTACAAATAGAGCGACCGGAGAGAACTGCATGAATTGTCATTCTTTCTGTAATAATAATCCGCAGGAGATGATGTTTCACATGAGAGCCGATTACGGCGGTACGATGCTACTTAAAAACGGCAAAGTGAATAAAGTTAATACCGGAACAAAATATACGATGTCTGCAGGCGTTTATCCTGCCTGGCATCCTGATGGGAATCATATTGCCTTTTCAGTTAATAAAACAGCGCAGTCATTTCATGCCGGGAAAGATAAGAGTATTTATGTATGGGATCAAGCTTCTGATTTGGTTATTTACGACATACAAAAAAATACAATAACAACATCTCCAAAAGTTTCGACAAAGCGAACGGAGAATTTGCCTAATTGGAGTCCTGACGGTAAGTATTTGTATTTCTGCAACGGGCATGAATGGTTAAATAAGGATAAGCCTAATGCATCGAAATATGATCTTATGCGTATCTCATATGACGTTGAAACGAATCATTGGGGTGATGTAGAGCCAATTATTACTGCGAAAGAAACGGGAAAGAGTATTTCTTTCCCGAGAGTTTCTCCTGATGGGAAACATATATTATTTTGTATGAGTGATAACGGATATTTTTCCATACATTTTCCATCGAGTGATCTTTATATGTTAGATCTAAAGACAAAGGAGTACCGGAAACTTGATATCAATAGCGAACATAGTGAAAGTTTTCATAGCTGGTCGAGCAATAGCCGGTGGTTTGTGTTTGCCAGTAAAAGAAAGGATCGCCTGTGTTCCAGATTGTATTTTAGTTATGTTGACTCACTGGGAAATGTGTATAAGTCATTTTTGATGCCGCAAAAAGACCCCACGTTTTATGATACATATATCATGAACTATAACGTACCGGAATTGATCGATGGACCGGTGACAGTCAGTTACTGGAAGCTTATGAAGGTTGCTCATAAAGCACCTATAGACGCAAATTTTGACTCAACAGTTGATATCGATGCTCTCTCAGGTGCCACAAAAGTGGTTGAACATTAGAGAGAAGGGAGTAACTCTTGGGGATTAGTAGAAAAGCCTGAAGTTTAGCAAGGATTAAGCATTAGTTGCAAGGCCATGAAGAAAAGCAAGGATTAAGAAAAAACACCTACCACTTAATCCCTGAACTTCTAACTTGCGCTGCTCCTAATCCCATTGGTCTCTGTGGACTTTGTGGTTTCCTATTTCTCAAAATTTTTACTATATAATTCCAGGATCTTTTCTGCTTCGTCTAAGTGTCCTAAGGCATTTTGCAACTGGTAATCAGTATTTAAAGAAACTATCATTTCTTCTTTTTTGCCCCAATACATACCGGCTATTTCTGTCTTTATAAGATTATTTATAATCTGTTCTTCTTTTTTTATTTCTTCAATATCCAGGCCTTTCTCTTCAGCTTTGGATAAGAATTCTTTCTGTAATTTCTCATCTACGAAAAAGTTTTTAGCATAATCATCAAATTTTTTGTAATTCTTCAACTGGTTTCTTTTATTTGCAACAAACTCGATTCCGTATTTACATATCAGGTCTTTTAGTTTTCTGGATTCTAAAATACTTGTTGTATCCAGCCGGATTATTATATCCGGAGTGATACCTCCTTTACCGAAAACCTTCCGACCTCCTTTAGTAGCAAAAATTGAGGAACTATCTAAATCTGTTGTATCGGGAGCTTTTATCTCCGCGAGATATTCCCTTAAACTTTTTCCTTCGTAGTCACGTTGGATAATCCTGCCGCTTGGAGTATAATATTTTGCGATTGTCATCAAAATAACTCCGCCGTTACGCAAAAAGAAAGGGCTCTGAACAAGTCCCTTACCAAAACTATTTTCGCCTACAACGAGAGCTCTGTCATAATCCTGAAGGGCACCCGAGACCAATTCCGAAGCGCTGGCAGAGCCCTGGTTTATCAGTACGATGATAGGATAAAGAGGTTCCTTTTTGTCGCCCGTTGCGGAAATAGTCCTATTTGATACTTCTTTTCTTCCTTTAATTTCGACAATAATTTCGTCTTTGGGTATAAATAAATCGATTACGCCAACGGCGGCATCGACTACACCTCCCGGATTGTCCCTTAAATCCAGTACTAGATTATTCATTCCCTCTTTTCTTAAATCTTTTAAAGCCTTGGTAACTTCTTCCGGCGTTTTTATTGAGAATCTATCTACTTTTATATAACCTGTACTCGATTGCTTAATAAAATGATAATCGACACTGTTAATGGGTATTTCTCCCCTCTTTATTTCGACTATAAACTCTCCGGACATCGATGGCTTTTTGAAAGTCAGGTCGACTTTCGAGCCTTTTTCTCCCGCAAGGAGTAATTGAAGTTCGGGTTCCGTTTTATCGGTAACGTATTTATCGTCGACTTTTATAAGCACGTCGCCTGTCTGTATGGCATTGTTTTCTGCCGGGCCACCCTTTATGACAGAGATAACTGTAGGCAGTCCGTCGATTATAGCAAATTCGATTCCGACCCCATAAGCCTTTCCTTCCGTGATTTCTAAAAGCATCTCAAATCGCTGGGGACTCATATAAATTGTGTGAGGGTCTAAGGATGTCAGAACGCCATATACGGCGTAGCCGATAAGCTTTGAAGGCGGTACTTCTTCAACATAATTAGCTTTTATATGGTTCAAAACGTTAGAAAAAAACATCATTTCTTGATATAATCCATCATCCTGCGCATAAGCTGTGATATTGCAATAGAGAGAAATTAAGCTTACAAAAGATATTAATATCCCTTTTTTCATAAAACCCCCTCCTTTAATTTTTTTGTAAAGTTTGCTCGTTTTGTAACGAATCTATTTTAATTTGCGCTCTCTCTATGAAAGAACTCAAGCTCTTTGGAGCTTTATCAATAAACTTTTGATAATTTTCCAATGCCTTTTCATTATTTTTTATCGATTCTGAAACAATGGCGAGAGTATAATAAGATTTAGGATAATTTGGATTTATGGAGATAGCCTTCATATACTCCTGCAAGGCTTCCCAATCCCTGTCCATTGTATTCAGGCAGACACCTTTGGAGAAATGAAATATCGGATCGTCTGGTTTTGCGATTATTGTCGCATCCAGTTCTTTTAATGCTTCTGCGTAGTCCCCTCTCTTTTTGTATATATTTGAAAGTTGGAAATGCGCCATATAAAAACCCATGTTTTCCGTAATAACCTTTTTGAATGTTTTTTCTGCGTTGTAAAGGTTTTCCTGGTTTAAATATGCGAAGCCTATCAAGTAATAGAGTTCGGCGGGGTTTAAATAAATAGGAATGACTTTTTCTTTATTGTATTCCTCTAATTTATTTATTAGAAATTGAAAATCTTTGATTGCTTCTTCATATTTTTGCAGTTGTGCTTGAGCAATACCTCTAAAAAGATAAGCCGATCTGAATTCAGGTGTTTTTTCAATCAAATAGTCAAATTTTTCAACTGCTTTTTCATAATTTCCAAGTCTGAACTGTACGAAACCATCGTATACTCTGTCGATAAGCATTTGAGTAAATGGGTTATCACTATAAGGCCTTCTTTCCAAAAGTATAGTAGAAAGCTTCCAATCGAAGAAGGGATTATAAACTATAGCATAATCTAAATAACTTCTTACCTCGTTTATTTTCTTTTGAGTTTCGGGGTCGTGTTCTTCATCTTCGAAAGCTTTTTTATACAACTTTTTGTCCTTCGCAAACTCGACACAGTAAATGGCAAAATATGCGTCGGAGAAATGAGGCTCCAGCTCCAAAGCCTTACGGAAGTATTCAAGAGCATTTTCATATTGGTTCTTAGCAGTATATCCCAGTCCCATATTGTAGTAAGCGATAGGGTCGTTAGGGTCTTCTTGAAGAGCAGTCTCTAATTCTTCCATAGTCTTATTTATCTTTATATGGGGGCCTGTGGGACAATTAGTGAGAAATAAAAATACTATTAATATAAAAATGTATCTCAAACGATATAACATTATTAAACCTCCTTCTTTAATAAGTACATCATCTATGATTAGCACGTATACATTATAACAAATTTCGGCAAAATTGTCAAACAGAAAAAATTATCTCAAACATCCTAATCTTGAGATTAAAAGAAAACTGATGAAAACTTTGAGCTCTTTGTGTCTAATAAAGAAGTTAGTAGCTGGAAGTTAGAAGTTAGAATAAAAATCCGTGTGTATCTGTGTTTATCCGTGGCTAATCTGGGGGATGGGTTTAGCGGTAAGCTGAGGCTGTGCCAAAACCCTCTTTTTCGCAATTTGCAGAAAACTAAGTTCTTGTTTTTCAAAGGCTTATTTTTTAGAAATCCGTTAAATTTGGACTTTTGGCACAGCCTCAGCGGTTAGCGGATTGTCTCCCGGTGGGGCTTGACTAAAGAGGTAATTGATTTACTTTTTAGATGTTGAGGAGATTATGAAAACAAAAGAAATAAAGATAATCAATAATCCAAATTTTTCTTTTCTAGCTTTATTTTTGTTTTTATTTTTTTATTATCTTTTAGTTTTTGATTCATCCTTATATTATTATAATCACCAGCCCATATTTCTCTTCGATAAAACTTATTTGAAAGAATTTCTATCGTATCCCGGAGGACCGGTAGAGTTGATTGCTCAATTCTTTTTCCAGTTTTTCTATTTTAATTTTCTTGGATCTTTAATAATTTCAGCTCTTTCCTTAGCTATTTTTATTATCATTTACAAGCTTATTAAAAAAATCGGAGATTTTAAATATTCTTTAGTCCTTTCTTTTCTGCCTGTTGCTTTATTGCTGATTATACAAAACGATTATAATTTTCCCATATCAATAGCTGTTAAATATTTATCAGCTCTCATATTTTTCCTTGTTTATGTAAAGATTCCAAATCGATACAAAAGATTTATTATTCCTCTGTCATGTTTAATTTATTACATTCTGGGTGGATGGATGTATTTATTTTATGTTGTACTTTGTATGACCCGCGAATTACTTTTCCGGGAAAATCGGGGAAGATATATCGATGCCGTACTTAATTCGTTAGTATACTTCATCTTCCCTTATATTGCCGCGCGTTATTTGTTTATGATCACTCCTAAAGAGGCATATCTTTACATTATGCCTCGTAGATTCTATAGTTGGCCTTTTAAATTTGACCTAAATTTATATTCTTATTTGTTTTTCCTTTCACCTCCGGTGCTGCAAATAGTTCTTTTCGTTTACTTGAAAAATACCAAAGTCAAAGTTAAGAAACAAAAAGTTAAAAAACAAAAAAATTTACCGGTAGGGGTCCATCATATATCAAATATATCAGCACAAACAATTTTTATTATACTTGCCGCGATCTTAATATTAACATTTTCTTTTGATCTGCGAGAAAAAAAGAAGATTCAGGTTGATTATTTTGCGGAACAGGGCAGGTGGGATGAGCTTTTGAATGTTACTCTAGGAATAGAAGGATATAATGTTTGGGTAAATTTTAATGTAAATAGAGCATTATATCATACAGGGCAAATGCTTGATCATCTATTCGGTTATCCTCAAATGTTAGGGCCGGATGGTTTATTTATTGAAAACTTAGATAGGCCAACTTCAATACCTGTCACCGATTTATATTTTGATTTAGGACATATTAAGGCGGCCCAGGTTATGGCTTATGAGGGGCAAACAAAATTCGGATATAATCCAAGAATGCTAAAACTAATTATAATGACCAATATTATCAGCGAAGAATATGATATTGCAGAAAAATTTTTAGATATTCTCAACAAGAGTATTTTGCATAAAAAATGGGTTAAACATTACCGGAACTATCTTCTTAATGAGTCGTTAATAAAATCTGACAGTTTAATTCAATTAAAACGTAAATTCATGCCGAAATCCGATTTTTTTGTTGCCATCAGCGGAAATTCATATATTGATTTAATTGAGCTATTAAAGGAAAATGAAAATAATAAAATGGCTTTTGAATATTTAATGGCATATTATTTACTTGATTGTAGATTTGAGGATTTGATGGAACATCTCGATAAATTTAAAAAGTTAGGCTATAGAAAATATCCGCGCAATATAGAGGAAGCATTATTGTTAATTAGGGCTGTATACCCATCAGGAAGTGTTAAGTTTGATTATAATATTAATGAGCTAACGATTAATCAATTCAAGCAGTTTCATAGTATTCGTTCTAAATTAAAAAATGAAGTAGAAGCAAAAGAAGTTCTGAGTAAAGGATTCTATAACACATATTGGTATTATATTCTTTATATTAAACCAAAGGAGAAAAATCGATGAGGTTATTTTATAAATCCATAAATCAAGTCTTTTTTGGCCTTATTTTGATTATCTTATGCTTACAAAATTGCGCCAATTCAATTCCCGGAGACTATACGGAAATCGACCGTCTACCCAATATCGACCCGGACTACACAGGTATCACTATTCCTCCGAACATCGCCCCTTTGAATTTTAAGATTAATGAAGAAGGAAAAGAATTTTATATCGATATTTATACGGATTCCAAAGACGGGAAACGTATAAGAATCAATGCCGGAAAGAATATTGTGATGATTCCCATAAAAAAATGGAAAGCCATTTTATCTGAAAATAGGGGCAAAGAACTGTATATAGATATATATGTCAAAGATCAGAATAACAAATGGAATCAGTTTCGCACGATAGAGAATAAAATTGCGAAAGAGGAAATTGACAGCCACGTTGCTTATCGATTGATAAACCTGGGATATGTATTGTGGAGTGAAATGGGTATTTATCAACGTAATGTAGAAAATTTTGATGAATCTGCTATTTTTACGAATAGAGTTGCCGACAATAACTGCATGAATTGTCATTCTTTCTCTAATAATAATCCGGAAACCATGATGTTTCACATGAGGGACAAACATGGGGGAACGATGATAGTTAAGAACGGCCAGGTGAATAAAGTTAATACCGGAACAAAATATACGATGTCTGCAGGCGTTTATCCTGCCTGGCATCCTGATGGAAATCATATCGCCTTTTCAGTTAATAAAATAGTTCAGCAGTTTCATGCCGGGAAAGGTAAAAGTATTTACGTATGGGATAAGACTTCTGACCTGGTTGTTTACGACATACAAACAAATACAATAACAACATCACCAAAAGTTTCAACAAAACGAATGGAGAATCTCCCTAATTGGAGTCCTGACGGTAAGTATTTGTATTTCTGCAGTGGGCCTGAATTGACACGTGATAAAAAATATAACGAATTGAAATATGATCTTATGCGTATCTCTTATGATGTTGAAACAAATCAGTGGGGTGACGTGGAGCCAATTATTACTGCCAAAGAAACAGGAAAGAGTATTTCTTTTCCGAGAGTTTCTCCTGATGGGGAAAATCTATTATTCTGTATGAGTGATTACGGATATTTTTCCATACATTTTCCATCCAGTGATCTTTATATGTTAGATCTAAAGACAAAAAAGTACCGGAAACTTGATATCAGCAGCGACCATAGTGAAAGTTTTCATAGCTGGTCGAGCAATAGCCGGTGGTTTGTGTTTGCCAGTAAAAGAAAGGATCGCCTGTGTTCCAGATTGTATTTTAGTTATGTTGACTCACTGGGAAATGTGTATAAGTCATTTTTGATGCCGCAAAAAGACCCCACGTTTTATGATACATATATCATGAACTATAACGTACCGGAGTTGATTGATGGACCGGTAACAGTCAGTCACTGGAATCTTATGAAGGTTGCTCATAAAGCACCTATGAACGCAAATTTTGACCCAACAGTTGATGTCGATGCTCTATCAGGTGCTACAAAAGTGGTAAAAAAAGAACAAAAATAAAACCTTTGTGAGCTTTGTGGTTCAATATTTTTTGGAAGTTGGGATGAGATTCCGAATTCCGGTTTCTAACTTCTTTTTTATGCTATTCGTTGTTAACCCCTTTGTACTAAAGGATAAACGTCAAGTAGAAAATACGAATTATTATAAAAACAGCTAAAAAGCCTTGACTTACAAGAGAAATTGCTTATAGTTTAATAGTCGTAGATTTATTAGGGTTATGAAATTTTCTTCAAAGGGGTTGTCAGCTTTATTGTTATTTGAAATGTAGCCATACTCTAAAAAAGGAGGGTAATATGGCAATAAAGAAAAAAGCGGCGTCTAAGAAGAAAGCAAAAAGTAAGGCTAAACCCAAGAAGAAAACTACTAAGAAAGCAAAAAAGAGAAAGTAAGCGTTTCTGATTTTTAGTTTTTTTAGTGATTAAAAAGAGTTCCCACTTGAGCTCGGCGGATTCTTTTGTAAATTATGTAGTTAATTGACGCTTTGAGTTTGAAGATTCTAGGGTTCAAGTAAAAAAGAGCAAAGAATCTTTGTGTTCTTTGTAAGATAGGTTTTTTGCTTCTGAATTCTTTCTCTGTGTTCTTTGTGTATACAATTTTGTCATTAGTCGCTGGTCATTAGGGCGTATTGCCGAAAGGCTTTTCGCTATCCAAAGTAATGTCTTTGCGAATTTGTCCTCTTGCTCGACTTTCGCGAAGTAATCTCTTGTGATAAAATTAAAGGGCTTAATTGCAAGCTATACGTGGAGATTGCGTCACGGTGGAAAGGCGTGAAGAAGAGTTCGCAATAACAATGTGAACTGTGTTATTTTATTCTATTGGTTTTGGGCAACACGCCCATTAGTCATTAGTAGAAAAAAAGAAAAACAACAAAATTATTTGTGCTATTTGTGTAATTTGTTGTTTCTCTTTGTTTTTGGGTTGGGGGATAAACAAAATAAATATGATTTGTTGTTTTTTCTGTATTCTCCGTGTCTCTGTGTGGGAATCTTTTTTCTATCGAACCAAAACCATTTTCCTTGTCTCTCTGAAGTCGTTTGCTTCGATTCTATAGAAATAAATTCCGCTTGCAAGACTGCCGGTACTGAAGTCGACGGAATGATATCCGGCTCTTTGGCGCTCACTGATAATAACGGCGACCTTTTGACCCGATACGTTATAGAGATTTATACGGACCAAAGCTGCTTGTGGTAAGCCATACTCGATACGTGTTGTCGGGTTAAATGGATTCGGATAATTCTGACTGAGAAAATAGTTTGTAGGAATTTTGGCCGGGTCGGGGTCATCCAATCCTGATGCATTCCCCTCGATCAGGATTGTAATACCAGCGGGGGTAATAGTTCCTGCCCAATCCAGTTTTAGGTGAGATAGGTTTCCGCTTCCCGTGCGCTCATAGTCCGTATCGGCTCCATCTACCTTTACCATATCTATCGAATTCAGCGAATCGCTATATAAATCCCAAACATAAATAGCCGAAACATCCATCGATTGGTCGGGCTCGAAAACAATTTGCTGATTCTGATAAAAATCACCATAAGTATTGTAATTTATAGTAGCGTAACCTTCGGGTGTAATGACGAGGGCGTCATGCAATTCGTGATTTAATGAATCGAAGAGTCTCGGTTCGAGCCATAATTCGCCTGAATATTTGTTGTAATGATATCCCGTAATATTGTAATAATTACGCCATAAAATAGGTATACTGATGTACTGGTACCATCCGCTTGCGCTTGTAGCTATCCATGTCGGTGAGGAAACTTTCGAAGGAATACCGAGTTCCTGGTTAAATACACGATTTCGATTAAGATAGTTCCTGTCATACATATCTTTCTGCAGTGCCCACCACATATTAGTTCGGTTTGTCTGTAAGGAATATCCTCCCAGATGTCCGATAAGATACGGCTGCCATTCCTCATAGGAACCGCCCGGCAATCCCATACCCTGATTTAAAGGATCATAATAATTTAAAATCGTAATATAAAGATAATTTAATTTTTGTTTCTCCCAGAAGGGGTCCATCTTTAGAAAATTGGCAATCCATGGACCACCGAAAACGCCTTCACAATAATTCGCCACAGTATAAGTGTTATCCAGCCATCTGGCTTCGAAATTCGTCACTGCAGTATCAAGAGCATTCTGATAAAGGCTATCCAAATCTGTTTCCCCCATGATTCCTGCCAAATAACTCATAATTCGATATACCACAATAGATAAACCCGTATTATACGGCTGTGACTGTAAGTCTCCTCCCGACGCATCATAGGAGCTCTGCGAACTTTCGAATGTATAGGGATAAGTCGAGTTACCGTACGAGTCAACCTGCTCAAGAATGCGCTCGGCTGCCTTTTTTACGTAGGGCCAGAAAGATGAAAGTTCGTCCATATCGGCAGTGGCTATAAATGCTTCATAAACGGAAATAATAAATCCGCAATTCAAATCAACCCACCTCTGTATATCCCGGTAATCGGAATGTTCCGTACTGTCCCACCCCACATAATTAAAATATGTTCCGAAATCGTGATGAATTTGACCTTCATAGTTTGTGACATGCTGGGTTCTGGCCCACCATTCCAATTCCTGCCACGCAAGCTTAGGATTAATCATTGTATATATTTGCCGTGTGTGCCACATCTGGTCCATCGTCCCCTCCGGATGCCACTGTCCCTCTGTGTGGCAATAACGGCCGTCTTGAAAATATACACTATTGTTGACCAGATTTACTGTCGAGTTAAGAGTTTGGTCGACGAGCCACTCCGGAAGATTTGAATTCCTCATACGGGTTACTAATTCTTCCGATTTATCCTTAAAAGTTTCGAAATTGCCGAGTGCTGAAACAGATACATCTTTAGCGTTATCCCAGGTATTGGTATATTGATAATGGTCCAGTGAGTCTACTTGATACCATGAAAGAACAAAACGCAATTTCTGGGAGTCATATGAACCTAAGGAAACTCTTAAAGCAAGACGGTTTGTCGTGCCTGAAAGATTGTTGTCGCATAGCCCGTCGGTAAAGAATCCACTGTCATTTCCGTAACTCAAATCACCAGCCCCAGTAGAAAATTCACCTATCAGGGAGAGTTCCAGCGATGTCCCATTCGCCACAAATCCCGTATCGGTAATAGCTATGGGTGTAACAGGAGTACTGATTTGAAAAGCCAGGGCGGCCTCGACTGCGCTATCCTCCAGGTTCTCAATTGTAAATTCGAACATCGCAGAGGGGTGGCACATCATCGGAACGGAATCGGGGTAGTAAGGTATGTAGGCTGTCATCTGAACGGAAACACCATTCCACTCTCCGAAATTTACCCAATGCAAAGGAAAAATCGCATCATCATCTACCCTTCCGCTGTTCCGCACAGCGGTTAATAAATTATCCGTTAATATTGAATCTCCTCTTTGGGTGAATATTTGGAATTGCGTTCCGGATAGAGGGTGGTAATCTCCGTTCCTGGTCGGAGTGCGGAAACTCGCGTTGAATGTTCCGCTTCCGGCATTATATTTAACAGCTCCCGTACCGATACCACCAAGAGGAAGTCCGGTTGTACCGTCCGTTTTTGCGAATAAATAAACGCTAAGAAGTAAAATCAGTATAAAGAATCGTTTTAATATATTCATAATCCCACCTTTTTTATATTATAATAAATTAAGCGGAAATGTCAAATTCTTTATTAGTGAGAAGGGAGAATAGAGCAGTTGGCAGTTAAAAAAGCTCTGCGTCCTATATGGTTAATTAAGGTTTAGGGTTCAAGGTTTCAAGGTCTCAAGGGTTCAAGTAAAAAAACAATAAAAAATTTAGTGTGTTTAGTGTATTTCGTGGTTAAATAAATTTTTTTCTTTGTGTCTTGGTGCCTTTGTGGCTTAAATCTTGTTAAAAATAAAAAAGGCAGAGTGGATAGCTCTGCCTTTTTATTGAAACCCTTCCTCTATTTTATAATTTTTATTATTTTTATCGCCGCGGCAGTATCTGCACTCTCTAAATTGCAAATATAGGTGCCTGCAGGTAACTTCTCTCCTTTCGCATTTTTTCCATCCCAGGTCACTTTATATAAAGAAGACTCGCATTCTTTATCAATAAGATTTATGACGAGTTTTCCGGTAATGTCATAAATACTTAAGTTTACTTTACCTTTCTTTCCAACTGTGAAACTGATTTCAACAGAATTTATTAATAAAGGAGAAGAAACTTTAAGTGGATGCTCATCTTCAATAGAGGTATCTTCCTCTATTCCGGAAACGGCAGTCACGATATGATTAAAACAAAATTCGGAAGTGTTTAGGGCCAAATCAGTAGTTGTCGCAGTCACAGAATCACCCGCATTGAGCCCGGAGACCGTAGTATTCCAGTTTCCTGCTCCATCCGGAGTTGCAGAACCAAGATAGATTTTTCCCTCTCCGTATCCGGTAGGATCAGGATTCGCCTTAAAGATTTCTATTGTAGCCAGTGTCGGGTCTGTATCGATATCTAGTTTGCCGTAGACTGTTGTATTCCCGGCGAGATAAACAGCGCTGTCGATGACGGGAAAATTAAGTTCCTGGTTTCCTCTCCAATCAGTAGTATCTCCTAAATCATTCAAAGTTACTCCATCATTTTGCAAATCTATTCCAAGTGAGTCGTTGTTAAAAATAGAGTTCTGCGTAATGTGATTGGCATCCGCGTTAACTGCGTTTATTGGGTCTTCCCAGACAGAAACACCATCCCATCCGTTATACGCGATTATATTACCAGGACCGATTACATTATAATCAGCGCAACCCCACTTGCTGGGGCCGTATTCCCCGATAGCTACTCCATGAAGGGAGTTTGGTAAGGGAGTTACCGCATCAAATGCAAGCCCAATAATGTTATTGGTAACTGTATTATGCCTGGTCTGTATCGGGGGGAGAGGGTAAGGTTCATTGTTGTAACCCTGCATGCCAATACCGTCATAATCGTTCCCCGATACTAAATTACTATCCACCAGGTTATCATGTGTGCCTTCACATAAGCAAACTCCCTCATGAGCGTTGCCGAGATCGGCCATGCCAGTGATATCTGTACCTATATAATTATTTAAAACGTGGTTATCGAATACATCGCCCGGAATCTGTGGGCCGACAATTTGGACACCGTCAGCATAAGGACCATTTCCGGAAATCAGATTTTCTACAATGTTATTATTGTTAGCAATGGAAGTACCTGCTTCAGCCGGCACATTGTAAATACGTACACCAGCCCAAAGCCCTGTGGTATCGGAACCGTTGCCTTTTGTAACTGTACCGCTGGAATCCAGACCTATAATATTATAGAAGATAGCATTGTTGGAAGTAGGCAAAACAGGACCAGCCTCGATGGAAATTCCATCTTTTTCAAAGTTATTGATTATTAATCCCTGGATTATATTGTTGTCGCAATCAATAAATATTCCTGAAGCTGCACCGGCACTATCTCCGGAGATTTCTATCGTTAAGCTAAGTGTAGCCGGAGGATTGGCTCCAATCGTAGCACCACCTTGAGAGAGTCCATTTATAAAAACACCGGCGGGGTCTATCAGAGCCGGAAGAGCAGTAAGCGGAATAATGGTTTGGACACCTGATAAGGGAATGCCGAAATCTATGGTATCCGCTATACCGTTACCATTTGCTGCAGTAATAGCGGCACGCAGGCTGAAGGGACCAGTGTCGTTTGTGTTTAAAACGGTGAAAGTCGTTCCTTTTGAATTTATAGGAGACAACAAGATTGAGCAGAGAAGGATGAAAAACAAAACGAAACTTAATATTCTATTCTTTTTCATTATACACCTCCTTTTATTCTTAATAGTATAAGGAAAACGAAGCAGAAAGTCAAGAATTAAGATTATTTTGCCTACCCCCCATTTTTTCATTTTTCAACTCCAGATAAGCTAAATAGACTTT
>CAYQMH010000035.1:0-23987 GCA_964418485.1 uncultured bacterium | reverse complement strand
ATTGGAAAAATATTATATTTGGTACTGATAGTTCTTATCTTGACAAAATACTCGATGCCGGATTTGACGGTGCGTACCTTGATATTATAGACGCTTATTATTATTTTGAAGAAAATAATTAACATGAATATGAGAAAAGTAATTTTTGTAATAATCTTCATTACGCTAAGTAGCTGCAAAGAAAACGGATCCGGTCCTATAAATGGCGATTCTTCGAGAGAGGATGGCGGCATAACACTTGACATTTCGCTTAGCGGGAGCCTGCAAAATCCGGCATTTTCACCCGATGGGAATTCTATAGTTTTTACAAGGTTTAGAAATGGATACAACGAAGAACCTGCAGACCTTTTTATTTATAATCTTCAATCGGGACAGCTTACGACATTAGTATCGGATGGAAGTGGAAATGTCAACCTTCCGGGATCGACATGGAACGACTCCATTAATTCTATTGTCTTTTCTTCATCACGGGACCCACACGACGAAATTTATCTAATTCCGGAAAACGGCACAACCGGAGATGAAATACAAATAACCGATAGAAGAAGTACTGTTGCCTACGAACCATCACTAAGTCCGGATGGACAATGGGTTGTTTTTGAATCACACGAATTAGATGTGGAAGATAATGGAATTATTACCAAATTCAAAATAGATGGGAGTTCCGCGTATATCGGGCTAACTTCCCCAACTGATGATTGTCGTCAACCAAATTGGTCGCCAAATGGAGATAAAATTTTGTATCAAAAATTTGAAAACAGACAATGGGACCTTTGGATTATGGATACAGACGGAACAAATAAATTTAAAGTAACCTCAGGAGAAGGCGATAAAACAGATGCCTGTTTTACACATGACGGACAATATATTATATTCAGCACCGACTTTGACCTGGAATTAGCAAATATTTACAGAATACCAGTTACAGGGGGTACACCGGAACGACTTACAAATTATAGCGGTTATGATGGAGCCCCTTCGATTTCTTCGGATGGCACAAAAATTATTTTCGAATCTTGCGACGGTTTTCCTGATGGCTCACAGGGAACGTCAATAACAATTCTAAATTTATAATAACAAGTGAAAACAAAAAAAGCTGACTGCCGATAGCCGACAGTTGATGGCTAAAATTGCACGTCTTTGTGGCACAATTTCCCCCTTGACAAAATTATAAATTTTTATAACATTATAAATATGTATAACGATAGATTTGTACCGGAGCAAATAAAAATACTAAGTACGGAGCAGCAGACAAAAGCGTATATTCATCCTGTAAGAATGAGTATTCTCGATTTGCTTGCCGAGGAAAAGCGTACTGTTTCGGGCGTCGCAAAGAAGTTCGGCGTGCATCCTGCTACTATAACACATCATTTTAAATTGCTTGAAAAGATTAACTTAATAAAGCTTGTCGAAAAGAGGGATACGGGTAGGAATATAGAAAAATATTACAGAGCGGTTGCTCTTAATTTCGAGGTCAAGTTAAAAAAAGATAAACCCGTAAACAAGAAAGCTCTGGGTTTATCTATTTTACGCAACAGTCTCTCTACTGCTATAAAGGAAGTTAGGAATGAGGACGGCAAACCGATTGTTGCTCTTATGGAAAGCGCCAGGATCAAATCAAAAGACTTTCCCAAATTTCAAAAAAGTTTAATGTCTCTGATAAAAAAGTTCAGGTCTTTTGATTCTACGTCCGGAGAAGCATATATACTTAGCATAGCTTTCTATCCTGATTATACGTCAGGCAATTCCAAAAAAGAAATATATATAAAGTAAATATTAAAAAAGAAGAAGTTGACTATGTTGTCAAAACTTAATTTTGAATCGATTGGTTTGTTTATTAAGATAGGCCTTATTTCTTTGTTTTTGATATGCGTAATTTTATTTTCTCTCAGTAAATATTCCGGTAGAGGGATAAAGAAAGATCGTACTAAGATTTCAAAGGAGCTCAGTCAGCTTGAGGGCCGGTTTGCGCAAAACCCTCAGGATGAAGCCGTTATATTAAAGTTTGCACAGGGGCTTTTCGAATTAGGGGACTTTACGAGGTCGAGAGATTTAGTCGAACCGCTCTTAAAAAAGGAACAACCTCCGGTTGAAGCCATAAAATTGATGGCATATATTGAGTATGTTACCGGAAATTTTTCTGAGGCCGAGAAGTATGTTTTAGATGTTCTTGGTCGAGTCCAAAAAAATTTGGGTTTAAGGGTGGAATTGGAGGTAGGTTTAGTTTTCATATACTATCAGACGCTCCAATACGAAAAGGCAACAAATCTTTTTAAAGAACTCAACGGTAAGATTAAGCTTCCGCACTGGGCACAGATGAAATCTTTTAAGAACGAAAAGCCGTACCGGATAGAATGGAATCAAGATAAAAAAGTAGAAATTCCTTTTCTTGTTAATGATCCTCTCCCGGTTATTCCTGTAGAACTTCAGGGGAAAAAGATATACGTAATTATAGACACGGGTGGAGGAGCTTTTTATCTCGATTGGGAAGTCGCGGATTCTTTGGGTATAAAACCGATCGAGAAAGTGAAAGACACGGGTTTTGCCGGCGGAAAAGAAGCCGAAGTTGGTTTTGCCAAGGCGGATTCTCTAAAAATTGGAGATGTGACTCTGAAATCCATTCCGGCTATGTTGGCATCTATAAAAAGGGTTTCTGAATCGTTAACTGATGGAAAGTATCCGATTGGCGGAGTGTTAAGCACAGGCGAATTGCGGCAGTTCCTGTCGACTATAGATTATCCGAACCGTAAGCTGATTCTTCGTCCGAAAACTGAAGAGGGTAGACATTCTTTAGAGAGAGATTTAAAAGGTAAGAAAGTCGTAAAAGTTCCGTTTGCCCTGGGCTCAACGCACTTCATGGTCGTAAAGGCGATAGTCAATGGTAAGTATCCTCTAAATCTTTTTGTTGATTCCGGATTGGCGGATCCTGAAGCGTCGATTGCCTTCCCAATGCAGACATTGAATTATCTGGGCATTCCGATTCCGGATACCGAGATTTTACCCGAGAATTTAGGCGGACCCGGCGGCGGAGAGTTTCCTGTCGGGAGGTTCGCAATAGATGAACTTGAGATAGGTACGTTGGTTCAAGAAGATATAAAAGGTGTATACGGGGTATTCCCACCCAGTGTATATTGGGACTCCGAGTTTATTATAGATGGGATCGTAAGCCATAATCTCCTTAAGAAATATTCCTGGACAATCGACTTTTCCCGGATGGAAATGACATTCGGTTATTAAAAAAAAGTCCAAAGAAGAAACCACAAGATTAACTCTAGATTTTTTTGTTTTAACTAAAACCGAAGACCTAACACCTAATATTTATCTGCCATTGATTTTATTTAAAGATAAAGTAATATTTAATGAAATGAAAAGTGAAGAGTTGGTTGAAAAGGGAGATGTTAGATGAGTAAAAAATTAAAGTATTACATTTTTTTGTTTTTCTTGAGCTGTATTATTCCATTAAATGCTCAAGTAGAAAAATTGACATCAGGACTTTTACAACCGGAGGGTCCTGTTTGGAAAGATGGAGTTGGCCTTTTATTTAGCGACATCAGAGCAAATAAGATATATTGCTGGTCGCCGTTCGATAGTTCAATTTCCGAGTATATGAATCCATCGGACAGTTCAAACGGTCTTACTTTCGATTTAGACAGCAATCTTATTTTGACTCAAATGGCAAAAAGACGAGTTTCACGCAGAGAATCGGATGGCTCGATTACTCCGCTTGCCGAAACTTACAACGGAAAAAAATTCAATAGCCCGAATGATTTAGTTGTTAAATCCGATAGCTCTATTTTTTTTACCGACCCGGATTTTAACATCCCAGTTGGTCAATCAAGAGAATTGGATTTTAGAGGTGTTTTCAGAATAGGGGTAAATGGCAACATTCAAGTATTGGACAGTACGACATTCGACAAACCAAATGGTATTTGTTTTTCACCCGATGAATCGAAGTTATATGTAAATGAATCACCCAGAAGGATAATCTATGTTTGGGATGTTGTCGATGATTCAACAATTACAAATAGAAGAGTCTTTTTCACGATACCGGGGATAGATTATGTACACTATGCCGATGGAATGAAAGTGGACGTGGAAGGAAATCTTTATTGTACCGGACCTGGAGGCGTATGGGTTATATCGCCGGCTGGTGATTGTATCGATACGATTCTTGTTCCGGAAAATCCGTCAAATTGTAATTGGGGGGATGCGGACAGAAGGACATTATACATAACTGCAGGCTCAAGCTTATATCGAATCCGGCTATCTAGTTCTATAAAAGAGCAGGGTTACAAATCATTTGAATTATATCAGAATTATCCTAACCCGTTCAATCCATCTACAAAAATTACATATACGGTTCCGTCTATCGGGACAGGTACCGGCGTGTCCGTGCGGGTCTACGATTTACTCGGGTGTGAAGTTGTAACATTGATAGATGAAATGCAGACGGCAGGTGAACATTCGGTAGAATGGAACGGCACAAACTCAGCCGGACATAAGGTGGAAAGCGGTGTGTATCTTTATCAACTGAAGAGCACTAATGGCTATGTTGACACAAGGAAGATGATTCTGTTGAGATGATGAGATTTTCCGACTTGATGTGTAACGAGAGATAACCTCCGCCTCAAAAATTTAAACCATAAAGATCACAAAGAACACAAAAGCTCTCTTTTGTGCATCTGTGCATCTGTGGTCAAATCTCGACATTGGACAATCTCAACAGAGTCATGAGTCTTGTGTCGAGAATTAAGAATTTTAAATTATGAATTTTGAATTGAAAAAAGTTTTCCCATTTTTCATTCTTTCTAATTTGTTCTCTGTGTCTTTGCGGCCAATTGAATCTTGACATTTATTCCTTTTTTCGATATTATATACATCAAGGAGGTATAGGCTATGAAAACACTATTTTATATGTTACTAATTTTCTGTTTGATAGTTATTAACATCTATGCTAATGATACTGACATAGAGGTAAATCAGAGTGAGATATCCGAGACCAGAAAAATAGAAATACCAAAAAACAGCGAATCTCGAACATTTAAGATTATAACCGGTTTTTGCGTTAATGATATAATTGGTTATGATTACAAAGATGCACAAGGCTATGATTTCGGACTCGGTTTTAGAATAGGATATGGCATTAGTATTATGCCGAGGTTGAATTTAGAATCTACTTATACTCTTTCTTTTCATGAAAGTGACACTATCGGGGCAGAGACAATTAAATTACATGCTCTTGACGTAAACTGTAAATATGTATTACTCTCGATGAGTAGATTTGGCCTTTATGCCAATTTTGGCTGTGGATTGGATATGTTTTCTTCAGAAGGAATAGATGCTGGACCTTTTTCATATATTCCTCGATTCGGCGTAGGCAGCTATATCTACTTAAATGAATATATTGATTGCGATCTGGGATTCAATATACACGTTGTAAGATTTGGCGTCGGCGAGGAACATAAACCGGACGGCAGCTACCTTCAATTGTTGTTATTATTAAATATTAAGTTATAAATTTGCACATTTGTTGGATAGTATATCTATATCTGGTATATCTGTGTTGAGGGGGACGGAGCTTGACATTGCGCCAACAAAAATAGCTGACTGCTGAAATTGTGAGATTTGTTGTTCCTCTCTGTTGGGTTGAGGGGGGCGACTCGTGACTATTGAATTTCCTTTCAAGAAATTCAATTCTTGACATTTGTTCCTTTTCTCGATATTATTTCATAAAATTAGATGCAAAAAACGGAGGATGTAATGAATCAAAAGACTGAAAAATACTTTATTATAATATTTTTAATTTCACTTTTCATACCCTTACTTGCTGTTTCTCAATCTAGTGAAATTAGAATCGATGCCGGAACAAATCAATTTGCAAACTGGGAAAAGACCGGGGCAATTCAACTTAAGGGAAACGTTTCCCCAGCGAGTATCGCTGTCCAGTGGACGTGTCCCGCGAACACCAAGGTTCGTTTTCATGAGCTTGCAAAACCTACGACAAGAGTAACATTTCCTCGGCCGGGTTATTATTTATTGGAATTAACTGCCACGGGAACCGACAACAAAAAAGTGAGCGATACTGTCATAATGAATGTATTTAAACCGAATTCTTATATTCAAAGGCTTTCAGATCTTGTCGACTTGATGACGGTTGACGAAAAAATAGGGCAACTGGTAAGTCGTTCAGATGCTATTCCCCGTCTTGGTGTTTCCAGGTATAATTACTGGAACGAAGCCTTGCATGGAGTCTTAGATGTAGGTACAACTTCTTTTCCACAGGCAGTCGCTTTAGGTTCAACCTGGGACCCTGAGCTTGTGCATCGAGTAGCAACGGCTATCTCCGATGAAGCACGTGTTAAAAACAATATCGAGGGGAAAGGCCTTTCATACTGGAGTCCGACCGTCAACATTGCACGTGACCCACGCTGGGGTAGAAATGAGGAATCCTACAGTGAAGACCCTTATCTGCTTTCGCGAATGGCTGTTGCGTTTGTAACAGGTATGCAGGGAAATCATCCTTTTTACCTTAAAACAGTCTCGACTCCAAAACATTTTATTGCCAACAATGAAGAAATACGCCGCCACTCAGGTTCATCCGATGTGGATATGCGCAGTTTATGGGAATATTATATGCCGGCCTTCCGGCGGACGATAGTCGAGGGTAAGGCTTTTTCTATTATGTGCGCTTATAACGAATTGAATCAAGAGTCATGCTGCGGCAATTGTTATCTGCTGACCGACGTCCTTCGAAAAAAATGGGGATTCGAAGGTTATGTCGTGTCCGACTGCGGAGCAATTCACGATATGGTTTCCGGACATCATCTTTATAAAACGGGAGCCGAAGCAGCAGCGCGCGGCATTCTTGCAGGATGTGATCTAAATTGCGGTGATTATTATAGTCGTTATCTGCATGAAGCTCTGGAACGCGGATTAATTCAAGAAAAAGACCTTGACCGAGCAGTTAAAAGAGTTCTTTCCGCGCGGTTTAGATTAGGCGAATTCGACCCTCCTGAAATGGTACCATACCGTGCGATTCCGGAAGAAAAACTGGACTGTCAGGCTAATCGTGATTTAGCTCTTACCGCTGCCGGGAAAGCAATAGTTCTCCTCAAAAACGAAGGCATATTACCTCTGGATAAAAATAAAATAAAATCGATTGCGGTAATCGGACCAAATGCAGAGGAATGCCAACTGGGTATCTATAGCGGCTGGCCCAATATCCGAATTAGTCCGCTCGAGGGTATAACAAACAAAGCATCGAGTTACGGGATTAAAGTCAACTATGTAGAAGGCTGCGGGGTTGGTGGCGGACTTTTAAGACCAATCGAAACAGAATATTTTGCAAAAATTGATGACTCCGGAAAAAGAGGAATGATTGGTCAATATTTTGATAACATGGATTTATCAGGTAAACCTGTTTTAACTCGTTTTGATTCCATTATAAATTTTAGATGGGGCGAAAAATCCCCGTCGGTTGAGGTGCCAAAAGACCAATTCTCGGTTCGCTGGACTGGAAAAATAATACCCCCGGAAACTCGCGTTTTTTCTCTGGGAACGAGAACGGATGATGGGGCTCGACTTTATGTAGACAACCAATTGTTTTTTGAAGATTGGACCGACCATGGTGAAAAACCCAATAAAGCTAACATAGAATTAAAAGCCGGAAAAGAGTATAAAATTGTATTCGAATATTATGATAATGGTCTCGGCGCAACAGCGCGATTGGTATGGGATCTTGGTCAACAAGATTTTGATAAGGCAAAAGAAATCGCGAAAGAAAGCGATCTGGTTATTCTTGTTCTTGGAACACATCCCCTTATTTCTCAAGAAGAAAATGACAGAATGGATATTACATTACCTCAAGTTCAAAGAGATTTGGTTCGAGCGATTGCACAGGTAAATTCCAACATTGTTATTGTTCTCATTAACGGTGGACCACTGACTCTTTCGGGAACGGAAAAAGATGCCGCGGCGATACTCGAAGCGTGGTATACCGGCCAGGCGACCGGAACGGCAATCGCCGATGTTTTATTCGGAGATGTTAATCCGGGCGGCAAACTCCCGGAAACATTTTACGCGTCAACCGATCAGCTACCGCCCTTTGACAATTATGACATTATCAATTATGGCAGAACCTATATGTATTTTGAAAAACCCGTTTTGTACCCATTTGGTTACGGGCTTTCCTACACGACATTCAAATACAGTAATTTGAGATTAAGTGCCGACAAAATTAGCAAGGACGGTTCGATTAAAATCGGGTGTACCGTACAAAATACAGGCAACTATAAAGGCGATGAAGTAGTTCAAGTTTACATTCGTGATATAAAAGCTTCTGTTAAGGTACCAATCCGTCAGCTAAAACGGTTTCAACGTATCACTCTTAACCCCAATGAATATAAAACCGTTTCCTTTAATCTTCCCGCATCTGAACTATCATTTTATGATATAAAATCGAATGACTTTATTGTCGAACCGGGTGAATTTGAAGTTCAAATTGGTAGCTCATCAGAGGATATTCGTCTTAGGAAAAAGTTCCTTGTGGAATAGCTATTATTGATTTGAAAACAGAGGAGTCAGGTATTGCTTTTTGGATTCTTTAATAAACAAAAAATCTCTGTGTTCTCCGCGTCTCCGTGTGAAAATCCAATCTTGACATTTATTTCTTTTTTCGATATTATTTATATGTAAAGAGGTGATAATCATCAGTAAAAAAGATTCGATAAAAAAGCTTGGATATTTAAGTCTACTATTAGGTATATACAGCTCTGCTGCAAAGAGATTCAAAAACATTAAAAAATTAATTTTATTTGAGGTCATTTGCAGAATAGCGACGATTTTAACATCCGTCTTAACCCTATTTATCGCATACAAAGTATTTATTATGGGGAACAGGCAATTCAACGAAACACTAAAGATTTCCGAATCGCAACTAGAACTCGCTGCACAAGCAGGGAGTCCAATCCTGGCTGTAAACACCTCTGGATTTACACCACTTATATATAAAGATAAAATACAATATGAGTATCTTCTAAAATTCAAAAATTTCGGTGATAGACCCGCTGCCGAAATAGAAATCAAATTATTTTCAATTCTCTTTGAACGAGCAGATAGCAAATTTACTATTATTGATAAATTTCAAGACAAATCAGCTAATTTATTAGCGAATGGTGTAACATGGGATTTAGTCCGAACATTCACTACGAGTAAAGGTAACAACGAAATTATAATATATCTTCATGCAGTATATAAAGACATCATTTTGAAGGAGGAAATGGAATTAAGATCGTATTATTTGATTCCAAAGCCTGAAAAATTAAAATCAAATACCGAACACAAACTTATGAACTTATCTTATGATGATAAAATTATCATAGATAAGTATATTGGCGAAAAATTAAAATAAACAGAAGGGCAAGGTCTTCTTTCTCGAACAATATAGTTCACTGTTCCCGGTTCGGGGTTAAAAGTTAAAATCAAACAACAAAATAAAATCTTTGCGTGCTTTGTGGTTTAATATTTTTTTCGGGGGCAAGATGGGATTCTAACTACTAACTGTCAACTTCTAACTTCTTTCTCTATGTCTTCGTGGCACAAAAACCCCTTGACAAAAAAGAAAATTCGATTATACTTACTTTATAAATCAAAGTACTTTGCAAAAGGAGGTTTAAAAAATGAAAAAATTTGCTTTGTTGGTGTTGATCTTGTTGGTGTTTACTGTCCCTTTGTACTCAAGGCCTAAGCTTGAAGTGTCTTTGTCTAATGTGCATCCGGCTTTTCCCGAATGGTATAAGCGATATAACTTGAGTCTAACCATGAATCCTTCGTCCCGTTTCGGTTTAAGAGTTCGTCTTGGCTCGCTGGATTTCGAGTATAAGGATTTCTCGATTAATTCCTATTCGTATGGCTATGTCTATCCGTATAGCAGTGTAGATGCGTTGCTGTACTTTACTCGCAATAATGTTTCGCTATATTCTCTTTTGAGGCTAAGTGCCGCCTGCGGCTCTTCTGCTTTCTTTTTTTATGCAAGTACAGGATTTGGCGTTGATTGGTATTTTTCTGACAGGGCTGCATGTTTTGTGGAGCTTCAAGATTTTCTGATTCTTTATTTGTATAATTTCGGAGGAGGCGCGGCAGGTATAGATGGAAATCCTGGCATTGTATTCGGATTAAAATTCGGTATATATTAACAGGGTTAAACCTTGAAATGTAAATCTATACAATTAGTGAATAGACTACTTTTAATAAGTTGGCAGAGAGAAGGAAGCGGGAAGCAGTTAAAAAACATAGTTGACCGCTGACAGCAAAAAAGTCAGTGTGTTAGTGGGTTGATGGATTAAGGTGGAATTCTTTCTGTTTTTAATCTATAAAACGCCATTTATAGTATTGAGAACCTTAGTATATGGCTTTTTAGTGGGTTTTTTACAGATTTACAGATCAATTGTCAGGTAGCCTAGCCCGGAAAGAACTCTAAATTTTTCTCTTTTCTAAAACCATTGCAATTAAATAATAAATTTTGAGGGCTGTTTCTTTCGATTTTATTTTGCTCTAAAAAACGAAAAAAATCACCCTTGACATTTGAAAAAATACCTGTATCCTTTTTCTAAAAAGGAGGGAAAATGGAACTTCAATATACGTGGCAAGATGTGTTTCGAGCAGGGCGTTTGGGCTTTTCTCCCAGAAAAATAGGGGTAGCAGTAAAAGGCATATTTTACGGTGCCCTGATTTACAGCATTTTATCTTATATAGCCCTAGTAGTTTCAGGCTGGCAGATACCGGAAGTCTGGCAGCAATACAGGCTTATTCCTGCTCCCTTTGTTCAGGGTAATCTTAACTTGATTGGATCAATCATTTATATAGTAGCTTGTATCGTTGCATTGTTCTTTTATCTTGTGACTCTTACGGCTATATGCAAGATTACTTTTGAACAGTTAAGGGGCGATGAATTCTATGAAGGAAGGGAATCATGGGCTTTTGCAAAGAAAAACTGGAAAGGAGCCTTCGGCTCTCCTGTTTTTCTTGCGATTATTATAGCTGTTTTATTGCTGGTTGGTTTTGTAATGGGGCTTTTATTTAAGATTCCCCATGTGGGACCTGTTTTCTTAGGCTTGTTTTCGTTTCCTCTGATAGCGGGTGCATTTTTTATTGTTTATCTTACCATTGTTGCAGCCGTCGTTCTACTTGTCGCTCCGGCAGTAGTCTCTGCCACAGATAGCGACACCTTCGATACGGTTTTCGAAGCTTTTTCGCTCATTAATGATCAGACATGGAGATTCATTTTGTGGGAACTGCTTCTGCTTTTAACTACTATTGTCTGCGTGTTCGTTTTTGCTTATCTCGCTAAAAGGGCTCTTTGGTTGACCAGTTTAGTCGTAAGTCAATGGGCTGGAGATAATTGGGCTGTTATGTGGGGAAATGCTAAATGGTACTTATATATGCCTAACTTCTTCCCTGTAATATTGGCAAGATGGTTCCCATCGCTACTGTTTCTACAGAGTCCTTTTTTAAGCGAAGGAATAGCTAAATCTACCTTGATCGGGAGTTTCTTGCTGGGAATTTCTTTTTATCTTGTAGCTTTCATCGTCCTGGGATACGCGATGACCGTTTATGGATCCGGGCAAACATTGATTTATACAACCCTGGTTAAAATTAAAGACAACAAAAATCTCCTCGAAGAAAAAGAAGAACTGTTTGGAGAAGAATTCGAAGAGGAAGAAGAGACAAAGAAGGAGAAAAAGAGTAAAAACAAGAAAGAGAATAAAGAAGAGTAGAAGTTCTACAGAACCTACTTAAATCTAAGGTGGCATAAATTTATTTTTATGTCACCTTATTTTTTCGAGTGCTCTCATTGTGTTTCTGGCCAAAATAGTAGGAAGTGAGTTTGGATAATCCTCTATTAAAATTCTAAAATACTTTTTTGTTTCTTCAGGATTTTTCCCCAGGCTCATCATTCCTACTTTTAAAATAATGTAAGGATAAAGAACTGAATCGGAAGGGGCATTCTGTACGTATAGGCTCTCGGCAGGCAAGGCTAAATATCTTATGTAAGGGGATTGGTAAGAGAAAGAAGTGTCGGGAAAAACTTTTAACTCTTTTATTATATAGTTTTTCAAATCCGTATTACTCACCTTTAAATTAAAAAGCAGATACAGGTCGAGTGAAAAAATATTTCCTTTCGTAGCAGACTCCTTTATATCCTCCATACCTTCGGAGAGTTCATCTTTTAATATCTTAATGCAACCGGTTAGATTCTTATCGGGAGAAAAAGATAGTGCGGTGTCGTATTTTTTTTGCCGAATCAATTCAATAGTTATTTCTTCTCTCTCATGAGGAGAATATCTTTCGATGTCTTTGATATCAAAAGCTTTAGGATTAAAAGAAAATAGCAGTATTAAGTATATCATTCGACTAATCTCTTAAAGTACTCCTCAACTTCTTCTTTGTATTCTTCAGGATATGGTTCATTTATTCTTTCCTCAAGTAGTTCCCGAAGTTTCTTTTTCTCTTCTCCCAGGTTTTTCGGCAAGGAAACTTTCTCAGGGATAACAAAAATTCCGGGTTCTGAACGTCTTCTTCTTGATAGTTCGCCTTCCTTTATTGAGCTTTCGGCTTCCAGTAATCTATCAAGAACTTTTCTTTGCCTTTCAATGAGTTTTTTGTCCAGTATTCCACTCTCTAAATCTCCTGCCATTTTCTCCATCTCCGAAGATAAGGGTCCAAAGGCTTTACCCATTTTTCTCAAATTCCCTGCAAGTTTCCTTTGTAACGAAGCCAGGCTTTTCAATTCCCCGTTTTCTTTAAGTTCAGGTACAGGTATAGGCATCATTTTCCCGAGCCCATTCATTATTAAATTCTGCTGTTCGATAATACCTCTGAGAGCACTGGCGAGATTTTGGCTGCTCGGAGGAGGTTCGGAGAAGAGTTTGAGTATTGCCTGTATTAGTAGATCATTTACTCTTTCCATGGAAGATCTCGGAACTTTTTTTTCTGTATGTTCAAGGCTTAATGTTTCCAGCTTCTCTTTTGCTCTTCTAATGTCTTTGAAAACATCTGGAGAGAAACTAAGGCTTCCGAGAAATAATTGTTGCAATTCTCTGTCAACCTTATCCAATGCCTCCATGAGACCTCGCTCGATCAGACCTTTTTCAAGACCGGGTTTCATATCTATAATATCATTATGGGTACGTAGTATAAATCCAAGCTCCCAGCCTTTTTCTTTGAGAGCTTCCGCTATTTGTTCCCCTAACTTATTTCCCCTGGTATTCTCTAAAGAAGTGTTTAAATTACGCAGGTTTTCTTCTACCATTTTTACGGATTTCTCGTTAATTTCTCCTTTCTGCATAATATGGGCCAGATTCTCCATCTCTTCTATGGTATTCGTTTTTCTGAACTCCGAGGCTATATTTTTCATTTCTTCATCCGTCGATTTTTCCATATCTTGAATTAATCTTCTTAGTTCTTCCGAGAGTTCTTTTTCAAGCTTTGAATTGGAATCATCTGCCTCCTCGGAAGTGATTTCCTTTTGTTTTCTATATATCTCTTCAGCCCGGCTCGAAAACTCATTAAGTTCCAATAGTTTTTTTAGATATTCGAGACTTTTTTTAAAGAGTTCTAACGTTCTCAGCAAATCCTTCTGATCGGTATTTAAGTTTCTTAAATCTTCAGGAGAAATTTCGGTTTTTTCCATCGTTTTATTTAATTCGGTCAGAAAATCTTTTACCTGTGGATTATCAATGAGTTCTTTTATGCGGTCAAGCTCGCGAGAGATTTCGGGATCTCTAATTCCTTCCATAAGTTCGGATAACTTCTGCATGCTTTCAATTAAATCTTTCTGCTCTTTCAATGTTCTTTTTAAATCATACTCGGTTTCATGTCCAAGATCGCTTTTATATATTAGATTTTCGATTTTATCGGTTATTTCTCTTTCCCTCTCTCCAACGTCAGAAGTATAATTTTCTAAAGTGTCGCTCAAGGCTCGATATTCGCCAAATATTTCTTCGAGGGTTGGCATATATATCAAAAGAGGTGGAGATATTGTTTTGTTGCCGGCAAGATCGGTTGCAATAGCCGTGAGTTTAAGTGTATCTCCGGTCAAAAGATTTCTTATTCGTAGGGTGATAGAATCTTCAAGAAATCTTGTGTTTTCTCGAAGATCTAATTCTGTCTTTTCCTTTCCGTAATGCAAACTTATTGAAGAAAGACCGTAATCGTCCTCTGCTTTAAGCATTACAGGCACCTCCATTGATTCTCCTAACTTGTATTCTTCCCGCGGAGAGAGAAACTCGATGGATGGAGATTCATCTTTTATTGGATCGATAAAAAAATCGAGCGTGCAGGAAGAAAAAAGTGAAGTATCGGTCAAGTTAACACTAATTTTTTCCTTTTCTTTTAGAACAAAATTACCGGAAAAATTTCTGTCTTTAATCGACTCATCGTTAATCCTACCCTTAATCTTTCCAAGAACCAAATTCGATACACCGGAGAAATGAATTTGAGTGCCGGATAAAGCTTGAATTAATATTCCCTCTTCAAATTTGTACAGTGTGTCAGAAAAAGACTTTATTGCCAGATAATCCGGGAATCGATATTTGAGTACCAATTTATTTACAAATAACGAAGGAATGACTTCAAGTTTTGTTTTGTTGCTTTTCCATGTTCTATATCCAACTTGAACCATAGAAGTCTTATTTATTCTTGCCATTATACCGAATTTGCCATCCCCAAGATCAATCATTTTTCCGATACCTTCCTGGGTGAAAAGGTACATCCGATTTAACTGGGCGCTCTTTGCAATAATTAGCGCTGCCTGATTTTCTTTTATCTTCTCTCCTGAGTAAATTATAACAGGAGATTCTGATATTCTTTTAAATTTTATTCCTCCTTCTGAAACAGAAAAAACGGTTAAAAACAATATAGTAAAACCTAAAAAAGTTAAGTGTTTGCGATTACTCCTAATTGGTGTAAGCTTCTTGATATTTTTTCTTTTCAAGATCAAAGCGCATTCTTTTATAGCTCTTTTTTTGTAAACTTCTGAATCGAGAACAGAAGGATAAGGTTCCATTACAAGATAAAGCCTGCCCTTTAACTCTTCTATTCGTTTCTCTAGAAGCTCTATGGTCCCGCAAAGACTCGGTTTACAAAATAAAAAAGGAATAAAAGAAAAAAGTAAGGATATTGGAAAAATCTTCCATTCTAACCGAGTCATAAAAAAGGCTCTATTATAAATCAACCAAAAAAGATAAACAGTAAGCAGTATAGCAACCGTAAGGATAGTTTTATTTATTATCCATTGAAAGAGCTTTCTTCTATAAATGCGCTTTACAAAAGCTTCAATATTCTCCAAATACTTTGTCTTATCGCTTACCATTATATATAAAGTATAAAACGCATACCAATCTTTGTCAACTTGAATGTTTCCCTGGAATAAAGATGGTTATAGGGAGATAACGGGAATTCTATTTCTTTTCTGTTCTTTTGAATGCTTAAATTTAAGAGGTTGGACCTGGGCTTTTTTCCCTGTGAGCTCTGTGGTTATTACCGTATATTCTTCGAATCTGAGTTTAGCCGTTAAATAGTTGAGTGGTTGAGTAGGGAAAAACAAAAAATCTATTCGTGCTATTTGTGTGATTCGTTGTTTCTCTTTGTTTTTGGGTTGGGGGATAAACAAAGCAAATATAATTTGTTGTTTTCTCTGTGGTAAAAATATGAGAAGTTATGGAATTTAGAACCCCTTGACAAAAGGAGTCTTCTGTTTATTTTACATTGCAATCTGGCTCCGTCGTCTAATGGCTCAGGACATCACTCTTTCAAGGTGAAGATGGGGGTTCGATTCCCCTCGGAGCTATATTATTGTAATAACAAAAACAAAAAAATTTTATCCTTGACAAAATGATTAAAATTGTTTATAGTGTTAGTTATATCATTAGATTAAACGTTAAAAAGGAGGTATCTATGAAAAAGCTTTTAGTGGGAGTGTTAGCCATATTATTAATGGTTGGCTGTACTCAGTACGCTTCCAAGGAGCAGATGGAAGAATTGGCGGCAAGAGAACAAGCCGTTAATGGACTTAGAGCCGAAGTGGCAGATGCCGAGGGGACTCTTTCTGATTTAGAGATGGACAAATCCGATAACGAAGCCAGACTTAGCGAGTTAGAAACCGAAGTTTCCGAACTGAGAAATAAGGTAAACTCTTGTCCGGCAGTAGTCGACAACTTATACAGAGTTGAACCTGGTGACTACCTGGCAAAGATTGCCGCAAAAGAGGGTATCTCGAGCTGGAAAAGCATCTATGATTTAAACAAGAATAAAATTAAAGATCCTAATTTAATACTGCCTGGTTGGGATCTGAACCTACCAAAGTGATATGGAAAGAGGAGGTTATATGAGATATTTTCTGATTGCATTTCTCATTCTGTGCTGTTTTTCTTTTGGACTTATGGCTCAGGAAGAAGGCACTGATGTTACGGAAGAAGAGATGGTGGAACCGCTTTTGGCAGAGCAAAAATGGGCTCCGTCCCAGGCGGACTCTCTTATAAATGCTTTAACAGTTGAAGAAGAAGATTTAAAAGGGCAGCTTGCAGATTTACAGGAACAGATTGATGCTCTCGAAGTCGAGGTTTCCGAAATGGATACTAAAATCGCTGAACTCGAATCAGAGAAAGCAAAACTCGAAGAAAAACTGGAGCAGATTTCTTGGTACAAAGTGAAAATAGGAGATTATCTCTGCAAGATAGCAGAAAGATCCGAGATTTACGGTTACGGTAAATACGCAAGATGGAAAGAGATTTATAACGCAAATAAGGATAAAATTAGTAATCCTGATTTAATACAACCAGGGTGGAACCTTTTCATTCCAAGACCTTAATTTGTTTTTACCATAATTTTAAAAAAAATAGCCCTCTCATTAAATCTTTAGTGGGAGGGTTGTTTTTCATATGATATGTTTAGCCAATCTATAGACTTAGAAAAAACATCCAGCGTTGCTCTTTTAGGGGTAAAAGACGAAAATATAAATTTTCTCGAGGAACATCTCGGAGTAAAAATAACCGTTAGAGGTTCTAAGATAACTGTAGCGGGTGATAGAGAAAGAGTGAGTAAATCATTAGAACTGATTGATAAACTAACAAAATCCCTGAAAAATGGAGGAATGCTTACGACAAGTGATATAAAATATTTCTTGCATGCAAAAGAAAATAAAAACAATATTATTCTATTACCGGATCATGTTATAAAGCCAAGAACGGCCAACCAGTCTAAATATCTTAAAGAGATAGAAGAAAATATCATCACTATTGCCATAGGACCGGCAGGCACAGGTAAAACTTATCTCGCAGTAGCTTCGGCTATTTCTGCGCTGCTGTCGAAAAAAGTCTCGAGGATAATCCTCGCAAAACCCGCAGTAGAAGCCGGAGAAAACCTGGGCTTCCTTCCGGGAGATTACGAAGAAAAAGTAAAACCTTATCTTATCCCGCTATATGATGCGATTTACGAAATGATGCCTCAAAGGAAAATGCAAGCATATGTGGATAACGGCATTATTGAAATAGCTCCTCTTGCATTTATGAGAGGTAGAAACTTAAAAGATTCTTTTGTGATTCTTGATGAAGCGCAAAATACTACACATACGCAGATGAAGATGTTTCTAACCAGAATCGGAGAAGGATCAAAAGCAGTAGTAACAGGAGATATAACACAGATTGACCTCCCGGATAAAAGAATCTCAGGACTTATAGAGCTTCAAGATATTTTATTAGATCTCGGCGATATTTCCTTTGTGTATCTTACCGAAAGCGACGTAGTCAGAAATCCTGTAGTAGAAAAAATAGTAAGAGCTTATAAAAAATATGAAGAAAACAAAAATAAATAAAGAACATCTTATATTTTTATTTTTACTTCTTTTTATATTTAATCTTTTCTACCCTTACAAAAGCAAAACTCAAATTCTGAGGGAAGGAGATATAGCTTTAAAGGCCGTAATAGCACCTTCAACCTTTAAAATTTTAAAATACAAAAAAGAGTTGGAAGAAGAAAGAGAAAAAGCTGCACAGCAGGTACCTCCGGTACTTCAAGTAATAAAGGAAAGAGAAGCGGAGAGTATGCTGCCTAAATTGGACTCACTAATTTCCTTTTATGCTAATAACTCACCTAACAAGTGGCAGATCTTAAGAAAGAGGCAAAATATAGAAAAATTTTTTCTCGATATTTATGATGAAGGAGTTATTCTTAATAAAGAAAATTTACCGGAAAGCAAAAACAACCAACTACTTATAGAAGCAAACGATACAACTTATCTCGTTAAGCGCTCCTCGGTACTCAGTCAAAAACAAGCACAAGAATCCTTTGTTAAAAGAATCGACGACCTCTTCCCTTATTTTTCTATTGAAAAACCATTTGTAGAAGCGCTTGAAAAAATGATCGGTCCAAATTTGCTCATTGATTTCGCTGGCACTGATAAAATGAGGGAGGAAGCAAGAAAAGAGATTTCAGATTCCCTAGGCATAGTAAGAAAGGGAGAGAAAATAGTGGGTGCTCATGAAATCGTAACTTCGCGAGAATATAGAAAGTTATATTCTCTTAGAAAAGAACAGGACGAGAAATATTCATATTCCCTGCTTACCAATATTGCCAGAAATCAATTATATTTCTTTTTAGTTTGTCTGTTTTCTCTAACTTTTATACATTTCCGCATCAAGAAAGTTTACGAAAACCGTAAATTTCTTTATCTTTTTTCGATAAATATAGCTATGATTTTTATCTTATATAAATTTTTACCTAAGTATCTCATACCTCTTGCTAGTTTCGTTATGTTTTTTACCCTTGCTGTAAATCTTGATTTTGGGATTTTGATAGCGGTAACAACTATTTTAGTGTTATCACTTTATGAAAATTTTAGCCTTATGAGTTTTATACCTGTATTTACAGGAAGTCTTGCGGGTGGAATTCTTAGCGGAAATTTCAAAAACAGGGAAGACCTTTACCGCATGGGAATGTTTGTTGCAGCAATAACTGCGTTCTTGATTTTTGCTGTTGAACTGTATAATCGTTCAAGTATAAAGGATATCTCAATTGGATTCAGCTATGGCCTCGTCAACGGGGTTCTGTCAATTCTTATTCTTTTCGGGCTTTTGTATATTTTTGAACGTATCTTTCACATCGCTACAAACTTCACATGGATGGAATATTCCGACTTGAATAACCCTTTAATAAAACGGATTTCTAAAGAAGCACCTGGCAGCTATCAACATTCGTTGATGGTAAGCACCCTTGCGGAAAGTGCCGGAGAGGCAATAGGCGCAAATTCTCTTCTTGCCAAAATCGGTGGATTATTTCATGATATAGGAAAATTAAGGAGGCCAAGCTACTTTGCGGAAAATTTCAAAGACAATAACAACCCACACGACGCATTACCCCCGAAGCTTTCTGCAATCATTATAAAATCCCATATCAATGATGCGATACAGATAGCTAAACAGAACCGCTTGCCTGAAGAAATTATTGATATCATAAAACAACACCAGGGTACCTCTCTAATAAGACCTTTCTATGAAAAAGCCAAGAGAATATTAGATGAGGTTGACGAAGATTTTTTTAAATATAGTGCCGAGGTTCCTGTAAGTAAGGAGGCAAGTATTCTTATGCTCGCCGATATGGTTGAAGCTACCGTCCGTTCACTTGATAATCCAACACCCGAAGAAATCAGAGAAGCCATCGACGAAAGGATTAATACAGCATATAGTAACGGGCAGTTGAGTAAATCTGAACTTTCTTTACAGGATCTTGAAATCGTTGCCACGGATTTTGCACAAAGTCTGGAGGGATTACATCATCATCGCCCCAAATATCCCACTCAATCTGAATGAAAATTTTCGTAAATAATCTCCCCGAGTTCGAAGAGGACATCAGAAAGATTGCCCAAAAGGTAGTAAAATCAGAAAAGCTTAAAGGGGAGCTTTCTATTACTTTCGTAAATGACAAAAAAATTAAAGAAATGAATAAGAAATACACAAACAGAGATAGCGTAACGGATGTTTTATCTTTCCCTTTCTATGATACACCCGAACTCCTGGGAGACATTTATATTTCTATACCCCAGGCAAAAAGACAGAAAGAAACGGATCTCCTTTCCGAGTTGAGACTTCTCACTGTTCACGGCATACTACATCTTGCGGGGTATGATGATAAGTCCGAAGAACAGACAAAAATAATGAGAAAAAAAGAAAAACACTACTTGAAATAATCATGCTTTATCTGACATTGCTGTTGTTATTAATTTGTTCTTTTATTTATTCGTCTTCCGAAACAGCTCTCTTTGCGTTACCCGGCTATAGAAGAAAGGATAATCCTCTGGTTTACAGACTCATGAATAATCCAAAACTTGTCCTGGTAAGTGTCATAATAGGTAATATAGGAGTTAACGTTGCATTTTCATCGGTAGGAGAGAGTATTCTTAATACCTGGTTTGATTTATTCTTTTCTTCTATAATTTTGACAATTATAATTGTTGTTTTTGGAGAATATATACCCAAAAGAGTTGCTATGACCAAAAGTAAAAAGATAGCGTCATCTTTTGCTCCCATAGTTATGTTAACCGAACACATTCTATATCCTGTTTTATTACTCTTTAGACCTCTTACCAGGATAACTCTTCACAAGAAAAAATTCACGGCCGGAGATTTAAGACAGGTTTTAATAAAAGGAAAAAAAGAGGGCATCTTGACCGATAGAGAATTTAATATAATGACAAAATTATCCAGACTTAATATAATTACAGTAAAAGAAATAATGCTCCCCAGAACAGAAACTCCCTTTGTCGAAAAGGAAGAATCTGTAGAAGAAGCTTTAAAAAAAGTTGGAAAGAGAAGAAAACGCATACCGGTATTTTCCGAAACAAGAGATAAAATTATTGGCATACTTGAACTTAAAAATCTTTACGGCAAAAAAGGAAAAGTAAAGAACTTTATGTCGCTTCCTGTATTTGTATCTGAAAATCTTTCACTTGTCCAACTCATAAAAATCTTTAAGAATTCGAAACACAAATTGGTCGTAGTAATCGACGAATACGGAGGAACTTCCGGAGTTATAGACATTGAAGATGTCGTGAAAGAGCTTATTGGGCAGGAAAAAGATATTATAATACACAAAAAAAGCGATAACGAATGGGATTTACCGGGTTCTGCCGAAATAGAAGAAATCCGGCATCTTATACCCATACCTCTTTCAAACGATTATAGAAGCATTTCCGGTTTCATTTATACGATTTTAGAAAGAATTCCTAAAGAAGGCGAAGTTTTTTCCTACAAAGATTATGAGTTAACTATATTAGATATAAAAGATAACCATATCAGAGAAGTAAAAATAAAGAAAAAGAAATGATTTTAATTACATTAAGTGTAATTTTTCTACTCCTGGTATATTTCGTATTAGCCGAGATTTCTATTGTCTCTTCAGATGAAGCAAGAATAGAATGGCTTGCGAATACTAAGGGAGGACGGTTCAAAATCGTAAGAAAAGTGCGAAGACGGCCCGATATTCTCTTTCCAACTGTACTGGCGGGAATAAATCTTACAACAGTACTCTTTACGATTTTACTAAAAAGAGAAATAGGATTTACGATGGGGCTTATATTATCCACTATACTCATTGCCGTTATAGGAGAAATAGTGGTTAAATCACTTGGCGTAGATAACCCCGAAGCAGTTGCGGCAGTTGTTGCTCCTCCTCTGGTTTTTTTTAACTGGTTGCTTTATCCTCTCATATTAATAATAAAACTGTTTGGGGATGGATTACTATGGATTTTTGGTTTTAAGAGCGAAGAGAATGAAAAGATAACAAAACACGAAATGAGAATAGCGGCAAGAGAGGCAAGAGCCTCTGGGGGAATCGAGCCTGAGCAATCTACCGCAATGGATGCGATTTCAAAACTTTCCCAAACAGATGTCTGGGATATTATGATCCCCAGAGTCGATATTCAAGCCATTGAAGTTAATAGTAGTAAGAAAAAAATCGATAGGGTTCTTAAAGAATCGGATGTCTCAAGGTTACCTGTATATAGGGGGGACATCGATAACATAATTGGTGTTTTTTTCAAGGAAGATGTAATTGGTAGGGTTGAAAATTGGAAGATAGAGGATAAATTAAGACCTATAAAATTTATTAGTGGAGACAGAAGCTTAGACGAAGTACTCCCCGAACTACTCCAAGATAGAATTGGCTGTGCAATAGTAATAGACGAATACGGAGGGACTGAAGGTTTTGTCTCTACAGATGATATCCTCTTCAGTATTTTTGAAACTCATATTGGTACTAAAGAAGGTGTATTTATAGTAAATGGAAATCTGCGTCCGGAAAGACTCGGAATAAATACTGAAGAAGATACTCTTGCGGGTTTTATTGTTAGAGAATTAGAAGAAATTCCAAAAGAGGGACAAAAGATTAGAGCGGAGGGAATGGAAATGACAGTTTTAGACGCTGATGAAAGGAGAGTTAAAAAAGTTTTAATAAAGCGAGAAAAAAATGATTGAAGAGAAGAAGATTACAGCTATTACAGAAGAGCTGAATTTACTGTTAGAAGAGGGTAAAGAAAAGTCTATTAAGAATCATTTTTCTACTTTAGAATTACCGGAACAAATTTATTTGATAGACCATCTCCCCAAAGAAAAGAAGATTCAAATCTTCTCGCTTTTGACCATAGAGGAAAAAGCCGAGTTAATTCCGGAAGTAGCTGAATATTCTATGGAAGTTATCATTAGATCCCTCGATGCAGATACTCTTTCCAAAATTGCAGATGCTCTTGAAATAGACGAAGCCGTTGACCTTATCGGAGAAGTAAGAGAACACAGAAGAGATACCGTATTAAACAAATCCAAGAAAGCGAAGCACATAAGAGCATTACTGCGGTTTGGTCCGGACACGGCTGCAGGTATTATGACTCTAAAATTCCTTTCCTTAAATAGAAAAGATAATGTAAAAACCGCTCAGAAGAAAATCAGGAAGATTAGAGAGGAAGAAGAGTTCAAATATATTTATACCATCGATGATGAGGGAAAACTTTCAGGTTATGTGACCCCCTGGGCTATTGTAACTTCTGATCCCGAAAAAACTTTAAAAGACCTGGAAAAACCGATATACTCTGTGCCGGCAGATCTCGATCAGGAAAAAGTCATCCCCATAGTTACGGACTATGACCTTCTACAGGTTCCTGTGGTTGACGAATTCGGTAAGCTAATCGGCGTCATTACGGTGGACGACGTACTCGATGTTATGGAAGAAGAAGCAACCGAAGATATCCAGTACCTCGGGGGCCTTCGCAATATCGAATCTGCTTTCTTCCCGGCAAGGCGTTCTTTTGCTTCGAGAATACCCTGGCTATACATAAAACTTGCAACAGCTCTTCTTGCGGCTCTTGTTGTCGCATCCTTTGAAGATGTTATTCAAGCCTTCATCGGTGCGGCTATATTTATGCCTGTGGTTGCGGCTATGGGGGGAAGTGCCGGTACTCAAACTCTATCCATAATCGTAAGAGCAATAGCACTAGGAGAAGTGAAATATCAGGACGTAAAAGGTCTTTTGTGGAAAGAAATTATTGTAGGTTTTTTCACAGGTCTTGCTATTGGTTTAGTCACTGCACTTATCGCCTTATTCTGGAAAGGGAATCCTTTGTTCGGACTGGTGGTTGGGCTCGCTTTGGTTCTTAACCACCTGGCTGCGGGACTTTTTGGCGTGCTACTACCTCTTATCATGGATAGAATGGATATAGACCCGGCTCTAACTTCCAGCCTTTTTCTTACTACTATAACTGATGTTTTCGGTTTCTTTGCCCTTTTGGGCCTTACCAAGATAATCTTGACGTAAAAACAACTTGCTACGAAGACACCAAGACACAAAGAAAAACTAATTTATTTAACCACTAAACAAACAAAACACACTAACCCTGGAACTTGACCCAAAAAGTTGTACCAGTGGGTAATGTGGGGCTTGAATATCCT
>CAYQMH010000034.1:0-24103 GCA_964418485.1 uncultured bacterium | reverse complement strand
TTATGATAAAGTTAAAGAGGTTATAGGCATGGATATTACAATAATTACGACAGCCAAAACCGATGAAGAGGGATTGGAATTGCTTAAAAGGTTTGGGCTTCCATTTAAACTTAAAAAGGGTGCATAATGGCTAAGAAATCATTAGTTGTAAAAAGTAAAAGGATACCTAAATACTCGACACGTAAGGTTAATAGATGTTTCAGATGTGGGAGAAGACGTGCTTATATGCGTGATTTTGGCCTATGTCGTTTATGTTTTAGAGAGCTTGCTCTAAAGGGAGAAATTCCCGGAGTTAAAAAAGCTTCCTGGTAGGAGGTTACTTTGTTGACAGATCCGATTGCTGATATGATTACGAGAATTAGAAACGCGATTTACGCAGGGCACAGGCATGTTGAAATCCCGGCTTCTAATATATCTAAGGAAATAACGAGAGTTCTTTTAGAGGAAGGCTATATTGGTAATTTTGAGTTTATTGAAGAAGGTAATCAAGGCTTGATAAGGATTACTCTTAAATACATAAAGGATGAATCCCCAATTCATGAAATCAAGAGAATTTCCAAGCCTTCAAGAAGAGTTTACGTTGGGAAAAAAGAGATTCCTCTTGTTAAAAGAGGTTACGGGATTTCTATTCTATCTACATCTAAAGGTATAGCGAGCGATGCTGAAGCCAAAGCCGAAGGTGTTGGTGGGGAAATTTTATTACAGGTATGGTAAGGAGGATTAATTAATGTCAAGAGTTGGGAAGCGACCGATTTCTGTTCCCCAGGGTGTAGATGTTAGAGTTGAGAACAGAAAAGTAAAGGTTAAGGGAAGAAAAGGGGAATTGGAAACAATTATTCCCGGTGGAATAATTGTGAGTGTAAATGACGGCAAAATTATTTTGTCGATAAAGAGTGGATTAAAAGAGGGGAATGCTTCTTGGGGGCTATCCCGTTCCCTTTTAAATAATATGGTCATAGGTGTGACAGATGGTTTCAGTAAGACGCTTGAGATTCGAGGTAGAGAGTACCGGGTAAATTTAAAAGGAAAAGAGTTGGAACTTGACCTTGGATATTCTCATACGATAAAAGTCGCACCAAAAGTAGGAATTCAATTTAAGGTGGAGGAAAACAAGATAACTGTTACGGGTATAGATAAAGCTTTAGTAGGGGAGCAGGCGGCTGAGATTAGAGCCCTGCGGCCTGCTGAAGTTTACAAGGGTAAGGGAATAAGGTATGAAGGTGAATATGTGATCCATAAAGAGGGTAAGAGAGGCTTATAGTGGGTGAATTCGAAAAAAGTAAAATTAGAAGATTAAAAAGGAAGATGAGAACTCGAAGTAAGATTTTCGGCGTTCCCGAGAGACCCCGGGTATCAGTTACAAGGACAAATAAGCATATATACGCTCAGGTAATTGATGATATAAAAGAGAGCACCTTAGTGCAGGCGAGTACACTGGATAGGGAAATAAAAGATAAATTAAAAGGCAAAACATTAAAAGAAAGGTCAAAAGAAGTCGGTATGTATTTGGCGGATAGGTGTAAGAAGAAGAAAATCGAGAAGGTAGCTTTCGATAAAGGTAGGTTTTGCTATCATGGTTGCATTAAGAGCCTGGCAGAAGGTGCGAGAGAAGGAGGTTTAAAATTTTAAGCGGATTTACGAAGGCGCGAATGAAAGTTGACCCGAGGGAGTATGAACTTGAGGAAAAGGTTGTTCATATAGGTCGTATTTCTAAAGTGGTGAAGGGGGGAAAGAAATTTCGATATTCTGCATGGGTTGTGGTAGGTGATCGACAGGGCATTGTTGGATACGGTCACGGTAAAGCGGATGAAGTTCCTACAGCCATTCAAAAGGCAGTTAAGAGTGCGAGGGGCAGATTGATTAAGGTTCCGATTGTTGGAACTTCAGTTCCTTATTTGATAACTGCTAGATATAAATCGGCCGAAGTTATGATTAAACCTGCCGCTCCCGGAACTGGTATTATTGCTAATGATAAATTGAGAGCGATATTTGAACTCGGTGGATATCAGGATGTTCTTACTAAGTGCTTTGGTTCTACGAGTCCTTTTAATAATATTATCGCAGCTTACAATGGATTGTTATCTATGCGCACTCCCGAGGAATTTTCCGAACTTAGAGGCAAATCAATTGAAGAAATTTTAAAGGCGAGAAGAAAAATCGGTGTAGGGAAAGATGCTTCGGATTAAACAGATAAAAAGTGGTATTGGAGCTAATAAGAGACAAAAAAGAACGTTAAAAGCTCTTGGATTAAAGAAAATTAACGATTATGTTACACATGAGGATAATGCTGTTATCAGGGGTATGATAAGGAAAGTATCTCAACTCGTGGAGACGGAGGAAATTAGTGGGAACTGAATTAAGTAAACTAAAGCCACCAAAAGGTAGTAGAAAAAGTAAGAAAAGAGTAGGAAGAGGTCCGGGTTCAGGTATGGGAACTTATTCTACACGAGGTCTTAAGGGTCAAAATTCTCGTAGCGGGGGTGGTGTTAGAGAAGGTTTTGAAGGTGGACAGACGCCTCTTATAAAAAGAATACCTAAGAAGGGTTTTAATACAGTAAAAAATTACACCGTTTCTATTGTTAATGTAGAGAAGCTTAACAGATTTAAGAACGGAGAAGAGATTACACTTGGGAAATTAGAACAGATTGGTCTTGTAGCTAAGAGAGATAGGGTTAAAATTCTCGGGTTTGGCGATATAGAAAAAAAATTAACCGTGCATGCTCACGATTTTTCAAAATCGGCAAAGGAAAAAATCGAAAAGGCCGGAGGAGAAATAGTTAAGGATGCTTGAAGCATTTCGAAATCTCTGGAAAGTCGGAGATATAAGAAAAAGGATTCTTATTACACTGGTTATGCTGGCGGTATATAGATTTGGGAGTCATATTCCGGCTCCGGGAGTCAATATAGCCGTGCTTTCTGCATATTTTGATAGAATGCAAGGTTCGGTACTTGGGCTTTTTGATATGTTCGTGGGTGGAAACTTAAGCAGAGCTACTGTCTTTGCTCTAGGTATTATGCCTTATATTAGTGCTTCGATTATTCTTCAGATTTTAGGCGCTACGATTCCTTTTTACCAGAAGTTATCAAAAGAAGGAGAAGAGGGAAGACGTAAAATGACTCAACACATAAGATATCTTACTGTAGGTATAGCTGTTGTTCATTCTACCTCTTTTTCTATTTTTTTGCAGAATCTTTCTGTTGCCGGAATTCCTGTTTTACCTAACCCGACTATTTTTGTTAAATTTTCAATAATTGTGACAATGACAGCGGGGACTATTTTCCTTATGTGGCTCGGAGAGCTAATAACTGAGAATGGTATAGGCAATGGGGTTTCGCTTCTCATTATGATGAGTATTCTTGCGAGGATACCGGCACAGATGTTACAATTCTGGCAGTTATTAATGGCTGGTACAAAAAGTTGGATTTTTGGTTTCCTTGCGATGGTATTTGTTGTTTTAGTTGTTGCTGCAGTAGTTCTTGTTACACAGGCACAAAGAAGGATACCTGTTCAGTATGCAAAAAGAGTGAAAGGCAGGAAGGTTTACGGCGGTCAATCAACTCATTTACCTCTTAATGTTAATACTGCGGGTGTTATTCCTATAATATTTGCCCAATCAGCTCTGATGATTATTCCGACTTTTGCCGGTTTCTTTAAGGGGAAGCTATGGGCAGATTGGATAGTTAATGTCCTTTCTCCCGCTGGGTTTCTATATAATGCTTTATTTGTTCTTTTAATTATAATGTTCGCATATGTTTATACTGCGATTGTAATAAACCCCCAGGACCTTGCAGCGAATTTGAAAAAATACGGTGGTTTTATACCCGGGATTAGACCGGGAAGAAATACCGCCGAGTATATTGATAAGACGATTGCGAGAATAACCCTGCCTGGAGCGACTTTCTTTGCATTTATTGCAGTTCTTCCTGTTATTTTTACAAGAAAATTTGGATTACCTTTTTATTTTGGAGGAACCTCTATAATTATTATTGTGGGAGTGGCATTGGATACTGCCAGACAATTAGAGTCTCAACTCCTTATGAGACACTATGATGGTTTTATGAAAAAAGGAAGAATTCGGGGAAGAAGAAGATGAAATTAGTTTTCCTTGGTCCTCCGGGAGTCGGTAAAGGCACACATGCTGGTCTCCTGGCTAAAAATTTAAAGATAACACATTACTCAACAGGCGATATTTTTAGAGAAATATTGAAAGAATCGTCCGCTCTGAGTGAAAAACTTGAGAAATATGTCAATTCAGGAGAGCTTGTACCTGATGAGATAGTTTTTGAGACTGTCAAAGAGGTGCTTTCAGGCAGAGAGAATAAAGAAGGATGGTTGTTGGATGGTTATCCGAGGAATAAACATCAGGCTGAATTGTTAGATGATTTTCTGAGAAGCAGGAATGAAGAGTTAGATTACGCTATTTGTCTTTATGCTTCTGTGGAAGTTTTGATAAAAAGATTGACTAACAGGAGAGTATGTGCTAATTGCGGAGCTATTTATAATTTAGTTAATAATCCGCCGCAGGAAGAGGATATATGCGATAAGTGTGGTGGAACTTTGATTCAAAGAGAGGATGATAAGATCGAGACTATAAAAAGAAGATTATCTATATTCGAGAGAGAATTTGAATCACTGGAGGAGTATTACGATAATGCGGGGGTCCTTTTGAAGATTTCAGCCGAAGGTAGTTTAAAAGATATTGCCGGTAAAATAAAGGTAGGATTGAAGGTTGGCTAAGAAGGATATAATAAAAGTGAAAGGGAAAGTGGTGGAAAAGTTACCAGATTCCAAATTCAGGGTTGAATTAGACCTGGAGAATCATCCCGTTGTACTTGCTTACTTGTCAGGTAAGATGAAAATGAATTATATAAAAATTGATGTCGGGGATATTGTTGATGTTGAACTGTCCCCATATGACCTTACTAAAGGCAGGGTTGTTTATCGTGAATCATAGGAGGCATAGATGAAAGTTAGATCATCGGTTAAGAAATTATGTAAAGAATGCAAAATTGTAAGACGTAAAGGCAGGATTTACGTGGTTTGTAAAAATCCTAAGCATAAACAGAGACAAGGGTAGGGGGGAATATGCCGCGAGTAGCCGGAGTCGATTTACCGCAGGATAAACCAGTTCATATTGGGTTGACGGCGATTTTTGGTATAGGTAGGCCAACTGCCCTAAAAATTCTTAAAGAAATTGGTGTTGAAGAGGGAAAAAGAGTTAAGGATTTGACCAATGAGGAAGTTGATAGGATAAGACATTTCATTGAAGGTAAGTATAAAATTGAGGGTGAATTAAAATCCGAGATAAGACAGAATATAAATCGTTTGAAAGATATTAAATGTTATCGAGGAATAAGACATAAAAAGGGTTTGCCAGTACGAGGTCAGCGAACAAGGACCAATGCGAGAACAAGAAAGGGTCCAAGGAAAGGAGCTGTTGCCCTTAGGAAGCGAGAAATTAAAAAGTGAGGGAGATAAGTGGCTAAAAAGAAAGGAAAAGAAACAGGAAAGAAGAAGAGATTAAAAGCACCGGAATCGGGCATAGTTCATATACATTCTACATTTAATAATACTCTGGTTACTGTAACTGATAAACAAGGAAATACAATAGTTTGGACTTCCGCTGGAAGCATTGGTTATAAGGGGACAAGAAAAGGAACTCCGTATGCTGCTACAAAAGCGGCAGAGACTGCTGTTAGGAAGGCTATTGAAGCAGGTATGCGAAATGCGGAAATTTGGGTCAATGGTCCGGGAAGGGGAAGAGAATCAGCAATCAGAACGGTACAAGCAGCAGGTATGAATGTGAGTGCGATTAAAGATGTTACTCCCTTGCCTCATAATGGATGTAGACCTCCAAAGAAAAGGCGGCTATAAATGGGTAGATATACTGGTCCAAAGTGTAGGAGATGTAAAAGACTCGGAATGAAGCTTTATTTAAAAGGAGATAGATGCTATTCGGATAAGTGTCCCATTGGAGAAGAATATGTAAAGCCTCCAGGGGAACCTCCAAAGAGATGGCGCTCAAGAGAATCTTCTTATGGTTTGCAGCTTCGTGAAAAGCAGAGGGTTAAATGCATTTATGACCTTCGTGAAAGACAGTTCAAAAATCTTTTTAAAAAAGCCACTAAGATAAAAGGTGTGACAGGTGAAGAACTTTTAAAATTATTGGAAAAAAGATTGGATAATGTTATTTACCGTTTGGGCTTTGCTATATCAAGAAGGCAGGCAAGACAAGTTGTTCGGCACAATTATATAAAGGTTAATGGTAAAAAAGTGGATATTCCTTCTTACCAGGTTTCTGTTGGAGATGTAATTTCTGTTAGCGAAAAGGGTAAGAGTGTTTTCCTTTTCAAAGAGGCTCTCGCTCATGAGGTCGAAACTAAAGAATGGTTATCTGTGAATAGGGAAAAAAGGGAAGGAAAAGTGTTGGCGGATCCTAGAAGGATAGATGTGGAATATCCTATCAAGGAAAATTTAATTGTCGAGTTGTATTCTAAGTAATAGGGAGGTAAAAGTTGAGAATTAGATCCTTGATTATGCCGGAAAAAGTGAATGTAATCGAAAAGAATAAAACATATGGTAAGTTTTCTTTATCTCCTCTGGAAAGAGGATATGGGATTGCAATAGGGCATGTACTACGAAGAATGTTAATTTCTTCGATTCAAGGTGCAGCCATAACGGCTGCTAAAATAGAGGGTGTAATGCACGAATTCTCAACAATTGAAAATGTTAAGGAAGATGTAGCCCAGATAATTTTGAACTTGAAAAAAGTGAGATTTAGATATAACAGCGAGGAGCTCCCTCAGTATGTAATTCTTGAAGTCAAAGGTCCCGGAGAGGTTAAAGCCTCGGATATAAAATTGACTCCCGGATTGGAAGTTAGTACTCCTGACCAGGTGATCGCGACTTTGGAAGAGGGTGGAGAGATGAAGGCGACATTAAGAGTGGATGTCGGTAAAGGGTTTAAACCAAAAGAGTATTTTTCGGATTCTGATATGGCTGAAGGTACAATATTCATAGATACGAATTTTTCTCCTGTTAAAAGAGTCAAGTATACGGTAAATAATGTAAGAGTGGGTCAGAGGACAGATTTTGAGGAATTAAACATGGAAGTCTGGACGGATGGTTCGATTTATCCTGATGAGGCGTTAAATCTTTCTTCGAAGATTATCAAAAACCATATTGACCTGTTTATAGAAGAAGATATTTTTGAGGAAGAAGAAGAGAGTGGGGCGACAGAGAAAGAAGAGATTAGAAGAGCCTTGGATTTGCCTGTGGAAGAGTTAGGAATGGGTAATAGAGTAAGTAATGTTTTGAAGAATAAAAATATTAACAAATTAAGAGATATTGTTAAGTATTCAGAGGAAGAAATGCTTAATTTCCCAAATTTTGGTAAGGTTTCATTAAGAGAAGTAAAAGATAGATTGGCTGAGTACAATCTTACTTTAAATATGGATTTAAACCATCTGGAGAAAGAAGGATGAGACATAGAAAAAAAATCGAGAAATTAGGTAGAACAAAATCCCATAGGAAAGCGACTCTAAATAATCTTTTCTGTGCTCTTATATTGAATGAATCTATAAAAACAACTAAAAGTAAAGCAAGAGCCTTAAAGAGATTTGTGGATAGAGAAATAGCTAGAGCGATTAAAGGTGATTTGAATATAAAAAGAAAACTTAAGAGTGAATTGGGTTCAAGTAAAGCGTATTATAAATTATTTGAGACTATAGTTCCGCAGTGCAAAGACAGGAGTGGTGGGTACGTTCGTGTCGTTGATCTTTCTACGAGCCGAAGAGGGGATGGTACTGTTGAAAGTATAGTAGAGTTCGTATAAGTTTAGATTGTGTTAGATGAGAAAGTTTCTTCTTTAGAAAGAAAGGCGGAAGAGGAATCAAATTACGCCAAAAACCTTAGAAGGAAATTTGGCAGAAACCTTTATTTTAATTTACTGAAGGATTCTTTACTTAAAGTTTTTAGCCCTACTGAGCTCGATTTTTTAGAAGGTCGTGATTCTATAGCTTATATCGTTTTTTCCGAAAAAATTCAAACCGAGTTGAAGAAAGGTTTAAAATCGACGAAATCTTTGCTTTCAGAGGGAGAGAAGAAATACCTGATGGTTCAATTGGACGAGTTTATTCAAACTTTGAGTAGTATCTTTGATGAAGGAGTAAAAACAGGAATTTCTCCCGTTTTAATTGAATTCGCGCTTAAAAGGTGGTTAAAAATTCAAATGCCTTCAAAAAGTGCGGTTCCCATTCATAAAAAATTGAGTCTTTCATTGCAGTTTTTCAGCAAACGAGAACTTCGCAAGAAAACATCAAAAGAAAAGCTGGTTCGCTTTACAGAAAAAGCCCTTCAGATACCTGTATCATTATCTGAAATAAAATTAGAGGATTTTTCGGATTTTATAGAGGCTGGGAGTTTCTTTTGTGATGTTACCAAAATCTTTGCTGATTGTTTTATTAATCCTATTAGAGTTGAGACGCATCAGGTCGATTACACGGATATAAAAACAAAGATGAAATCAACTCAGGATTTGATTAAGGAGAACACTTCAAAAAAAATGAAAGAAGTTTTTGAGGAAATTGAGGGTTTGAATGTTCAAGAAATACGCCGATATCTAAATGAAATAGTGAAATATATAAATAGTGGAGAAGTGAAGGTAAGGGCTTTAAATTCTCAACTTTCGCAGCTTAAAGATTTTGCTGAAGTCGAAGAAAAAACAAATATCCCCGGTATTTTTAGATTCTTTGAACCTAATCTGGGTAGTAAAATAAGAGAAAACATGAGTAGATCAACAGTGGCACTAAGTGAAAAATTAAGCGGAGGAGTTCCCGAATCTTTCTTGTCGCGCAGTTTGTTGGGGAGAAAAACAGATTTTGAAAGCGTAATAAATTGGTTTATTAAGACTTATGAAGAAGCATTCTTACCTACTGTCGTAGAACTTATTTTTGAGGATATGGTTAAAGTATTTCCTGAGACAGAGAATGAATCTTTAGAAGAAGCTCGCTGGATAGGTCTTCTGGCGCGAAAAGTAAATCCACCGGCTGTTTACTTTATTCCTGAAATTGATAGAACTCTCTCGAGAGGAGAGAGTATAGTGAAGGATTGTTTGAAGACTGTTTCGGTAATGGTATATGATATTAGAGGTTCTTCCATAATGGGGGACAAATTATTAAATGCGGAGAAGGAAGATCAGATACGAAATGAATTTCAGGTGGAGTTATTAAAAGCGGTGGAAGATACGAGTGGTTTTTTTGTGAAAGACACTGGAGATGGAGGAATTATTTTATTCTCGGAGGAAAGTAGTGATTTTAATTTAAGACAGATTTTGTTGCGGGGTGGTGAGAAGAAAGAATTAGAAGATGAAAGGATTGGACTTAAGGCTTCTCCCGATGCGGCAGGAAGAGCTATTAGATGTGCCAAGAAAATGATCGAGTACTCGGAAAGATTTATCAGGAAAAATTTAAAAAGATATCAGGAATGGTTTAAGGATTTTGATGTGAAGGGGATAGATTTTGGAGGTATAACTTACGAACGATTACCCCCCGAATATAGAAAGATATTTCAGATCGGTGTAGGAATTGCTTCAGGTAAACCAGGAGAGGACGTTTATTTGGGTAAAAATGTACTGGGTCAGCTTGATCTTACAGGTAACCTTATTCGCAGAGCTAATATGTATTCTACAGTTCACCATCCGGACCGTTCGGTTATACTTATAGGTGCTTCTACAATGTTTAGCTTCTTACTCAATGTGGGTTCTTTTGGACCGGTGGGTAATGAGGCGAAAATCGAAAAATCCTCTTATCTCTCTATGCAAAAAAAACTAATAGATGAGGTTATTTTCTGGATGAAAGGTCTCTCTGGTAATTATGTTGTAAACGATTACGAAGTTTCTCTGCAAAGAATAGAATATTTACTCGATGGTATGGCTGAAAAGGAAAAGTTAGAAGTTCCCCAAGAGTCCGTTAGTGTTAAAAAGGGAATTAAATTCTTTGATAGTAAAGTGAGGGAAGAAAGAGTCCTCTATGAAGTTATACCTGAGATTGGGAGATAGTTTTGGAGCTTCCTAAAAAATATATTCCGGGTTCGGTTGAGGAAAAATGGAGGAAGAAATGGGAGGAATCCGGGACTTTTGTGGCGAATGTTGAAACTGAAAAACCTCTTTATATAATTCTATTGCCCCCGCCCAATGTTACAGGTATTTTGCACCTTGGGCACGTACTTAATATGACAATACAGGATGTTTTTATACGGATTCATAAAATGCAAGGATTCGAAGTCCTTTGGCTTCCGGGAACGGATCACGCAGGTATAGCTACCCAGAATGTTGTAGAAAGAAAGTTATCTAAAGAAGGACTCACGAGATTCGATCTGGGTAGAGAAAAGTTTGTGGAGGAAGTTTGGAAATGGAAAGAAGAGTATCATAACAGGATCGTCTCACAGATGAAAACACTTGGGCTTGGGTGTGATTGGAGTAGGGAAACATTTACTTTAGATCAAGACTTTTCCAGGGGGGTCCAAGAGGCTTTTGTGCGTTTGTATAAAAAAGGTTATATTTATAGAGATGAGTATATAGTTAATTATTGCCCTCGTTGTGAAACGGTTATTTCAAATGAAGAAGTCGATAGTAATGAAATTAAAGGGGAACTTTATTATATTGAATATCCCTTAAAGGAAGGAGGAAAGCTGCAGGTGGCAACGACCCGTCCTGAGACAATGCTGGGGGATACGGCTGTAGCGGTTCATCCTGACGATGAAAGGTACAAGGAATTTATTGGAAAGAAAGTAATTCTTCCTTTAATGAATAGGGAAATTCCTGTGATTTCAGACGAGAAAGTTGAGAAAGAGTTTGGAACGGGAGTTGTTAAGATAACACCCGCTCATGATCCAGATGATTTTGAGATAGGTAGAAATCACGATCTTCCTTCAATAAATATTCTGGATGGCAAGGGAAATATCAATGATAATGGAGGAAAGTATGAAGGTCTGGATCGCTATGATGCCAGGGAAAAAGTATTAGAAGATCTTAAGAGTGAGGGATTTTTAAAAAAGGTGGAAGAACATTTGCATTCTGTGGGACATTGTTTGCGTTGTGGTACGGTCCTCGAACCTTATATATCTGAACAATGGTTTGTTAGAATGGATGAAATGGCAAGAAAGGCTAAGAGGGCTGCCGAGGAAGGAAAGGTAAAGTTTTATCTTCCCAGATGGGAAAAAGTCTATAATCACTGGCTTAGTAATATACGTCCCTGGGTAATTTCAAGACAGCTGTGGTGGGGGCATCGGATGCCCGTTTACTATTGCAAGAACTGTCAGGAGATTATGGTAAGTCGGAAGATGCCTTTGGAATGTTCTAAATGTGGAAGTCGAGATATATTTCAGGAAGAAGATGTTCTTGATACCTGGTTCTCTTCATGGCTGTGGCCCTTTGCTCCTTTTGGCTGGCCAAATAAAACGGAAGAATTAGAGGTTTTTTTCCCTTCTACTACTCTGGTTACAGCCTGGGATATAATATTTTTATGGGTTGCAAGGATGATTATGTCATCTCTTGAGTTTTTAGGAGAAGTTCCTTTTAGCAAGGTGTATTTTACAGGTATGATTCGTGATTCCCGCCGTAGAGTTTTTTCTAAATCTTTAGGTAATTCTCCTGATCCACTTGATTTAATTGCTAATTATGGTGCAGATGCTGTTCGTGTAGGAATTTTAAGGATTACACCCGAAGGTAAAGACGTGATATACAAGGAAGATAGTATCGAACAGGGAAGGAATTTTCTAAATAAAATTTGGAATGCGACGCGATTCTTGATGATGAATTGCAGAGATGATGACGAAGGAAGCATTGAGGGTATTCCCCTTGCCAAGATGGATGAATGGATTATATCCCGTGTAATGGGTCTGGTAAAGGATATTGAGGAACAGGTTGATTCTTTTAGGATAAATGAGGCGAGCAGATTGCTTTCTTCGCATTTCTGGGATGAGTTTTGTGATTGGTATCTGGAAATGGTAAAATCCCGTATCTACTCAGGCGATAAAAACAATAGAAAAAATGCTATGTCAGTTTCATTATGGGCTTTCGAACGATATCTTAAACTTATGCATCCTTTTATACCTCATATAACTGAAGAAATATATGAGATGTTGCCTTATACAGACGATACGATTATCAATTCAAAATGGCCGATTTATAATGAACACTACAGAAATTTAGAATTAGAGAAGGAAGTGGAATTCTTACATAATTTCGTTGCCAATGTAAGGAATATCAGAGGAGAATTCAATTTGCCTCCGGATTCGACATTGAAAGTTGTTGTTAATTCGGGAAATGATACACTGGATCTGATTCGAAGTCAGGCGGAATGGATATTCAGGCTTGCTGGAATTGAGGAGATTAAAGAGGAGGGGAGAAAGGTTACAAATTCTGCCTTTTTTCATTTGGACGGGATGGATGTATATGTTACCCTTGAAGGGATAATCGATCTTGATAAGGAAAAAGATAGACTGAGAAAAGAAATTAACGAACTTGAAGGTTTTATTAAAAGAACAGAAAAACAACTTTCCAGTAAAGATTTCTTAGATAAGGCTCCGGTGGAAGTTGTTGAAAAAACAAAAGAGAAAAAAGAAAGACTCAGCAACAAATATAGTAAATTGGTGGAGAACCTGAAACGTATTTCATAGTTTAGGTCTTAGTGCTTCGGTATTAGGTTTTAGTAAAAACCAAAATATAATTTTATGTCTTCGTGCCTTTGTGGCATTTTCGCTGTGTGTAAAATATTGTTTACCAACGGAAAAATTTTGCCTTATGCAAAATAAAATTGCATTTTGCGAGATATGTGTAGTATTAAGACTTTGTTTATCAAGGGCTTATTTTGTGGAACGGAAGTTGTAAGTACAGTAAATGGTTCTTTGGTAATTTAGCGGACGTTAGTGATTGATTATTAAGGTTATATCTGAATAAGTATCTTTAAAGGGAGGCGCAAAATGAGGAAATTGATACTTCTGGCTTTAATTTTTCCGGTGTTTGTTTTTTCTCAGGGCCGTGCTACGGGTCCGAGTCCTCAAGGTGAGACGGCTACTCTGACCTTTATAGTTCCAACTGGTGTTGGGATATATGTAAACAACAATGCCGAGTGGGATTTTAGTAATATAACGCTTAATCCTAGTAATCCCATTTACCCTCCTAGTGCTTATCCGGAGCAATATTATCCAACAACGCCCCTATCCTCTCCTTATCAGCAGCTAGAATATATGGTGTCTGGTTCCCCTGCTGGTAGTCCTGTTAATTGGATCCTTACGGTTTCGGGGGATGGAGATCCGGGCAGTGGTATACTTCTTTCGGATATAGAGCATAGTCCTGCCGGGATGGGTTCCTGGGATGCTTTTAATACTGTGGCTGCACCTGATACTATCGTAAGTGGAAGTGGTAATACTGGAGGATGGCAGTCCCTCAATCAAGATTATAGAGTGACTTTAGACGGTGATGAAGAACAGACTGCTGGTGTGAGCTGTGTTTTAACCTATACTATTCAGACCGATTAACCGGTAATTTATTCACTCAGCAGTCTGCTAAACAAAAAGGGCGTTTTTAAAAACGCCCTTTTTTTGAAATTGAATAATGATACAATTCAGATTTTTAATCCCGTCATGATTTCCTTTCTCTGTTGTGACTTAATTGACGCAGATAATCTTACCGCTTCCTTCGCTTTTGTCGGTAGTGACCCTTATTCAAAGATGAGATAAAATCTTGAGGTAAACTAAAAATTATTTAACAAATTGTTTTATTTCGTTTCTGACTATTGCGGAAATGTTATAGTCTTTTTTCAAGGCACTTAACACCAGTGGAAATTTTTCTTTTAATATTAGGATATTAACCTGTGAATATTTTTCCCCTTTAATTATTGTCGGTTCATCGGCGCATAGGTTTTCAGATATCAAATAATTTCTTACTATTTCAACGTTATTATTGCTGGCGTTGAACTTGACGTCAAAATATTTTCTTGCTATTACCGCGCCGTATAATTGTTGGAAAATATCTTCTGCTTTTTTCTTTTTCCATCCTTTGCAGGCAGGTCCACCGTAAAGTCCCGCGCTCGAATGCGTAATTTCCTCTATTTCTTTTAAGCCATATTCTTTGAGTGTTTTTCCGCTTTGCGCATTATCTACTATTATATCCGCTCCTTTTGCAATATAACCTTCTGTTACACCATCCGAATTTATGATTTGAACCGACTCATTTTCCCCTTCAATTAATCCTCTAATTTGGACTACAGGACTTTTTGTTCCGTAATTTGAAATATATGCTTGGTTTTTGATAATATAATCTTTTGTAATATTAATATACTCGGTAAAACATAAGATTGGTTTCCCCCTTTTTTCGTTAAAAAAATCTTCAAAAGATTCAAAAGGGAGATTGTCCGGAACGGCAGCAACAATTCTTGTTTTACCGTATTCTAAATCGCCGATTTTGAAAATGTTGGTACTTGAGTTGGCTATACTTTCTTCCGTGACCCAATCATCGCCTACTATTGCAATATCTAAAAAACCTTTGTTCAGTTCGACCGGAGCACTCTGAGGTCTAACAAGATAGACTTCAATTTCCGGATCGTTCAAAATTTTTAATTTTTTATCAGATTCATCCGCCGGATCATATCCTCTTATTTCATATCCTGAATCTATGAGTAACTGATGCGTATTTCCTCTATCTTTACTATTTAAACTACCTTTTGGGAGTCCGAATTTAATTGTATTCATCCTCAAATCCTTTAAATTAAAAATATAGTCGCCTTAATTCCTTTGTCAAGCTCTTCCTCTACCCATCCTCAAAAATTTATTGTCGCTATGCGAGGGATAACTATTCTGAAGGACGTCGCGGAGTCCGAAGCGGGCACGGTCTCTTGAAATATTTATGTTTCAAGAGGAGCGAGGACGAGCGCGAGCGGCAATTTCCTCGCAGGGGACAATTGACCGCGTTCCAGAAGAATGGTTAGCCCTCGCATTTTGCTAGTTTAAACTGAAACACTAAACTTAAAACAGACCTTGAAATTTCCTCTAAATTATATATTCTCCATAAATAGATATATATCATTAAGGAGGTAGAATTGAAAATAGAATTTTATGGGGCGACAAAAGAGGTTACAGGAAGCAAATTTATACTAATCTCGAACGGTACAAAAGTACTCATTGAATGCGGTCTTTTCCAGGGGAGAAGAAAAGAATCCGAAAAGAAGAATCGGGAATTTTTATTTGGGCTTAAAGATATTGATTATATGCTTCTTTCTCACGCTCATATTGACCATTCGGGGAATATCCCGAATTTAGTCAAAAACGGATTTTCTCGTGACATTTATACAACTCCCGCAACTATTGATCTTCTAAAATATCTTCTTCTCGATTCAGCTTATATTCACGAAAGAGATGCGGAATATATTAATAAGAAGATAATCAAGAGAGGGGAGACTCCGATTGAACCATTATATACCGTAGAGGATGCAGAACGTTCACTTAACCTTTTCAAGCCTAAAGTTTACGAAAATAAGTACCAGAGAGGTATTGATTTCGAATTTTTGGATGCCGGACATATACTCGGTTCGTCCGAAATTTTAATGGAGTTAGAGGGGAAAAGAATTCTTTTTACAGGCGACCTTGGGAGGAGTAATCTTCCTATAATAAGAGACCCTAAGATACCGGAGAAGGTAGATATACTTATTATGGAAAGCACCTACGGTAACAGATTACATAGAGATATAGAAAATGCGAAAAAAGACCTTGAAGAAATTTTAAAAAGAGCCATAAACAGGAAAGGTAAAGTTATAATTCCGTCATTCGCACTTGAAAGAGCCCAGGAAATAATATACGCAATCAATTCGCTGATCATAAAGGGGAAAATACCTGAAATACCCATTTATGTCGACTCACCTCTTACTGTTGAAATAACCAGTGTTTTCATGAAACACCCTGAATATTTTGATAAAGAGGCATACAGAATGCTTCGGGAAAATCATATTTTTAATTATGGGCAGATACATTACATTAAGGATTTAGAACAATCGAAGGCTTTAAATAGCAGAGAAGGTCCCATGATTATAATTTCCGCTTCGGGAATGTGTGAGCATGGAAGAATACTCCATCATTTAAGAAATAATATCGAGGATGAAAGGAATATAATTCTTATTGTAGGTTATCAGGCAAAAAATACACTTGGCCGGAAACTTGTGGAGCAAGAAGAAGTGGTAAATATTTTCGGTCAACCCTATGAAAGGAAAGCGGAGGTTGTTGTCCTTAATGAGTTTAGCGCTCATGCCGATAGAAGAGACCTTATATCTTTTGCCGAAAAAGTTTCTCCCGGGAGAATTTTCCTGGTACACGGAGAAGAAGACCAGATGGAACCCCTTGGTGCGAGTTTAGAGGAAATGGGATATAGTGTTGATATGCCGGAGGCTCCCGGGACGAGTTACGAATTATAATCTCGTTTCTTTATAAATAATTTATTTTACTCGTAGAAAAATGGGAGCATGATCGGAGCCGTAGACATCAGTAAATATAGAAGACTTCTTTACTCTATCAATTAGACCTTCGGTTACGAAAAAGTAATCTATTCTCCATCCTATATTTTTCTTTCGGGCGTTGAATCTGTAAGTCCACCATGTATACATTTCGGATTTTTTTGGATAAAAATGTCTGAAGGTATCTATGTATCCCTTTTCTAATAACTTATCAATCCATTGTCGCTCAACAGGCAGGAATCCGGAGTACTTTTCGTTTTCTCTTGGATTTGCCAGATCTATATCTCTGTGAGCAGTATTGAAATCCCCCGTAATTATGAGTTCTTCTCCTTGATTTCTTAGTTCCTCGCATAGCGTAAGAAAAGCATCGTAATAATCAAGTTTAAATTGCAGGCGTTCTTCACTAATCTTTCCGTTAGGGAAATAAACGTTAAACAAAGTAAAATTCGTGTATTTTAATCTGATGAGTCTTCCTTCCTTATCAAACCGTTCTATTCCAATACCAAAATTAACCTCTTTAGGCTTTTCTTTTGTTAGGACCAAAACTCCGCTGTATCCTTTTCTTTCTGCCGAGTTCCAATAAAAATTATATTCTTCAAGATTAAGAAATTCAACTGGTTCTATTTGTTCTTTATTTGCTTTTATTTCCTGTAGACAAAGTACATCGGGCCCCGAGCTTTCTACCCATTGGGTGAATCCTTTTTTCAATATCGCGCGAAGACCGTTTACGTTGAATGAAATAATATCCATATTTTTTACCAAATATATGCTCAAGACAATTTTATTAAGCTATAATAATATGTCAAGCTTCGTAGATTCTTTGAATCCAAGTTGAATGGTTGAATGGTTGAATAGGAAAAACAAAAAAAATCTTTGTGTTCTTTGTGCCCTTTGTGGTTTATTGTTTTTTTGGAGTGGGGAGGGGATTCTATCTCCTAACTTCTGGCTTCTAACTTCTTTGTTCATTTTTCCATCTTATCAGAGTTTTACTTTCAACCCTTTTTTTCTCAAAAACTCTTTAACCTCTTTAATACTTAAAGCACGGAAATGAAAAACCGAAGCAGCTAAAAGAATATTGGCTCCCCCTTCGACTACTCCCTGGTAGAAATGTTCAAGGGTTCCTGCCCCTCCCGAAGCGATTATCGGCAAGCTAACCGCGTCGGAAATTGCCCTGGTAAATTCTATATCATAACCTGCTTTCGTTCCGTCTCCGTCCATACTGGTAGGTAGAATTACTCCGGCTCCCAATTCTTCGCACTGTTTTGCCCATTCTACTGCATCCTTACCTACGGGTTTTGTGCCCCCAGCTACTACTACCTCAAATCCTGATGGCATTTCATTGTTTCTTCTGCCATCAATGGCTATTGTTATCTTTTCTGCGCCGAAAGTAGAAACTGCATTACCGATCAAAGCTGGATTTTTTACTGCGGCGCTATTCATAGAAACCTTATCTGCGCCGGCGGCAATGACCAATTCTATATCTTCTAGCGTGGAAATTCCGCCCCCGACGGTGAGTGGAATATCGATAACAGAGGAAACATTTTTAACCCATTCCAATCTTGTCTTTCTGTTTTCCAGTGTTGCTGCTATATCCAGCATAGCAAGCTCATCCGCGCCTTCTTTTTGGTAAAACGAAGCATTTTCTACAGGATCGCCTACCTGTTTTAAATCAATAAAATGCACACCTTTAACAACTTGGCCATTTTTCATATCCAAACACGGCATAATTTTTATTTCATCCATTTTTTCTCCTTATTTTATTTGAAAATGTTTTTTCTTAAAGCTAAATAATCAAGACAATGTTATTAAACTATAATCATATGTCAAGCTTCATGTCTAATTTTGTTGGTGTGTTAGTGCGTGGGTCTGTTAGTCTGTTTTTTACAGCCCAACCCGTAGGCGGACTAACCGACCGGCAATTCAAATTTACCCTTGACTTTATTACCTTTTTTTTGTAATAATTTTGTATGAAAAGGAATACTACCTTAATATTATTAGGACTTGCAATTATTGTTATTCTGTTTGTAGTTATGGAATTAAGACCACAGATTTACATGCCTCTCGAGAGATTTCTTTATGATAAAAGGGAATTTTTCGAAATTGACCTGAACCGGGAAATAGAGGAAATAACTATCGTGGATATAGATGAAAAAAGTGTAAAAGAACTTGGAAGATATCATAATTGGCCAAGGTATTTCTTCGGGAAAGCAATAGATGTTATTTCAGCTCAGAGGCCTTACGTAATAGGATTGGATGTTATATTCTCTGTCCCTGATTCTTTGAGTAATTTCGTAAAAGATATATATTTGAATCGTATGGCAGAAGATTTAAAAACAGTATTTCCCTCAGCTGATTCTTTGGAAATGAAGGAGAAACTTAAGACTTCTCTTTCCTCTTTTTCTTTTGACGACTATGTTGCACAATCTATAAAAAAAGCAGGTAATGTAGTGCTTGCTTCCTACTTGAATAGAGACAGTACGAGCGAGCCTCTAAGTGATTTGAGCGAATACTATCTTAACGAAGTCAAAACTCCGGTGAAGCCGGAGCTCACTTTTGAAGGAATAACTATTCCCATTCCGGAATATTTAAATGCGGGTGCCGTGATAGGACTGGTTAATGATGTTTTCGATCCCGATGGGATAAGGAGAAGGGATCCCTTATTTTTTAATTACAAATATAATACGCTGCCTTCTTTTTCTCTTGCAGTAGCAACTAAAGCAGTGGAAGATTGGAATTTTAGAAAGGGAAAATTACAAATTTTAGGTAGAGAAATCCCCCTTGAGGATAATGTTTATTTAAGGATAAAATATCAGGGGGATGCAAAAACTTTTCGTTATGTTTCATTCGTGGACGTAGTAAAAGAGAGCATTTCCGATACTTTATTCAGAAAAAAGATAGTCTTATTTGGTTCTTCTCTCCCGGAATTGTACGATTACTCTCAGACTCCTTTCGGGGCCAAACTGCCTGGTGTCGAATGTCATGCTAATGTGATACACAACATTTTATTCTCTAAACCCATCACCACTCCTCGCAAGTTTATAGTAATTATAATATCAATTTTTCTAATTGCTCTTACTTTATTACTGGCAAATAAAACCGCTCCTTATGTTTCACCCATAATTACTTCTATAATTATTATAGGGTATTTGTTATTTACGGTTGTGATGTATATGAGTTATTTCGTATCTTACGAAATGTCGAGACCGGTAATTGGTATTATATTTGCTTTCTTAGCCGGACTCACTTCCAGAATTTATTTTGGTGAGGAAGAAAAAAAGTGGATTAGATCCCTCTTTTCGAGATATGTTTCGGAAGAAGTAGTACAACAAATAATGAAATCACCTTCCCTGAATCTTGAAGGAAAACGTCAGGAAATTAGTGTACTATTTTGCGATATAAGAAACTTCACTCCTAGAGCGGAAAAAGAGAACCCGGAAAACATTGTGGATATTCTAAACGCTTATTTTGAAGAGATGTCGGAGATTATATTCCAACATGGCGGTATGGTGGATAAGTATCTTGGAGATGGGATCATGGCTCTTTTTGGTGCCCCAATAAACCAGCCCGGACACGCAGACAGTGCTGTTTCTTGCGCTATTAATATGCTAAACCGACTTCATTATATAAATCAAAAGGAAATAATGAGAGGAAAAGAGCCGCTTGATATTGGAATCGGTATAAGTTCCGGTGAAGCAATAATTGGTAATGTAGGATCGTCAAATAGAGTTGAATACACGGCTATAGGAGATCCCGTAAATACCTCTGCCCGTATAGAACCTCTTAATAAAGAATATAAGACAAAAATATTAATATCGGAAAGTACAAAAAACAGGCTCCAGGGAACATACAAAATCAATTTTGTGGGGAAAATACAGCTCAAAGGTAAAAGTGAATTTACCGGGATTTATGCGATTACTTCAGATTTGTCTTTATGGTAAGAGGAAAAGATTAATTATAAAAAAACTTAAACCACAGAGAACACAGAGATTAAATGTAGTTAAAGAAAGAAAAAGCATGGAGTACACAGAGAAAAAATTTGAAGCACAAAGAACACAGAGAAATTAATCGTGATAAAAAAAGAAAAAAACACCGAGAACACAGAGAAAAAAGTATTATTATATATATTTACGGAACTGATTGGGCCTTTAGTTTATCTAAAATAAAAAAGGAGAAGTTATGTTACTAATAATTTTAGGAACAATTTTAAATTTTTATACAAATGATGTAGTGATTAAAAGAGCCGATAGTACAATTGTGCCTACCATAGGCATGGTAATACAGGATGATGATACAATAATCGCGAATGATAGTTCCCAGGCGGAGGTACTTTATTCCGACAGCAGCACTCTTTACATAGATGAAAACTCACGAATTTCCACTTCAGGGATAGAAGAGAGATCTGTTTTTATTTCCATTGGTAGAGTGTGGGCTAAGATAAAGAAATTGATGAAAGGCGAATCTTTCGAAATAAAAAGCCCTTTGTCAGTTTCAGGAGTAATAGGAACCGAATTTGAGGTTTCTTATATCAATGATGAATCTCAGATTAAAGTAGTAGATGGTAAAGTAACAACACAAGACAAACAAACCGGACAAGAAGTAATCCTCGAAAAAGAAAGAATGGCTAAAATAAGAAGGAATATGGAAATGGAAGTCAAAGAGTTCAAGTTAAAAGAATTGAAAAAATGGTATGAATGGAAAAAAGACCACCTGGAATTTTTGCTCATGAAGATCGAGCACGCTTTAAGTAAAGGGAGAACTATGCAGGCATCGAGATTAATAGCGCAGGGTTACGTTCTTGCCAGAAGATTAAAATTGACTGATGAGTATGAGAGCAGAATTGAAGAATTAAAGAAGAAATACGAACAACAAGAAGAAAGACAGGGGCTCATAGAAAATAGGCTAAATAGTATAAATCTTTCCTACAATGCTATAAATCCTGCACTTAATAGAAAAGAACCCAAATTGATGGAGTTAAGTGCAAAAATCAAACGCTTATCCCTTGAAACTACAGAATTAGAAGGTTATGTAGTAAAACAAAAACCTTTAATTGCAAAACAACAGCTAAGTGTAGTAGATTATCAGGTAAGAAAAATAGAAACACTCATAAAAGATGTAAAACCACAAGATATATATGAATGGGAACGAAAAATGGAAAGTGATTATGATTTTCTGCAAAATGCACAAAAAATGCCTGTTTTAGATGTAGAGATGGCAAATAAAGTAAGAGTTGCCTCGGAAAGAATAGAAGAATTAAAAGACAGGATTCACAAAGCAAAGATTATTCTCATAAAGGATTTAAATGCTTTCAGAAAAATAAAACTTGAACTTGTTAAATTGAAAATAGATGCTGAGGCGAGGTAGTCTGTAAAAGGTTATCGTTTAATATTTATAAAAAATATATGGTGCAAGTTCTAGTGGTCTCGCACCGATATTTTTTATTAAGGATTATTCGTTATCCGTTCTAAAAGGTGAGGCAGGTAAGCCTTCCTTGTTATATAAATTTGCACCTTCAGGATTATCTGCCCATGCATATCTTACAGCAACAGGATTTGATATATTGTTGTTCCAAACAATCACTTTATCATCTTCGATTTTTGCCTCTGCCCACAGGAATTTTTTATCAGGACCGCAAATAGCAAAGTCGTTTAGTTTTCCGTCTCCTTTAGCAACTAAACCGTTGCCGGTGTTCGTGAATGTAAGGATGATTCTATTACCCTTAATTTTCATGTCTTTGTAGATTGGTCCCGAATATACAATATTTTTTTCCCCATAAGCTATCTTTTGAGCTGCGAGAGCAAGCCTCCTACCAGCATCTTTTTTGTTTAAAGGATGTATGTCATTCCATTCACCGATGTCTATTGTTACAGCCATACCGGTATTGGGAACAGCAAGCGTTTTAAGTTGAGCTTCTCGCAAGAGAGCCCAGTTGCTTTCGGATGGTTCATCTTTTGTTTCCATAAAATTATGGAGCTGCACGAACAAAAAGGGAAATTTTCCTTCGTTCCACTTCTGCCTCCAGTTATTTATCAAGGCAGGCAACATTTTCCGGTACTCAACAGGTCTACCGGTATCCGATTCTCCCTGATACCAGATAACCCCTTTAATTCTATAATTCAAGATAGGAGCAATCATTCCGTTAAAAAGACCTATTGGTTTGTACTGAACGAAGGTCTGTCCGGGTAGCGAATCCATCTCTGCGCCTAATTTGTATTGCCACTGACCTTTTAAATTAATAATTTTTTCGCCTACTATCAACTTATATGGCTTGTCTTTGACAAAACCGCCTTTGCCTATATTATTAACAACTCTAACAACTATAACATTCTTACCTTCCTTAAGCAAATCTTCCGGTATATCGTACTTTCTTGGCGGATACTGATATGAGATCGTACCGACGAATTTGCCATTAACATATATCAAATCACTATCGACAATTCTGCCCATAAAAAGCCTTGCCGGTTTACCTGTTATGCAAGCAGGGATTTCAATTTCCTTTCTAAACCATACGACTCCATCCACGCCTTCCAACCCTTCGTCTTCCCAGTAAGTCGGTAATTGCATAGTATCCCATCCGGAAGCATCGTAATTCGGATCGAACCATGTTTTTTCCGGATCACTGTATCCTCTATCAAGCTGCTTTAAATGATTGTACCATGTGTTGATGCGTGTTTTATCTTCTCTTATTATTTGATTTACGTAAGAACTATCTTTGAATTTCTGAGCGGTCTCGAGAGATGCAGGAAAATCCATTAAAGCATCCTCACTCATCCATGCATCGATGGGTGTGCCGCCGACACTTGCATTTATCAGACCTATAGGTACCTTATATTTTTCATATAATGCTTTTGCAAAGAAATAACCTGTTGCCGTGAACTTAAGAATGTTCTCGGGATTTACTGATTTCCATTCACCGGATTCCACATCCTTATGAGGCGTATTAAAATCATACCTTTCTGGGACGAGAAAAAGTCTTATAAAGGGGTTTTCAGCATTGGTAATCTCATCTTCATAAAGATCTTCTACTCTTTTCATAGGCAGGACCATGTTGGATTGACCCGAACAAACCCAGACGTCGCCGATGAGAATATCTTTTACGATTATATTATTGCTCGCGTTGATTTCCATATTGTACGGTCCGCCCGCTTTCATTTTGGAAAGTGTAACTACCCATTTACCGTCGTTTCCGGTTTTAGTATTATACTCTTTGTCATTAAAGTTTATTTTAATCTTCTCTCCCGGTGTAGCCCAACCCCAGATTTTCACTTTTGTATCACGTTGTAAAACCATACCGTCGCTTATCAATCTCGGAAGTCTAACTTCACAAAAAGCAGTTTGGGAAAGAAGGAACACATAAAAGAATAATACTGAATTAAATATCTTTACATTCAACTTCATAAATATTACTCCTTTTTTTATTAGTTAAAATTTAACTTTTTCTATTAATATTATAAACCAAATTTCCGGGGAAATCAACCTTGAGTGGATTTTTTATCTCCGATTATTTCCCATTTTTCTATGTTCCCTTCAACTACATTGAATAGCGGATGATATTTGATTTTTGCATTTTAGTGGCTCTACCTTATTCTGCAATCCATAGTTA
>CAYQMH010000033.1:0-25324 GCA_964418485.1 uncultured bacterium | reverse complement strand
GGTTTTATATGTTTTCTGGCATGAATATTACCTTCCCGCAGTATACTCAAATATGGACACGGGTGTCGGTGTTTTGGTAAGTTCAAGCAAAGACGGAGAACTCTCCGGCAGGGTGCTAAAACTTCTTGGTTATAAACCCTTCAGACCAAAAACAGGAGAAAGAGAGATAAAAGCAATGGTTAATTTAATTAATTACGGAAAAAGAGGTAACCAAATCGCGGTCACCCCTGATGGACCGGTGGGACCCAGAAGAAAAGCTAAAAAAGGTGTATTACATATCGCCAAAAGAACAGGACTGCCAATCTTTGCTGTGTCTGTTAAAGCTCATCCTTGTATTCGTTTCTCTTCCTGGGATAAACTCATGCTACCCCTCCCTTTCGCAAAAATCGAAATTTCCATAAAAGGTCCTCTAAAAAATCCATCTATCGAAACCCTGGAAAAAAACTTATCATAAAACGTGAAAACTTACCTCATAGATCCCAGAAATACAGCAAAACCTTACAATTTTTGCCTGCTTTCAGCTCTAAAGAGTAAAAATTTCCCTTTTCAATTTTTCGGATACATACCAAAAAATTGGGGAGATAAATCTCCTGTAAGAAAGAACAACCTGTTCCTGCCTCTTAGCAGAGAGATTTTTGAGAGCAAAAAAACCCAGAGATTCATTGCTAATTTTACACAAACTCCGGAGATATTTTTCGGGCATCTTCGTTTAAGGCAAAAAATAGACAGTAATACAATCCTTCATTTTCTATGGTTTACGGTACCAAGTATCGAAAAGTATATAGTTCCGCATATTAACAATGCAAAAATATTGCACACCGCTCATAATCTTCTTCCCCACAGAGAGCATCCCCGGGACTTTCAAAATTTCAAAAAAATATACTCCTATATGAGGAAAATAATCGTTCACGATAATGAAACAAAAAACGATTTCTATGAAATGTTCGATATTAAAGTCCCTGTAATCACTTTACCACACGGAAACGTCGAGACCTTTTATAAAACTTTTGATATTACAACCGACTCGGAATCACAGAATTTTTATAATCAAATATTACCCAAACTCAAAAGACCCGTCTTTCTTTTCATGGGACCTGTAAAAAAATATAAGGGATTCGAAACTCTCCTATCGGCGATTGATATTCTAAACAAAAAGCAACTCAATTACAGCGTTATCGTAAAAGATAAAATCAAAGAAAAGACAAAGAATCTTTATCCTTTAGTGGCCTCTCCTTCTTATTCCAAATTGGGGCTTATTTACAGAAACACTGACGTGGTAATTCTTCCACACACAAAAATTTCTCAGAGTATAACTTTATTTGAAGCCGGATATTTTAAAAAAGCGGTTATTGTCTCTAAAAAAGGAGGTTTAAAAGAAACGGTAAGAGACGAGAAAGATGGATTTATATTTGAAAAAGGCTCTCCTGTATCTCTGGCTAGTAAGATGGAGAATTTAATCGGAGCGACCTCAAATGAAATAAAAACAATGGGCGAGAACTTCAAAGAACATCTTATAAAACGGTATTCATGGGATTCTATAACAGAAAAATTAATCGAGATTTATCAGGATTTTGAATCTTTAAATTGAATATCATACAGTTTTTTATAAAGACCTTTTTCGCGTAACAAAGCCTCATGTGTCCCTTCTTCTAATATCTTACCTTCGCTCAAAACAACAATCCTGTCAGCATTTATTACCGTTGAAAGTCTATGAGCAATTATTATAGCAGTTCTACCATAAAGCAATTCCGCCATAGCATCCTGCAGCAACCTTTCGGCTTCCACGTCGAGTGAGGAGGTAGCTTCATCCAAAATCAAAATAGGGGAATCCTTAAGCAGGGCTCTGGCAATTGCTATTCTCTGCTTCTCTCCGCCGGAAATTCTTCCGCCCTTTTCTCCAATATGGGTGTCCAAACCCTCAGGCATCCTTTCAATTAAGTATTCTAAACGACTTTTATTGAGGACTTCAAGCAGTTTTTCCTCAGAAACATCTATTTTCCCATATTTAAGATTACTCCTTATAGAATCGTTAAACAGTATTACATTCTGAGGCACCATACCTATATTGCCACGGAGACTGGAAAGAGTATATTCTTTTATATCTTTACCGTCTATTTCTACCTCGCCTTCTTGGGGATCAAAAAATCTCGGGATAAGATGGACCAGCGTTGTTTTCCCCGAGCCCGAGGGACCAACTATAGCTAGCGTTTCTCCTTTTTTTATCTCTAAATTTATATTTTTCAAAGCATAATTCCTGCTGTCATAAGAAAAGGATACATCTGAAAATTTAATGGACGATTTAAAAGAATCAAAGGTAAGTATTCCCGAATCTTCTATCGTCTCGGTCGCCTCAATAATCTCGAGGGCGCCTTCCATAGAAGCCAACCCATGCTGAAGATCTCCGTACGACAAATTTATCTGCCGGGCGGGATGCTGCAGGAGAACAGCGCAACCAAGAAATACAAGAAACTTATCAGGAGTTATGAAACCTTCAAAAATTAAGATTCCGCCAAAAATCATTATAATTCCCGCAAGGACTGACCCTAAAAACTCCGCGGATTCAGGTAAAAGCCCTTTTATCAAATTACTTTTTACGTAACTCCTGCGGTACCTATCCGATTCCTTTTTAAATTTCTCTATCTCATATCTCTCCATCCCAAATAACTTTACTATGCTTATTCCGTAAAGCATTTCGGAAGCTAATGCGTTTAAAAAAGCCCTTTGTTTTCGAAGATGAGTAAATCGCCCACGAATCGTTTTCCCTATAAGGTGTACCACAAAAAGAATAAAAGGTATAAGTACAAGTGATATCAACAACAATCGCCATGATGCCCACAAAGCCAGCCCTACATATACAAGTAGAAGAAACAAATTTCGCCCAAGGTCCATAATTCCTCTTCTTAAAGCAAACTGGATTTTTTCCGTGTCATTAGTAATCTTTGAAAGCAGTTTACCGGATTCTGCTCTTGAGTGAAATTTAAAGGAAAGTTCAGTCAGTCTTGAAAACATGTCGACTCGTATATCAGAAATGGTTTTCTGCTCTAGTGAATCGGAGAGAAAATATAAAAGAAGTGTAAATGGAGCTTTTATTCCATAAATAAAAACAAGAGCTATAGCCAACCGTATTAAAGAATCCATTCTGTCACCTTCGGAAATCCAATCGATCAGCCAGCGTAGAACACCTGGTCCTGCACTCGTATTTTCTTTACCGAATATTGCCGAAACAATAGGAGTTATCATTCCTATCGTAAATCCACTCAAAATAGCAACAATCATCATAACGATGATCAGAAAAACTATCAAGATTTTATACTTAAAGAGATAACGCCCGAGTTTCTTCAGCATAGGTACATTTTAGCTAAATAGGATGAGAAATCAAGAGGAAAATTACCCACCACCCCTCCCATTTTTAAACCACAGAGCCCACAGAGAAAAAACAAACTCGCAGAGACCACAGAGAAAAAAAGTAATTTTGCTTAAACTTCATCCCCAACCCTATTTTTACATACAGAATATGTAGCCATACAAATTTAAAACTAAGTCAAAATTTCTACTTTTTAATAAAACAACATAATTCTTTTTTTGCTCTCTGCATATCTCTGTGCTCTCTGTGGTTAGATTTTTTTGTAGGGTGGGGAACAACTTGACACTTATCATTTTCAACTTATATTAAAAATAGCAGTATTAAAAAATATGTTTTGGAATTTTTATATAAAAAGGGGGAATTGTTAATGAATAAAGTACGTTTGGATATTTTTCTTATTATGCGTTTGTTTCTTTTCTTTATCCCGACAATCTTATCCGCGTTTCCAACAGAAGAATCTCTCATTGAAACCTGGGAAAGTTTTCAAAAAAATGACCCGAAAACTCTTATTTTTGAGAAGCTTCCGAACGATCGATATCGTTTTAAAACAGAACGTTTTCCTTTTGATGGAGAGTTAAAAATTCTAAATGTTACTGTAGATGAACAAACTTCGAGTTTTGAGGGGGGATTTATCCTGGGTGTGATAGAGGTTGAACTTCTGGATTTGCCGGAAGACTTTTTAGAAAAATATTCCTACAGTTATTCTTCCTGGATCCAGGATAATATACTGTACTTCGATAAAGAGGAAGAAAAATGGCTATCAGACGAAGAATATTACGGTAAAATGAGGGGAAAAGTCCAACCAGGTTTTTTCTTCGACATTCTTAATTATCTACCATTTTTGTTTTTGTTTTTAGTTGTTGCGATTTTGTTAATTGCTATCAACGTACAGCAAAAGAACAAAAAATACTTAAAACACGCTTATGACTTGAGTGAAAAACAGATGAAACTAATAGAAAAATCACATAACCTGGCACAAGAAAGCAATAAATTGCTCTCCAAGATTATGACGGAATTTCTGAAGGAACTGAAGAAGGGAAAGAAAGAAAAGAAGAAAAAAAAATGAGAAAGAAGTTAGGAGCCAGAATTCAGAAGCCAGAATCCCTACCCCACTCCAAAAAACCAATATCTCACACAGAGACACGGAGAACACAGAGGAAAGAAATATCACAAATATTGCAGTTGCTTTTTAAAAGAAAATTCATCTATTTTTTCTTTCTCTTGAATATTTTATCACTTAACGAGATTAAAAAATAAATAACTATAGCTATTGCGAAAACAGAAAAAATCATAATAGCAATACCCCATTCTCCAAATCTTAATGTTAACTTATACTCTAAATCGTCTAGAACCATAGATAGAAAAAAGAAAGGTATTCCAAATAACCATGAAAGTATCATAACCCCTATCATAGTTCCTATAATAATTAATATCCCTATTATTAATCTTTTTATCATTATTTTCCCTTATTCTTATACTATTATTATACGAAGATATTTAAAACTGTCAAACTAAATTTCCTCTCACAGAATAAGCCCTTGACCTCCCTCACTCTTAGTGTATACTATAAATACAGGAGGTAAAAATGAATATGAAGTGTTTTACAAAAAAACCATTTTCTTGGGTTTTTGTCTTATTCCTCATCTTAATTTCTTGCTCAGAAGGCAGCTCCAAGAGTACAAAAAAAACAGAAAGTAGTTCCAGGAAGCCGAAAGAAGAAAGCATCCTTTCTTCAATTGACTATTCAATCATCCAACAGTGGAAACCTGACAATAACCAAAACGGTTTGGGAGCAGATATTCTATTAAAGCAAGATTTAAGCAAAGAAGAAATAATCTCGTTTCTAAAGCAATTAAGCAAGGATAAAGATCCAGTACTAATCAAGATCTATACAAGTCAAGAAGCATACAAACAGGAAAAAAACGAAACTTATGGTAAAGAATTTCAAGAAGGATATTTACTCTTTTACGTCAGAAATACCACTGGCAAAGGAGCATACCGCGGTTTCAATGAAATAAGATGGATGCAAGAAATAGGTAAATTTAGTAGTTTATTAGGTCAAAAAACAAAACTTTAAAATCTACTTTTAATATAGGGGGTTAAAATGAAAAAAGGGATAGTAGTGTTAATTGTTTTTGTGGCTTTAATAGTTGGGCTCATTGGAGGATATTTTAGCTATCCTTTTATTCAAGGGTTTAAGGAAGGATATACTGAAGTCACAAACAAAGCCAATCAAGCTTTGGTGGAAGCCAATATGATGACTTTTAATATAACGGTAGAATGTTTTAAAATTGATAATGGTTTCTATCCTAAAAACAGTGATGTCAGTTGGGCAAAAGAAGAACTCCCTCCCAATTTTAAAAATCCATATACGGGAGATAAAAGTGAAGTCTATGTATCTGGCAAACCAACTAAATTGGGCTTAATAGGATATGAAAGCAATACCAAAGGAACCGAATATATTATATATGGCTATGGAGTAGATTGGGCCTTAATTACACCGGAAACTTTTGACGAATTTAACAAAATTGCTGTAGACATTGATTGGTAAGGATCCTTCAACAAAAGAACAAACACTCAACAAGACCGAAAAAAAATAATCTAAACCGGGAAAATTGCTTGATGAATTTGAGAAATTACATAAAAGTCACTATCAAACAATACGAAGAAATTGAAGACGTATTAAAAAATTTTAGGAGGTAATTATGCCCAATAGATATATTCCACCCGAATACAGAAGCAAAGGATTTACTTGTCCCATTTGCGGAACGTATTCAGAACAAGAATGGATTTATCCTTCTTACTCGAGAAGGACAACATCGATCCCGGGATTGTCTATTAGCTTTTGCAGATACTGTAACGATACAGGGAGAGCAGAAAACGCCTATTCTGTATGGGTGAACGAGAAACTTGTCTACCCAATCTCCTCACCTACACCTTTACCCTCCGAAGATATGCCTGAAGAAGTCAAGGAAATTTATGACGAAGCGCGAAACATAACAGTATTATCTCCAAGTGCTGCTGCAGCACTCCTAAGGTTAGCTCTTCAAAAGTTAGTTGTAAAACTTGAGTGCAAAGGGGAAAATTTAAATGAAGATATTGGAAAATTAATAAAAGGCAAAAAACTCCCTGAGAACATAGGTAAAGCCCTTGATTCTTTAAGGATTATTGGTAATTATGCTGTACATCCTGGGGAAATTGAGTTAAAAGATGATATTGAAACAGCAAGCAAATTGTTTGGGTTTCTTAATCTTATCGTGGATTATACGATTACACATCCTAAAGAATTAGACGAATTTTTTGAGAAAATACCAGAAGAAAAAAAGGAAGCTATAAAAAAAAGGAATGGCAAAGAAAAGTAAAATTTTAGGAGGATAATTTTGGATCAAGATAAAATTTTAAGAGCTTATACGAGATTGAAAGGAATTAAAGATAATCTTCCGGAAAAAACTTCTATTCGCGTGCACCATGTGACAGATTATCACGACATAATAAACTCGTTAGAGAAAGAACTAGATCTTTCTCTATCTGAATTCAGAATCCCGGAAACCGAAATATTTGAAACCCAATTAACAATTAAAGTATGTATGAAGAGTTTTTTTATGTCAAAATTGGACGCTTTGTTATCGTATTTCGAGCTAAGATTTTTATCAGCCGAAGAACCCGAAATAGGATTTAACCCACCAGAATAGTAAGGAGGTGCTATGAAAAAATTGTTTTTACCATTTATTTTAATCTTATGTTTATCCTTTAGTTTTATCGCTGGGGCAAGTACTGTTAAAAGTTACAATTTTGGTTATAGCGCAAATATCCCTCAAGAAATAATAGGGTTTAATTTTTTCATGCTTTCTCCAAATAGATTCGGATTCTACTTTGATGCAAAGATGAACATTACATCATTTATAATTGCTGGAGATAATTATTATAAAAATATATCTGTCGAACAAGCAGAAAGTTGGGACGATGAATTACTTCAAGAAAGTAAAGGATATATTTCTGCAAATGTAGGTGCTACAAAAATGTTTTCCACTAAATTGGCGATGTATATTGGCTTGGGATTAACTTTATCTTCAAATTATAGGAAATACTATGACTCGTTTGAAATTTTAGGTTCTAATGGTGAGTACTGGATAAGCGAAGGGGACACCAAATATGGGATTAATGGATTAGGAGGCTTCATATTTATCTTTCCATCAGAATTTTTCATCCAACTCGGAGCAGAAGTTAATCCGGCAGGAGGTACTTTAGGTTTTGGCAAAGGTTTCTAAAAAATACAGACAAGTGAAGATAGTGAATTCGTTTAGCGAGCGGTTGACATAGAAATATATTTTCTTATAATAAGCATAGGAGGTGAAAAATAATGGCTAAAAGAAGTAGATCTGGCGAGTTAAAGGGAGCTATATCAAAAAGAGTCCAAGCTAAAAATCCAGTTACTGGCAAATGGGTAAAATTAAATGTAGAGACTGGTAGAATTGTCAGCCATAAAAAAACGCCAGGTCCTTACAAAAATGTAAGAAAAAAGGGAAATTAATGAGAATCTGTCCATTAAATTTGGACGAATGTACCAAAATTATATTACCATTACCTAAAACAAGTTTCCTGATGACACCCTCCGAGCAAAAGACAACTCCTGAATTAAAAAAGATAATAAACGAAATAAAAAAAATTTTAGACAAATATTCTTTTAAAAGTATTGAGGGAAGTAAAATTGTCGATTATGGGGATTTCTTATGTTCTATATGTAAAAATATCTTGGGATGTTCTTTCGGTATAGCAATTTCAAGTTTAGATATTCCTCAACCCACGCTATGTAACATTTTTTGGGAAAAAGGACTTATGGAAGGCTTTGGAAAACCTGTGATTTTATTTGTGGATGACGAAAAAAATCTTCCTTCGGATTTTACAAGAACTTTTTCGGTTTTTTTGAATCATAAAGACCCTATGAGCAAGTTTGAGAAATTATTAAAAAAATTTATTGAAATGCAAGATTTCTATTCTAATTTCTTAGGAGACAGAGCATTGGAGGTTGGAGATTATGAAAAAGCAGGGAGATATTACCAGGAAGCTTATCTTTTGGGAAAAGATCCAGCAAATATGAAAAAAATTGAAAATTTATTTAAGATATTAAAAGAAATACCTGATGATTACAAAGGACTAAAAAGTAGGCTACAAGACAATTTATCAATATTTCTTCAAACATCAGCCTCATAAACAGTATCAACAAGTACAAACTTTGGATTGTAAAAACAGAAAAAATAACATGAATCAAAAAAAGACAACAAAAAAAATCTGTGTTAATCTGTGGCTCAATTTAGGATTTCGGATTTGGGGGCTGGGATTTAAAAAATAAAAACTACAATAACTACATGTTCTACATGTGAATATTGGGTTGTGGGTGGGATTTTAAACAGTAAAAGTCTTGCTCTCTGTGTCCTCTGTGGTTAGATTTTATGTTAGGTTGGGATGGGATTCTGAATTCCGGCTTCTGTATTCTGGATTCTGTTTAAAACCCCTTGACAAAATCTAAAAAGGCAACTATTTTTACTTTACAAATAAAAATAGAAAAATGAAAAGAAGATTTTTGTTTTCCGAAGTGTTAAAAGTTTTAAAGACAAAAAAGATAGCGGTTATTACAGGTGCCCGCCAGGTTGGAAAAACGACTTTGCTTCACCAGCTGAAAGAAGAACTTGAGAAAAGAGGAGAGACAGTCCACTTTTTAAATTTGGAGGATATGGATCTCCTCGTAGATTTAAATGAATCTCCAAAGAATCTTTTGAAGTTAGTCAAAATATCCGCCAATCCGGTAGTTTTTATAGATGAAATCCAGTATCTCAAAAATCCTTCAAACTTTTTAAAATACCTTTATGATACTTATCATGATAAATTAAGATTGGTAGTGACGGGGTCATCGGCATTCTATATGAACAAGAAATTCAAGGATTCTCTGGCTGGCAGAAAAAGAGTCTTGATTATGCCAACCCTTTCTTTCCGGGAATTACTTTTCTTCAGAGATAAAGACGCGCTCAGGCAACGGGTTATTAATAAGGATTCACTTACAAAAACAGCTCGTAGAGAATTACTTACTCTTTTCGAAGAATATGTAACTTTTGGAGGATATCCTGAAGTTGTCGTTACTCCGGACAAAGAAGAAAAAAGAGCTGTTTTAGGAGAAATCGCAACCTCGTACATGAAAAGAGATATATTGGAAAGAGGATTAAAAAGAGAAGATAAGTTTCTTGCGTTAACAAAAATGCTCGCGGGACAAATTGGGAATCTTCTTAACAAAAACGAACTTTCGCGATTACTCGGAATTTCAACAACGGCAGTAGATAACTATATCGATGCACTCATAAACAGCTTCCATATAAGTCTAATTTATCCTTTCTATACAAATGTATCGAAAGAAATAGTAAAAATGCCTAAAATATACTTCAATGACTTTGGTTTCAGAAATAAAATTTTAAAGGATTTCAGAGCTTTAAATGATAGACAGGACCAGGGTAGCATAATAGAGAATGTATATTTTCGTTATCTTACAGACAACAAAAAAGAAGATATAAAATATTGGAGAAATAAGTCAGGATTAGAAATAGACTTTGTCTTTGGGAACGAAGCAACAGAAATAAAAAATTCCTGTCGCTCGAGCAGTTTAAAACAGGTAAAAGCTTTCAATAGAAGTCACCCTGATGCTCCGGTAAAAATACTGTGTTTAAAAAATTATCCGGACGAAAAACAATTTTTGGTTAAAAATATAATTTGACTTGCATTAAGGGAGGTAAACCTAATAACCGCCAAAGTGGTTAGTTATTAGTTAATTGGTGTATTTGCAACAACAAAAAAACCTATGCGCTCTCCGTGGCTCCGTGTGAATTATGGTTTCGTGTTTCAAGTCTATTGAGGATTAGTAAAGAAGTAGATGGTCGAGCAAGGATTAAGAAAAAACACTTACCACTTAATCCATAACCCCTGAATTGCTGACTCGCACTGTTTCTAATCCCTTTATGACCTCTGCGGTTAAATTAGTTCAAAAAAGGAGAATAAAATGATTGATGATTTTGAATTGTTGGATCCTTCCGCCTTGAAGGATAATGTGTTCGAACTAATAAACAAAGATTGGATGCTGATAACGGCAGGTACTTTGGATTCTTTTAATACAATGACCGCAAGCTGGGGGGGGATTGGGCGTTTTGTGGAGTAAGAAAGTTTGCTTCTGTGTTGTAAGACCTACCCGGCATACATATAAATTTATGGAAAAATCGGATTGTTTTACACTTTCTTTCTTCGACGAAGAATACAGGGACGCGCTTAATTTTTGCGGTACTCATTCAGGCAGAGATGTAAACAAAATCGAGAAAACAGGACTTACTCCCATAGAGGGAAGTAAAGGAGTAGTTCTTTTCAGTGAAGCAAGAATGGTTATCGAAGCGAGAAAAATATATTTTCAGGATTTAAATCCTGCGAATTTTCTTGACGGTTCTATCGAGGACAACTATCCGGAAAAAGATTACCACAGACTATATCTAGGCGATATAATTAGAGTTTTAAAGAAAAAGAAATAAAAAAAAGAAGTCAGAATCCCATCCCAACCCCAAGTAATGGGACGCAGATGAACGCAGATTGAAGAAGATTATTTATGTGATTAAATTTTTTGTTTTTTCTTTGTGTCTTTGTGCCTTTGTGTGAGAATAATTCTTTGGGGGTGGGCTGGGAGTTAAAAACAATAAATCTCTTCTCTGTGTCCTCTGTGCGTTTGTTTTTCTCTGTGTCCTCTGTGTTTAAATTGGTTCTTAAATTTCAGAAAAGCAATAAAAAAGGGCAGAAGAAAAAATCTCCTGCCCGGAAGTATGAAAAAACTAAGTCTAGTAGTTAACAATTATGCGTCTTTTTTCTCATCTGTCAAGGGCCTAATAAAAACAGAATAAACCCTAATATAAACAAGGCCAAACCTCGAATTGCAAAAAGAGAAAAAGCGCCATGAGTCAAAAAAGATAAGTGTTCATCCGTGGCAATTTTTCAGGGTATAGTTAAGAGGGTATAGGGTATAGCAAAAAATAAAATCCTAAAAATCTGCGATCATCTGCGTCCTAATTAGAAAAACTTACTTACCTAAAAGGTCTTCGACTGAGATATCCTCGTCGAGGGCTTCCCAGTGAATACCGATACCTTTCCCGATGAGTCTATAGTTTCTCTTTTCCTCCGGTTTGGCATTTATTAGTTTTGGAAACCACTCTAGCGGAACGGAAATTTCCCTTCCATCGAGGAGTCTTACATATAGTTTGTTCTCATCAAACCATACCTCGGTTGCCATTGGTTCAAGTTTCTTTGCCTTTAAAGAACTCATACCACCTCTCTTTTAAAACTTTTTTATTCTCCTTTACTATCTTTGCCAATTCATTTACTTCTGCCGCATTGAAACCAATTGATCTTTGGAGCTCGACCGGTTCCAACCAAAATTTAGCATAATTTTCAGAACACTCAACATGAATATGTGGTGGCTCAGCGCCTTCATTGCTAAAAAAGAAAAATCTAAACCCCTTGACTCTTAATACAGTCGGCATCTATTCTATTATATTCTTTAATCTTTGATAAGTCAAGTCTTTACTGCAGGTGAAATAGAATGGTTTTCAAACAACACAAATTTCTCTTTGTGTCTCTGTGGGCTTTGTGTAAGAATATTCTTTTGGGGTTGGGATGGGTTAAAACAGAATACCTCTTCTTAGTGTCTTTGTACCTTTGTGTGAGAATAATTCTTTGGAGGTGGGCTGAGTTAAAAACAATAAATCTCTTCTCTGTGTCCTCTATGTGTTTTGTTTCTTCTCTGTGCTCTCTGTGGTTCAAAACGAAATCTGAATCGGGGGTGGGGGTGGCTTAGTGTCTTTGTGTCTTCGTGGCTAATAATCAGTCTTGCAAATTCACCAGTTGAATCTTCCTTGGTTTCTCTCCCAGAAAATTCACGACTGTTCGCTCAAAATTTCTCGGTATATCAGAAAGATACACCTTAAGAGACCCTTTTCCTTTTTGTCTTAAATCATTATCATCTAAAAATTTCTTCAAAAGTAGTGCAGCTTCTTTTCCGGGTTCGATTATTGTTACATTATCTCCTACTACATTCTTTATTACAGAATTAAGTAAAGGATAATGGGTACATCCAAATATTAAAGAGTCGATATCTTCTGCTATCAAAGGAGAAAGATATCTTTCTGCTATAAGTTCAGGAACTTCACCATCTGTCCACCCTTCTTCTGCCAGAGGGACAAAAAGAGGACAGGCTGCGGAGTAAATATCAATATCGCCGAATTTATCTTTTAGTCTTTTCTTAAAAGCACCGCTTTCAATTGTGGCATTTGTTCCAATTACACCGACTTTCCTGCAAGATTTAGCAGGTAGAGCGTTAACCCCGGGGTCGATCATTCCTATGATAGGAATAGAAAATTCCTCCTTTAATTCTTCCAGTGCATTGGAAGAAACCGAAAAGCAAGCGGAAACAATAACTTTAACTTTGAACCTCTGGAGAAAACGAATATCTTCTTTTGCGAAACGCAGGATTGTTTCCTTTGATTTTGTACCGTAGGGTACTCTGGCACTGTCTCCAAAATATACAATTGTTTCTTCCTGTAATATTTTACGTATTTCTCTGACTACAGTAAGTCCGCCTATTCCGGAATCAAAAACTCCAATTGGATCCTGCTTATGTCCTTGATTTGGCATAGGCTTCTATACCCTCAACGATAGCGTCACAGGCTTTCTCTAAAAATTTGTTATCTAACAGTTTTTTCCGATCTTCGGAGTGCGTTATGAAAGCTATCTCTACCAAAACGGCCGGCATGTAATTCAAGCGAAGAACGTAAAAATTCGCCTGTTTTAATCCCCTGTTATACAGATCGAGTTTTTGCACCATACTTTCCTGGATACAGATGCCTGCCTGCTGGGATTCCTCTAGAAACTGAGTTTGTGCAAGATCGTTCAATATGTAGTCTAGTTCAGATAAGCTGGTACCGCTCTTTGCCTCGAATCTAATCGCGGAGTTTTCAGTTGCTTCTACAGTTCTTGCCCAATCGCTCCTCGCAGCCGATAAAAAATAGGTCTCCGACCCGTTCATATCTCTCTTATTTGGCGCCGCGTTGCAATGAATCGAAACGAAAAGATCGGCTCTTGCCGAATCGGCAATTTTTGTTCTGTCTTTCAAAGGAATAAACACATCTTCGGTTCTTGTCATTATTACATTGTAATCTTTTCTTGCGAGCTTTGCAGCAATTACCTTTGCCGCTTTTAAAACTATATCCTTTTCACACACGTTTTTATAGACCGCTCCCGGATCTTCTCCTCCGTGTCCAGGATCTATAACAATAGTCTTTATACTTCTTTCCTCAAACGTTTTAACCTTAACATTCAAAAACTTACCATCTCTGACTGCATCTATTGCGAGATCGTCTTTTGTTTTAAAACGAAACTTTATAAAACCATTCCCTTCCTCGAATTTAATATCCTCTATTAAACCTTTTGGAGAAACTTCTGAAATATTTTTTTCGTATATTGGATCAAATACAACCAAAACCCATTCATCTTCAACTTTGTTAAAAAGATGCTTTAAAGTCGGAGAACATTCAATTTTAAAAATTGTTCTTGCGGGAGTTACATCCCAATCGGTTTTATAGATATTAACTTTTATACCTACTTCGAGTATCCCCTGATTGAATTTGGCTTCCATGTTTGTCAAGCTTCCAAGAATAAGAGGCAGCGAAGAAACCGGAACAAACAGCTTACCCTCCTCTCGGAGAGGTGGCACCTCTAACTGAAAGACATCGCGGTTTACTTTTATAAAAGGATTATCAGGCATAATCGAAATAATGTTTTCTTCCTGAATGGTTAAGATTTGCGTGTTAAGATCCCAGTAATATGAAAAATCCATTTCTTCGAGCATTAAGCCACTATTTATATATTCATGTTTTCCAATCCTCTGCTCCTGTAATGTGTACAATTCCCCGGACAGGTTAACACTTAAAGAAAAAACAAGAAAAATCATAGGTATCTTTTCATCTCCCTTTTTTGCTCCTTTTTAATCATTTTATCTCTTTTTTCGTATTTTTTCTTTCCCTTACCAAGCGCAAGCGATATTTTTACCAGATTTTTTTTTATGTATACTTCAATAGGTATTAAAGTTAGCCCCTTACTTTCAAGCTTACCTTCTATTTTTCTTATTTCGTTTTTATTCAGGAGAAGTTTTCTATCCCTTTTAGCATCCAAACTATCCTGTGCTTTTCCATACGGAGAAATATGCATGTTAAAAAGAAAAACTTCTCCTCCAACAACTTGAGCGAAAGAATCCGATAAACTAACCTTACCCTCTCTCACAGATTTTACTTCTGATCCCTTCAAAACAACACCAGCTTCATATATATCTAAAATATGATAATCGAATTTAGCTTTTTTGTTTTTAGCAATCACTTTCTTACTTCTGAATTCCACCTTGACTTATTCCTCATATTCTATATAATTTTATACAATGAATAAGGTTATTTTTACGCTATTTGTCATAATAATATTATGTTTCTTTAATTGTGCAAGGCAGGTTATCAAAAAACCTATCTCCAAAGATTTCCTTTTAGAAAATATTAATCATTGGCAAGATAAAGTAACCCAGAAAAGTGGCACAGGAGAAATGACTGTATCTGAACCGGATAAGCGTTTTTCTTCCTATTTCTCTTTCAAATATGACGTTAACAAAAAAATCTTAAGCGGTGAATTATTAGGATCTTTTGGCATGTCAATTGGTACTTTTAACTTCTCTCTAGACTCGATTTCTATAAGAGACAAAGATGGTAAACAGGTAAAAAAGGAAGTTCTTTCATTATTCGAAGAAAATCCGGATGCTTCTCTACCCCGGTTTCTTATGTGGGACATACCAATCTCTACTAACCCGGAAGCAATCCCCTTTGATAATGGTTGGATTCTATCAGATAATAACCTTGAAATTTTCATCCCAACAGACTTCAGGCCAACTCGAGTGGTACTAAACAGGGACAATAAAATCATAATTAAATACTCGGATTTTCGTCTGCAAGACGGGATAACTTGTCCTTTTAAAGTCGAAGCAAAAACAGAGAAAAAGAGTTTAGAAATAGAGTTTAGAAAGATGGAATTAGAATGATATTTTTCATATTATCTATATCTCTTATAGGTCAAAATTATATAAGCAAGGATTTAATATGGGCTGAAAATTCCTCGGAAAAAAATCTTCAAGCATCCTTTAAAGACTCTTTAGCTGGGATTTCTTCCATTAAAGAACTCTATCAATTAGATTCTCTTTTAATATCAAGAGGAAAGTTTGAAGAAAGCAAACTTACTGAAAAAAAATTGATAGAAATTATAAGTGGAAATAATAATTATATAAACTCCTTCCTTGCCGATAAATACTTAAAGTCGGGAATAAAAGACCTTAAAAAAGGAATAACAGAAAAAGGGGAAAGGGAAATTAAATTTGCCGGCCAGCTTGATCCATCAAACAGAAATATACCCCTAACTATGGCTAAATCAAGTTTTCCAAATTTAATTCTGGCTACTAAATCCCTATGGAGCTATATCTTGACTGTCAAATTCCTAAATAATAAAGTTTTTTTAATAAAAACTTTATTATTACTTTTAATTTTATTTTCTTTCTGGATTATACTGTCTACAGTCGGAGCCAGTATTGTTTTTTTTATATCATATATTACAAAATGGCTGCAGGGAACAATCAATATAAGCGGATTATGGATCGGAGCTATATTATTTTCCCTGTTTGTATGGCTGCCAATACAAATTGTCTTTCTTCTACTCATAGCTATTTCTTTGTTAAAAATGAATAAATCCAATCTAATCAGATGTGCCATTCTTTTATCTGTACTTCCCTTTTTGATTTCATACTCATACATTATAAGCAGTAATTTCAGTCCGGGTAGTTCCATCTATAGAGAATTTAAAACACGCTTTAATCCTTCTGCTTACGGATTTGATTCTCCGGTAACACCCTATGGATATTCGATAAAAGGGATAGAAGCGGCTAAAAAGGGGAATTTCTCCGAAGCTAAAGATTTGTTTGAAAAAGGTTATAACATCAGAAGAGATGTAAACTATTTAGAGAACTTATGCTCCGTTTATTACGCCGAAGGAGATTCCGCCAGAGCTGTCAACATGTGCAATAACGTTCTCTCCGATTATCCGAAAAGCGAAATGGCAAATATTACAATAATTAAAATGTATCTGGATAAACTCAACTTTGACGAAGCAACCAGCCAAATGAAAAAAAGTGGAATACAGCTTCTTGACATATCTAAAAAAGAACTCCCTTTATATAGTTATCCAAACGAAAGATGGCTTTACAAGTATATATTTGTACCCAGAGGCCTCTTTAAACGCCTCGCCGGCAAAAATCTATACATAATGATAATAATAGGAATTTTTATCGCTATAATGGCAGTTTTTAAAAAAGAAGAAGAGAAATACTGTCCTATTTGCAAAAGTGTTATGTTAACCGGTAAAAACGAGGAAAATATGTGTCTGTCGTGCATTAAGAAGCTATCTTTGACAAACTCAAAAAGCATAAGAGAAAGACTTAAAAGACATATAACCTCAAAGGCATTTAAAGTTGATAAAATAACTACCATATTGATGAATTTAATAATTCCGGGAAGTGCTCATTTTTACAAAAAAAGATATATTGAAGGCATAATAATAAGCTTTTTCGCTGTCGTATTAATTTTAATCCTTCTGAATTCCGTACTATTTCCGGTCAAAGAATCTTTACAATATAGAAATTATATAGGAAACAACATCTTCACCATAGCTGTTGTATTATTTTATTCATTCTTAATATTCTCAAGCTGGAGGTTAGAACCACATGGAAATGGAAGGTAGTATACAGGAATTCTCTGTTCCTGAAATATTACAGTTTTTATCTCTACATGAGGCTGATGGAGTACTTAAACTTAAATCGGGTAGAGAGGAAGTTGATTTTGGATTTAAAAAAGGAAAAATTACGGACGCTCTTCACAAGGGAGAAAAACTTTTCCATTCTATAAGCGAGTACATCCAGAGAACGGGATTAATTGATCCCGATACATTTAAAAAATTCAATGAAAGGTCTAAGGAGCTGGGGCTTAATTTGATGGAAATCATCGAGAAAGGAGAAGTCCTGTCCAAGAAAGAAGTCGAGAAAATAATCGCCTTCAAAATCCAGGAAACTACCTGTGAAGTATTAACCTGGAATGGCGGCAGATATTCCTTCCAGGCAGGAAAGAAGTTATATGAACATTCCACATTTTCTGTCGAATTAGAACCCAACACCCTTGTTATGGAAGGCATGAGAAGAATAGACGAATGGCCTTTGATAGAAAAAGTTTTACCTGACGAAAATATAACTTTGAGGAAGCTCGAAAAGCCAGAAATTAATGTCGAAATCGGAGAAGACGAAAAAATTATATTAGAAAAAGTAACAGATGACATCTCTTTAAATGAATTAGTCGGAATATCGGGAATCGGAAAATTCAGGACTTATAATTCAGTATATAAACTTACTGAAATAGGGCTAATGGAAAAAACCAAGGGTAAAGGCAAAATCAAAAAACCAAAAAAGACTTTTGTGAAAAAACAGCGCATGAGTTTCCCTCTGGATTTAAAACAAATCTCCCTTTACGTATTCATTCTCATAAATATAATATTTCTGTTTAAATTCAGGTTGAATAATGTAGGGGATAACATAAAAGATATCAAAAACTTACTTAAAGACCCATCTAGAGTCGAAACTATATTGCCTTTATTCTCGGAAGATCAAGAATAGATTATATTTGTAGCAAAATTTGAATAAAATCGGAAACACTTACTATAACTATAAATAAGGGAGGAAAACATGAGTAATGGCGATAAAAAAACTAAAATAAAAGCGAGTAAAAAGGATATCGATGAGGGTATAAGCATAGCATGGTTGTCTTATCTGGGTTTATTGCTTCTTATTCCACTACTGGTAAAGCCAGAGAATACTTTCTGTAAACATCACGCAAAGCAGGGTATAGTATTATTAGGCCTCTGGATCGCTGTTTTAATACTAAGCCCTTTTATTACCGTGCTTGACTCTCTGGCGTTCCTGGCTATAGCTGTGATATCGATTATAGGTATTGTCCAATCCCTCTCCGGTAACTACTGGAAGGCACCCCTGGGTATATATCAGTTATCGCAGAAATTTAAAATCTAAATTAATATTGAGGTTGTTATGAGCGAAGAAAGAGCTTTCAAGGACTGGATAGACAAGATAGCCAAAAGTATTCCGGGATTTAAGGGCTATTACAAGAAAGAAGAGCGGAGAGAAACCGATCAACTACTCAGGGAGAAAATCGCGAAAAAGCTTAAGGCCATTAAAGATGCTCTTAATGGAAAAAGCCGTTTGGCGGCAAAATCCGGAGATCTTGGACCTCTTGATGAAATTGCAAGGATTGACAAAAATTTAGAAAAACTAAGCGATTCAATACTATATGCAGATTACGGTTATAGTGGTTTTTTCGATCAAAAAGAAGTCACCTTAGACACTCTTCGCTCGGTCTATGAGGCTGATTTAAGCTTAATGGAGTGGGTTAAGAATTTTACGGATAATTCTACTGTTGACAGCGATCTCGCTGAAATATCGAAAAATATAAAAACAGGTTTTGACTTACTTGCTCAACGCTTAAAAATCGTAGAGGGGGATTAAAATGGGGCTATTTTTCGAAGTCATTGAATTTTTGGACGACGCGGGCAATCAGATTGTACACCGGGTACCTGAAGCAGGTTCCGCGGAAACTTCTATCGGCAGCCAGTTAGTCGTTAGAGAAAATCAATCAGCCGTTTTCTTCCGTGACGGCAGGGCTCTTGATACTTTCGGACCGGGCAGGCATACTCTAACTACGGCAAACCTTCCTCTGTTAAAGAAATTAATAGGTGCTGCTTTCGAAGGTAAAAGTCCATTTCGTACAGAGGTATATTTTGTAAACAACAAGGTTTTTACAAATGCAAAATGGGGTACCCAGGAACCAATTCCCTTTAGAGACAAAGAACTAAAAGTAATCAGGTTGAGGGCAAACGGAATATACTCATATAAGGTTTCCGACCCGCGCCTTTTCATAAACAAGATTGTAGGTACTGAAAATATTAAGGATAGAGACGAAGTAGAAAATTTCTTTAAAAATGTTATAATATCAAGATTGACCGATTTTTTAGGCGAGAATTACTCCACTATTTTTGACCTTGCAAAGGATTACGACGAACTTTCCGCGGGCGCCAAATCCAGAATTTATGAAGATTTTGATAAATACGGGCTCGACTTAAGAGATTTCTACATAAGATCGATAACTCCGCCTCCGGAAGTTCAGAAAATGATAGACGAGCGTTCCGGTATGGGGGTTGTCGGAGATTTAAATCAGTTTACTCAGTTTCAGGCAGCAAAAGCTCTTCGGGACGCCGCATCACAGGAAGGCGGTGCAGCAGGAACAGGCGTGGGCGTGGGAGCAGGTATAGGTATGGGAGCGATGATACCCGGTATGATGCAGAAATCCACCAGCGAGAAAAAAGGAGGGGGAACAACCCCTTCTGATGAATCTTGCCCTAAATGCGGAAAAGTAGTTCCGGCGAATTCAAAATTCTGCCCCGAGTGCGGGTCAAAAATAGAAGGAAAGGCTTTTTGTACCAAATGCGGCCACACGATGCCTAAAGGCGCAAAATTCTGTCCTGAATGCGGAGAAAAGCAGTAAATATCTGATGAATGGAAATCAGATGCCCTCAATGTGACGCAGTAATAAAAACGGGGATAGAACATAAAGTTGTAAAATGCCCTTACTGTAGCACTCATTTATATTTCGAAAAGGATAAAGTACTTACAAAAGAATCAATAAAGCCTACTCTCGAAGAAAGAGTAGCCGAAAGTTTACTTAGTGTGAGAACAGGCAAAAAATTAAAGGTAAAACTTGAGTATTTCCCTTTTTACCGAATACAAACGGAAGAGAAAACCGTCTTCTTACCCGGAAAGAAAACGGCCCTTATAGGAATTAACAGTTATATCCCTCAGGGTGACAGAATAACTCTTGAAATCGAAGTCTCTCCGCCGGATATAACTATTGATGAAGCACTTGATTCTATGGGAGAAAACGCGGCTAAATCCGTCGGGCTAATTTACCTGCCTTTCTTCACATGCAAAGACGACGATACAGTTTATTATATCGATGGCGTAAAAGGGAATATTCTTTCTAATAGACTTGGAAGTGAAAAACAAAGTGCAAGGAATCATCATCCTTTTGCTTTGACATCCTTCGGAATTATTGTAGCTGTGTCTTTATTTTTTCCAACTTTACCTTTTAAACTGATTTCTGTAATCGCTATTACATTCTTACTATGGACTTACGATAAAGGAAAACAAAATGGCTGAAAGTACCGGAGCTGTAATTGCCTTTTCCTGTCCGAATTGCGGGTCAGAGATTGACGTCGTAGAGGGTTACACCAATACAAAATGTAAATTCTGCGACAGCAGTCTTTTAATAACGAGCAAAATCGGAGCTCCGAGAGTATTTGCAAAGCCAAAAATCGACAAACCTAAAAACATATTGAGAGAAAAATTCGGTATGAACGTGGAGATAATCGATGTTTCTCTTATTTATGTCCCCTTTATAAAGGTCTCTGCCGAGATAATAGGTTGGCTTGGAGGCTACAGGAAAGGTGTTATAGTGCAGGAACCTACTTATACCGAATCCGGTATGAATGTAGATACAATGAGTACTCCCCGTGTAGTCGGCGAGAAGAAAGTTAAAAAGAGAATAAGACGTATTCTTAACGCAAAATTAGACCCTTCCGAATTTTACCGCTATGGCATAAAAAGAGTTGTTACAGAGGGGAAAAAATTCGAGGTCTACGACGATGAAGTTCTTCACAGATACGGAGACGTCTTTGATTTGCCTTTACCAATAAAAGAATATATGGATAAAGCTTCCGATATGCTTATTGATGAAATCATACGTGACTACAGAGACTTTAATGAATTCGAATATTACCTGCGCGCGATAAAGAAAAAAGCAATTATTTATTTTAACCCCATTTATTTTGCGAGAGTTAAATCCGGCGAAGAATCCTACACATACTCTTTTGACGCTGTAGACGGGAAAGCTCTTGTAAAAGATAAAGCTAAAAAGAAAAAAGGGGAGAGCAAAAAGGTTTTTCTGGGACTACATGCATTATACGGTATTATAGGCACCTCTGGAATTCTTTTCTCTTTTATATCTTCTTGGGTGGGCGGCGGAGTTGCTTTCGTCTTTGCTTTGTTTACCGGGTTTTTACTCTGGTGGTTACAATATGGGAATGACTGATATTAAACTTATACCCCTGCGCTGTCCGGATTGCGGGAAGGATATCCAGAGCGGAGAAGATGATCTTGTCCATTTTTGTTCGAATTGCGGCGCTGGATATGAGGTTGTTCTCGACAAATTTAAAAAAGTAAATGTTATTTTTGTAAAACCGGAGGAAGAATTCGAGAATAAAAAATTATATTATCTGCCCATGTGGCAGATATTAAGCAAAATAACTGTTAAGAAAAAACAAAATATAGATGTAAGTCAGCTTCCTCCGGAAATTCTATCCAACGAGCGGTTCACAAGTTTCTTTGTAGGACTGCTAAATAAAGAAAAGCCAATCGACAAAATGATGTTTTTCGTTCCGGCATTTGGCGTTACAAACCGTTACCAGTTGATGGATCAGCCGGGATATTTATTCACAGTAAACCCGCCAAAGCTTGATAGCGATTCTCCGAAAGATATGGTAGGCGCGGAATATTCTTTAGAAGATGCAATCGAGTTAGCGAAAGTTATGTTTCTCTCTATTCAATATCATACAGATAATGGACTTATGGGACTTAAAGGTGCAGATATTGAATTTGATTACGAAAAAGCCAGAATTGCCGGTATTCCTTTTTACGAGGAAGAAGGTATGCTTGTGGATGGCATACGGGGATATAAAATTTTTAAAAACGCTCTGAAAGACTGGGAAAAGATAAAGGCAAAACTTGAAAGCAACTGAAAAATATTTACCACAGAGGACACAGAGAAAAAAGAAACACAGAGAGCACAGAGAAAACAACTAAGATTATGTTTGTTTAAAACTCCCACCCCAACACCCCAAGAATAGAACGCAGATAAACGCAGATTGAAAAGGATTTTTTTGTTGTTTTAACTGCTCGCTGCTCTCTACTCCCTACTCTCTACTCTCTAATATAACAATACCATTGACATCAAGTTAAATATATCTATACTTATATTATATATTTTTGATTGGTTCTTCATATTTAAGGAGGTTTTTTATGGTTTTTCGAAATAAAACTTGCAGAATATTTTCAATCATTTTTCTTTTTTGCTCGACTTACCTGTTCGCCCAACCGGTGAGGGCTTCAGAAAAGTTTGACCCGATGGCGAAGTTTGGATTAAATGCCGAACACCTAACTTCGGAGAAAACAAGAGCAGCGGATTCGCTGGATTGTACTCTGGTTGGGGGATGGTTTACGGGACCAAGCTTTGCTGTGTGCGTGATTGATACCCTTGCCTATATAGGAGCGGGACAGGCTATGAAAATATTGAATGTGAAAGACTCAACAAATCCGGTTCTTCTCGGAGAAATATCGTTACCTTGCTGTCTTATATTCGATATTTTCGTCAAGGGTACACTTGCCTACGTAGCTGATGGTTTAGATGGTCTGCGGATAATTAATGTAGCAAATCCTTCTTCCCCATTTGAGGTCGGATTTTATGACACTCCCGATTATACCTATGGAGTGAAGATCGAACAAGATACCCTTGCCTATCTGGCGGATGGTTCAGGTGGACTGCGAATACTCAATGTAGCCAACCCTGCATATATGACTGAAATAGGCCAGTATCCGGGCGGCCATTTTGGCAGTTATTTTGGCGGGGGTATATGGGTTAAGGATACCGTCGTATATATTACTAATACATGGGATAAAGGGCTATTCATAATTAATGCAGCTAATCCTTCCTCCCCTTCATGGATCGGTTATTATGATTCAATTTACGCTAACTCGATTTATATTCAGGATACGCTTGCATACTTAGGAGGAGGAGAGCTGCACATACTAAACATTTCCAATCCTGACTCGGTGATAAAAGTCGGTTCCTACGATTATAATGATGACGAATATTATATCGCAGATATATTGGTAAAAGATACTCTCGCATATCTTGGATTAAACACAATTGACGAGGAAGTTGACTCAAACCGTTTGCAGATAATAAATATTTCCGATCCTGCATCTATAAAGGATATCGGTCTTTTTATTGTTCCCGGAAGCATATGGGCTTTAGGTATTGAAGGCAATTTTGCTTACGTCGATTTTTACAACAGAGATCTGGGTAGTTATGGTTTTCTTATAATTGACGTATCAACTCTTTCTTCCCCTTTCCAGACCGGAACATATGGACTGGGCGGTCGAAACTGTGAAGTATGGGTCAAGGACTCCCTCGCATATGTTGCTGCTTACTCAAGAGGACTTAGTATAATAAATGTATCGGATCCTTCCGGCCCTTTTGAGATAGGATTTTTTGACACACAGGGTAAAGCTTATGATGTATTTGTTCAGGATACATTCGCTTATGTGGCAGATGGTGACAGTGGATTGAGTATAATTAATATATCAGACCCTTACCATCCAACTGAGACAGGTTTCTGTGATAGCCTTGGTTGGAGTGTCGGGGTATGGGTTCAGGATACATTCGCTTATGTGGCAGATCGTAGTAGTATAGTCAACGGTGGTGTACGAATAATAAACGTTGCCGATCCGTCTTCGCCAGACGAGGTTGGTTTTTATTATGAGACTCTTAGAGAGGCATGTAATGTTTGGGTTAAGGATACTTTTGCATACGTGGCAGATGGTGACAGCGGACTCCGCATATTGAATGTATCAGATCCTGCGTCTATAAGTGAGATTGGCAGTAGTCCGGGTGCATTCACGAATCTATATATTAGCGATACCCTTGCCTATGTAATTGATGATTATAAAGGAGGTCTGCACATCATAGGTATATCTAATCCTTCCTCACCGGTAGAGATTGGTTCTTGTAATACACCCGGGGATTATAATGAAGGTATATGGGTTCAGGATGGACTCGCTTATATTTCTGGTCTTATTGATAATCCTTCATATACGGCATCGTTATTTATCGTCGATGTTACCAATCCTGCTTCTCCTGTTGAAGCCGGATTTTATAATATGCATGATGAGTTTTGTCCTTCTGGCGTATATGTTAAAGACAGCCTTGCCTATGTTGGTTATGATGTTCATGGTCTATACATCTTCAAATACACAGGACCGGTAAGCGGGATAGAAGAATTTAAACCTGAAAAAACTACATTCAATATATCAAGTATCTCAAACACAATAAACATAGATTACTCGATCGTAACCGAAAAAGAAAAGGTAAAAATAGAAATATTCAATATCCTCGGTCAGAAGGTGGCATCTCCGGTCGATGGTATAAAAGACAGAGGTAATTACACCCTGAACTGGTCCGGTAAAACGGGAATTTATTTTGTTAAAACGGAGATAGGGAAGAAAACTTACAAAGAAAAAGCTTTATTGCTAAAGTAAAAGAAAGCTTACTTTATAATAAGAACATTTTCGGGAATAGTAGTGGAGGTAATTTATTTAATTGCCTACCCCCCAAAATTTTGTGCTCAAACATTACAAGTTTAGTATTAACAAGTATTTGCGCCGAATTTTCTCGAGATGGTCGTTTAGGAATCTTACTTTTTCCTCTGTGTTCTCTTAAAAACATAAAATTAAAGGGGTTGTGGTTGGGCTTTGTGTTCTCTGTGTCCTCTGTGGTAAAAAATGGGGGTAGGGGGAATTATTTAACTGCCTACCCCCAAAATTTTTACGCCGAATCATCCAAAGTTAGTTATCGCAAT
>CAYQMH010000032.1:0-25475 GCA_964418485.1 uncultured bacterium | reverse complement strand
TTCAACATTTTAACTTTTGCAATCTCTTGTTTTTCTAAACCTTTTTAGTAATATCCATTTCCGTAAAAAATTTAGGAGGAAAGATAGAAATCGAATTCGAAGAATGCATTAAAGAAGTTTCTTTTATAGATGTGAATGATAAAAATCTTCACCGTAATATCTTTACGCTTTCATGGCCGGCTGTTTTGGAACAGTTGCTTTTCACCGTTACAGCGTTTGTCGATATTATAATGGTTTCACGTCTCGGTACGGATTCCATTGCAGCTGTCGGATTGGCAAGCATCTTGTTTTTTATTTTTATTTCTGTATTTGCTTTTCCTTTGCGTATCGCCGCGCAGGCTCTGACCGCAAGATTCGCAGGAGAATGTTCAATAAGTAAAATAAAAGAGTCAGGCGGAAACGCTTTGTTTTTAAGTATTGCTCTTGGGATTGCTATGAGCTTACTCGGAATATTTGGAAGTGGGAAGTTAATGGGGCTTATGGGTACGAGTGAAGCCGTTTATAAGCTTGGCAGTGAATATCTTACTATCGTAATGGGTGTTTCTTTATTTACCTTTATTTATTTTTCTTCTACGGGAATAATAAGGGGGATGGGGGATACGAGGACGCCTATGTTCCTGATGGGTTTTAGTAATGTTTTTAATGTTGTTTTTAATTATTTTCTAATATTTGGTATAGGGGTCTTTCCGAAACTCGGAGTAGTAGGAGCCGCTATTGCAACCGGAGGTTCTTATATTCTTGGGGCAATTTTAATCCTTGCAATTATACATTTAAGGAAAAGAATACCTGTTAGAATTGAAGATATAGGTAAAATAAATAAAAAAACGACGCAAAATATCTGGAAGATAGCTTCTCCTGCTGTTTTAGAATTCGGTATAAGAAGAACCAGTTTGTTTTTCTTTATGAAGATGGTTACGTCGCTTGGTACTGCTGCTCTGGCAGCTCATCAGCTTGCTTTAAGAATCGAATCGTTTTCATTTATGATGGGGGTTGGTTTTGGGATTGCTTCAAGTACTCTGGTTGGACAAAGTCTCGGGGCAAAGAATAAAAGTCTAGCCGATGAAAGTATAAAGAAAACTTCTTATTATGCTGTTGCTGCTATGTCAATACTTGCCTTTCTATTTGTTTTGAAGCCGGAAGCCGTATTTGCGATTTTCAAACCGGAAAACGAAGTTAAGATTTTTGCAATGTTAGCGATTATAATAGCTGCTTTCGAGCAAATACCGCTGGCTTTTCTTATAGTTGTTACAGGCGGTTTAAATGGAGCAGGAGATACGAAAACTCCAATGATAATAGCTTTTATTGGTTCTATTGTCGTAAGACTTTCTCTTGTGTATTTGTTTGCTTTCAAGCTTGGTTATGGGTTTGCGGGCGTATGGATGGCTGCCGTTTGCGATTGGACCATTGAGGCAATACTTGCGGTTATCGCTTTTTATAAGGGGAAGTGGAGGGAAATTGAATTTAAATAAGAAGCCAGAAGCCAGGAGTTAGAAGTCGGAATCCCATCTCACCTTCAAAAAAAAATTGAACCACAAAGCACACAAAGAGCACAAAGCCCCACACAACCTATTTCTTTTTTAACTTTCTAACTTCCTAACATTCTAACAATAATAGCAAAAGAAAATCCCATAAATAGAAAAGAAGTTGATAAAATGAAAAATTTTGCTATTATTATTTTATATGGAATTTGAAGAATTTGAGAAAGTTGTTAATGAGATTCTAAAAGATATACCTGAAGAATACAGGAAGATCCTGCGTGATGAGCGCATTGAAGTTATTTGCAGGGAATATGTTCCGGTGGGCGTAAGGCAGCAGTTTCCCGGGAAAATCGTTTTCGGTTTATTTGCAGGAATTTCGAAAGATAAAAAAAGAACATTTTCCGTTCAAGCACAGCCGACAAGAATTGAGATTTATAAAGAAAGTTTTGAGAGGGTTTTTGGCAGAAAAATGACTGGTGAAATGAAAGAACAAATTTATAAAACATTAGTTCACGAAATAGCCCATTATTTCGGTTTTAATGAGGATGAAGTCCGTTCCAGAGGATACTGAGCGGCAAAGCCGCTTAATTAGTTGAATAGTTGAATTGAAAAATAGTTGAAAAGTAAAACTTTGTGCTCTTTGTGTACTTTGTGGTTCAATTTTTTATAGAGAAGTTTTTGCGGGATTTTATGTTGACAAAGATTAGAATCGTTTTTATAGTAATGATGGATATGAAATTAATCAAAATAGAAAAGAAGAAATAACTTTGGAACAAAAAAAGGAGGAAAAGTGAAAAATTTAGTTCTGGTTGTTTTGGTGTTAGTTAGCATTTTTTCAAATGCAGTTGTATTAGGAACATCAGTGAAAGAGGAGGTCTTTCAGATGGAAAAAGTAGAAGCTGGGAATTATATACCGCCGTGTCCTATTGCACTTATCGGAAGTAAATCCGGAGATCAGGTTAACTTTATGACTTGTGCCTGGTTTACAAGATTAGAACAAAATCCGTATCTCTTCGGAATTTCCATACAAAAAAAGCATTTCACACATCAAGCTATAATGAAAAATAAATGTTTCAGCATTAATATTCCTCCCGTTGATTTTATTCCTCGGGTTGATGCCGTGGGAATGTTATCCGGAAAAGAATACGACAAAGGTGAGGTATTCGATGTATTTTACGGCGATAATGAGAATGCTCCTATGGTCGATGGAAGCATTCTTTCTTTTGAATGTGAGGTTGTAAATTCGGTGAGTTTGGTAGAAGCAGATGAAGCATATCCAAGTGAACATACATTGTTTATAGGCGAAGTGAAAAATGTATGGGTAAATAAAAAAGCACTTAAAGGTAATGCCCTGGATTTTAAGACTATGGAACCTATAATATGGGCTTTATCGCCGAATAGTTATTTTACTATCGGAGAAAATAAAGGACGAGCATTTAATCGAGATAATATAAAACTGGTTCCGAAGAAGAAATAGCTTTTTTGGATATCATTAAACTAAGCTTTTAGCTTTTCGCTTAAAAAACAAACAAAAAACTTTGTAGTCTTTGTGGTTCAAAAGAATTAGGGGGTGAGGTTGTGTGGACTCTGTGCTCTCTGTGTTTTAATCGGTGGGTGGTTGTGGGTTAAATAAAACACAAAATCTCTGTGTTCTCTGTGGTTAATATTTTGGTGGGTAGGGTAGTGGGCTTGACAAAAAATAAAAAGGGTATAATCTTCTAACAAAATAAGACTTTTTTAGTCTGTTGTAGGTTACCTAACAGTTAGTTTAACTGCAGTTTCTTTTTTTTAATGGACCTTAAACTTTAAAAGGAGGCAAAAATGAGTGAGAAAGTATATATATTCGACACATCTCTTAGAGATGGCGAACAGGCTCCGGGATTTAGCATGAATGTGGATGAAAAGGTGAAATTAGCCTTACATCTACAGAAGCTAAATGTCGACTGTGTTGAAGCCGGCTTTGCCATAGCCTCAGAAGGAGATTTTGAAGCCATAAGAGAGGTTTCAAAAGTCTTAAAAGGTCCGGAAGTAGCCAGTCTTGCCAGAGTAAGAGAAAAAGACATAGACCGTGCATGGGAGGCTCTTAAACACGCTAAAAAGCCTCGTATTCACGTTTTTATAGCAACATCCGACATTCACATGAAACATAAACTTAAAATGGAAAAGGAAGAGGTGCTTGAAGCTGCTGTAAAAGGCGTAGAACACGCTTGTAAATATACGGATAATGTTGAATTTTCAGCAGAAGACGCGACAAGGACAAAACCGGAGTTTCTCGCCAAGGTTTGTAACGCTGTAATAAAAGCAGGAGCAAAGGCTGTGAATATACCGGATACCGTTGGCTACACTACTCCCGATGAATTTTTCAAGCTCATAGCTTATCTGAAAGACAAAATTAAGAACAGTGCTGTTATAAGTGTACATTGTCATAACGACCTTGGTCTTGCTGTGGCTAATTCTCTTGCGGCAGTAGAAGCAGGAGCAAGGCAGGTAGAATGTACAATCAACGGTATCGGAGAACGAGCCGGAAATGCTTCTATAGAAGAACTTGTGATGATAATTAATACCCGGCAAGATCTGTTCGACTTTAAGACCGATATAAACACAAAACACATATATCCTACGAGCAGAGCTCTTTCTTTGATTACAGGAGTTCAGGTTCAGCCAAACAAAGCTATTGTCGGAAGAAATGCTTTTGCCCACGAGGCTGGTATTCATCAGGATGGAGTACTTAAGGAGAAAAGTACTTACGAGATAATGAAACCGGAGGATATAGGATTACCTTCCAACGAGTTGGTTCTCGGAAAACATTCAGGGCGGCACGCTTTTCGAAACAAACTCGAAATGCTTGGATACCAGTATACTGATGATCAAATAGATAAGCTTTTTAAGAGATTTAAAGCTCTTGCCGATAAAAAGAAAGAAATTTATGATGAAGACCTTGAAATGCTTGTTGCATCCGAGCTTTTTACTATAGAAGAAAAATATAAACTGCTTTCTACTAAATTCTCCGGAGGAACTGATATTCTCCCTTCTGCGACTGTCGAGATAGAGGTTGACGGCAAACATTTTAAGAAACAGGGTTCGGGTGACGGTCCTGTAGACGCCGTTTATGATGCAATAAGAAAAGTGGTGCCGGACAAGGTTACAATTAAACGTTTTAGCATAAGCGCGATAACCGGCGGTTCAGATGCTCAGGGAGAAGTTACTGTTTATATAGAAGAAGATGGAATCGATTCTGTGGGAAGAGCGGCTAAAACAGATATTGTCATTGCAAGTGCAGAAGCCCTCGTAAATGCTTTGAATCGTCTTGTTTTGAAGAAAAAAATGAAAGAAAGAGAAGAAAACGGAGTGTAATTATGGGACATACTATAACTGAAAAGATACTTGCGGCACATGCGGGTAAAAACGAGGTAAATCCCGGTGAACATGTCGTTGCAAATGTCGATTTTATGGTCGCGAATGATATAACGGCACCGATAACGATTAATATCATTGAAGATATCAAGAATGCCGAAATAAAAAATGAGAATATCGCTCTGGTTCCCGATCATTTTACTCCAAATAAGGATATAAAATCTGCTGAAAATGTAAAAAAACTCAGGCAATTTTCAAAGAAGCACGCCATTAAATACTTTTTTGAAACCGGAAGATGCGGGGTTGAACACTGTATGCTTCCCGAAATGGGTCTTGTTGTTCCTGGTGATCTTGTAATAGGAGCAGATAGTCATACCTGTACATACGGAGCTCTCGGGTGTTTTTCAAGCGGAGTCGGAAGCACCGACCTTGCCGGGGCTCTCATGACGGGTAAAGTATGGCTTAGAGTGCCTGATACAATAAAACTGGAGTATACGGGCAAATTGAAAGAATGGGTTTATGGCAAAGATTTGATTCTTATGACATTAAAGGAACTTGGTAATGTTGCCGCTATATATAAATCTCTTGAATTTACCGGAAGTACTGTATCCGAATTAAGCATGTACCAGAGATTGACAATGAGTAATATGGCTGTAGAAGCCGGAGCCAAGAACGGTATATTTCCGCCGGATAAGATTACCGAAGAGTACGTTAAGGATAGAGCAAAAAGAAGTTATAAAATATATCAGAGTGATTCTGATGCAAAATATTCTGATATACGCAAATTCGATGTTTCGAATCTTGATCCGCAGGTATCCTTACCTCATCTTCCTTCTAATGCGGAAAGCATAAAAAACATAGGGAAGATAGAGATAGATCAAGCTTTTATAGGTTCTTGCACAAATGGCTGGTATGAAGATCTGGAAATTGCAGCTAAGATATTGAAGGGTAAGAAAGTAGCTCCAAGTACCAGGTTGATAATTATTCCCCCGACACCGGCAATTTATATGAAAGCTCTTAAGAATGGCTTACTTGAGATTTTCGGTGAGGCAGAAGCAGTTATTGGTCCTCCGACGTGCGGTCCGTGTCTGGGCGGCCATATGGGAATTCTGGCTTCCGGAGAAAAAGCTATAGCTACGACAAATCGTAATTTTGTCGGAAGAATGGGGCATTATGAGAGCGAAGTTTATCTTTCTAATCCCGCAGTCGCGGCAGCTTCTGCAGTGGCGGGTAGAATTGTTCATCCTGAGGAGGTATTGTAATGGATTTAATACACGGTAAAGTCTGGAAATTTGGAGATAATATAGATACAGACGTGATAATTCCGGCGCGCTATCTTAATATGACTGACCCTGATGAACTGGCTGCACATGTTTTTGAGCCTGTCAGAGGAGAACATTTCAATGAGGTAATCGATAGGGGAGACGTCGTGATTGGCGGCGATAATTTCGGATGCGGTTCATCAAGAGAGCACGCTCCTATTGCCTTAAAAGCATGTGGAATATCCTGTGTTATTGCTAAAACTTTCGCCAGGATTTTCTACCGGAATTCTTTCAACATTGGACTTCCTCTAATAATACAGCCCGAGGCAGCAGAAGAGATAAAAGAAGGGGATACCCTGAATGTCAACCTTGAAGAAGGATTGATACGATGTGGATCTTCAGGTAAAGAGTATGCCTTTCCTTCGCTTGAAGGTATGATGATTAAGCTATTAGAAAACAAAGGCTTAATATCCTACATTTTAAATGAAGGCTACAATACTAGTGAGTAGTGAGAAGAGAGTAGGGAGTAGTTAAGAAATTTAGAAAAAAGCCTTTTGCTCTTTTTGTGCTTTGGGGTTAATGTTTTTTCGTTGGCAATTTTTTGGTCTTCTTTGGCGGTCTGATAATGTAAATAACGAGTATAAAGGCTGCTACAAGTACGGTTAGGATTCGGAGAAGAGTTTGATTTACGTCTGGGTATACCAGCTTCTCTATATAGTGAACAATAAATGAGCCCGGATAAGTAGCTTCCGGGCTGTATCGTGTTCTTGATAAGTTTTCAAGTATGGTTAAAGGGCAAAATCTTCTTAAAATTGTTAATATTCCGACAAACAGGATACCCGAAAGGTGCAACGTTCTAAATAACCACCATTCGAAAAATTCTTTCCGGAAAAATCCGTATATGGTTAGAAGGAAACCCAGCAGCATAAAAATTATCCAGATGAAATGCAAAACAACAATCATATCCGCGATTATCTTGTAAAGCATAATTAATAGTTAGTAGGGAGTAGAGAGCAGTTAGCAGTAAAAAAACTGTAAAAAGATCTGTGTTCATCCGTGGCAGTAATTAGGATTTTGGATTTAGGGATTGGGATTTGGCAAAACCAAACATTTTTTATTCGTGTTATTTGTGTGATTTGTTGTTCCTATTTGTTTTGGTGGATGTGGGTGATTTTTTAAACAAAAAGGTATAATTATTTGTTGTTTCTTTGTGTTCTCTGTGTCTCTGTGAGAGATTATTATTTCTCATCCAAAAGAACCGCTACATAAGGTAATTCGCGGAAGAGATTATCATAATCCATACCGTATCCGACTACAAATTTATCGGGAATTTCAAAGCCCACGTAGTCAGCTTTCAATCCGTTTATTCTTCTTTCCGGTTTATCGAGAAAAACGCAGGTTTTTATAGAAGCAGGATTTTTCTTTTGAAAGTATTCTTTCGCAAACGCCAGAGTTCTACCTGTATCAAGTATATCGTCTACGATTAAAACCCACTTGTTTTTAATATCGGTTGTAATATCTCTAAGCATTTTTAGTTCTCCGGAAGATACTTTTCCGGAACCATAGGATTCGACAGTAATAAAATCTAGGGAAGGGTGTATATTATGTATGTTAAATAGTCTTAATAAATCCGATAAAAAGACGAAACTTCCTTTTAAAATACCAATTACAAAAAGTTCCTTGTCTTTACTATCTTCTGCGATTTGTTTTACAAGCTCCTTTACTCGTGTAGCTATATCGTTTTCGTTTATTAGGGTTTCGAATCTCATTCCTTTTATAGTTTTCATATCACTATAATTTTAGGAATTCAGAAATAAATGTCAAGAGTATACCCAACATCCCCACCCAATTTTTTACCACAGAGACCACAGAGAGACACAGAGAAAAAAACAAAAAATATTGCTTTGTTTAAAACCCAACACACCCCAAAACTATAAAGGATAACAAATCACACAAATAGCACGAATAAAAAGAGGGGATTAATCTTAGAATATTTGAGTCAATCTGCGTGCTATTAAAATTTAATCTTGCAAAATGATACATATATCTTATTTTATATTTTAAAAAGCAGGAGGATATTATGTTTTTGCTTATCTTTAGCTTTTTGATTTATATTAACAAGAGTAAAGATTACAATGTTGAATAAAATCGTTCTGCAGACTACCACTGAAGCTCTGCATGGCAAAGATTTCTTTGACTTGGATGCTGAGTATAGACGGCGCAAAGACTATATCATGCGCGGACGAAAATATGAAGATGGGGAAAAGCATGATGCACCCGGTGCTTATAAACTTGTCACAAATGATTCCATTGCCTTTATGATGGATGTTCTGGCAGCACATGATCTGCGGAGTCTGGATTCTGATGAGGAGGTAGAGCCCAATCGCAAGCAGCCTTCTGTAGATATATATCATCAGGTTAAAATTGCGAATAAAAAACCGCATATCGATGGTCTTATTGTCGACAGTGAGCGCCTGACTCGTGAGAAAGGTGCTTATTATCAGGTACTCCAGCGCTTGTGCATTTCCGATCCGCAATTTTTTGGAGAAGAGGATTTCATTGAACAGGATTTTGACTATGGGGATATGAAAGCGCAATTGCGCTCTTATTTTGAGCCCACGCGCAAGGCTCCCAAACGCAGGATCGACGGCCTGCTGTTGGAAAAACTTGGCATTAAAAGTGCGGCGGCCTTGGACAAGTATAATCGTAAAAAGCTTATAGTTGAAATCACAAAAGTAGTTAATTTTTATATGGAAGAAACAGAGCATTTTGATCTCATTAACATGCACACCTATGATGCTATTCCTGAGATTGCGGAAATCATGGAAGAAGCAAAAGTACAAATTGCAGCCGGTCTGCAATTGGACAAATCTGAACGGCGCCAAATCAACCGTGCTTTGTTCGAAGTGCTTTTTCCTAAACAAGAACGTGCCAACAGGCCCAAGACCATACCTGCTGAATGGGTAAGAGGTGTTTTGAATGTTTTTAATCCGGCCGTGCATTTGCTGGCCTTTGGACTGGAATTGGGCCTTACGGTCACAGATAAGGAGTTGAAAAAGGGCAAGGGCTTGCTGGACAAGGCCGGGAAATTGCGTCCATACTATGAAACAATATTGTTGAATAATGCGAAAAAGTGGAGACAATTGGTTCCTTTTCAAAAGTTTATGAAAAACATAGCCTCCCCTGATGATCTTGCTTTGGCTATAGACTTGCATGTTGTAACAATTATGCATGAAATATTCCACTTGATAGGCCTGCATGTACCTTATAAGCGTCTTAAAACCATGTCTGATGAGAAATGGGAATGGCTGGCGAAATCCGCCATTCCGGTTATTCAGGAGCTGTATGAGAAGAATCCCAAACTTATCCAGACCTCAGTCAATAATAAAAATATAATTAAAGCGTTCCATGCTGTGCGGGATTCCAAGGATCCGGTGGAAATGACAAGTAACATTATCCGGGCAATGAGTATTTTGGAGACTTATTGCGACCGCGGCAGCATGTTTTTTATTCAAAATTTTTTTAAGCTGCAGAGTTACCGCAAAATAATTGAAGGTATAGGTGAGCGCTTTACCGGCAAATTGCCGGTAAAAGTGTATGATATGTTCGAGTTGGATGACAAGCGCAAAGCCCGACAATTGCCGATCTTGGGATTCACACAGGCTGATATTGAGGAATTGGAAAAGGCTTTAGAGGCAGATGAGCTCAGGCATCCTTATGTACAACTCGGAGATACGCCTATTTTACCGGAAGAAGAGGAAATATACCGTAAGATTTGGGAATTGGTACGGCACTTTGCGCTGGAAGGAAAGTATGGTGTTCTAGACAAAGAGCATTTTAAAACCAGTCCTTTTGTTATTTTGTCACATTCTAAAAAATATGGCACACAAAAGGCAAAATAACAGTTATGCTTTAAAATTTGTTAAATATCTGAGAAAGCTTTATTTGACCTTTTTCCAGGTCCTTTTCAAAAAAGATTCTCTTCCGGAACCTACCTTGTAGTTTTGATATTTTATAGGACACGTTTTATAATAATCCTGATGATAATCTTCAGCCGGATAGAATTCCGCAGCTTCTTTTATTTCAGTCGCTATAGGCTTATCGAATTTACCTGATTCCTCCAGGGTTTTTTTCGATTCTTCAGCAATTTTTCTCTGCTTGTCGTTATGATAAAATATTGCCGTTTTGTATTGAGTCCCTTTATCCGCGAACTGTCCTTCTCGGTCGGTCGGATCTATCTGCTGCCAGAATATCTCAACAAGCTCTCTGTATGTTATCTTATTACTGTCGAAGGTTACTTGTACAGCTTCATAATGTCCTGTTTTACCCGAACAAACTTCCGGGTATGTAGGGTTCTTTGTTTTTCCTCCTGTATATCCGGAAACGGCCTCTTTTACTCCTTCTAATTCGTCAAATGCCGATTCTATACACCAAAAACAACCACCTGCAAAAGTGGCTTTTTCGAAAATTTCTTTTTCCATTTTTGTTTCTCCTTTTTTACTATCTCCGCTTGCGACAAGCGGAAGGACGAAGGTAACTATTATTAAAAAACCAACAAGACTTTTCTTATTCAAAGACATTATAACTCCTTTTTTATAAAAGACTTACTTTTAAGGTGAGATGTTCCGATAAAAAAAGTCCCTACGACATTATTCGTAGGGACTCGTTATAAAGTATGATATATTATTTAAATTAAGCTTTGCCAGCCGAATTTAAGACGTTTTCGTTCTTATGTTTATACATATTTATTAAAGCTTCACGCGCGGGTCCGAGATACTTTCTCGGATCGAAATCCTCCGGATGTTCAACAAGGTGTTTCCTGATAGCTGCGGTCATCCATAGTCTGCCGTCCGAATCGATGTTTACTTTGCATACGTTGTACTTTACCGCTTTTTGAAGCTGTTCCTCCGGGATACCTATAGAATCTTTTAGAGTGCCCCCGTTTTCGTTAATTGTTTTTATGGCTTCAGGTGGTACTGAGGAGGAGCCGTGAAGTACAATCTGGAAACCGGGAATTCGTTTTTCGACTTCTTCTAAGATGTCAAATCGTAGGGGAGGGGGTATTAATACTCCATCTTCGTTTCTTGTGCACTGGTCCGGTTTGAATTTATTCGCTCCGTGAGAAGTTCCTATCGATATCGCAAGAGAATCGACGCCTGTTCTTTTCACAAATTCTTCGACTTCTTCAGGTTTTGTATAATGAGTTTCTTCCGAAACAACGTGTTCTTCTATACCGGCAAGTACTCCAAGTTCGCCTTCGACTGTCACATCGAGGGGATGGGCATAGGCGACAACTTTCTTGGTTAACTCTACATTTTCGTCGAAAGTCAGGCTTGAAGCATCGATCATTATAGATGAGAAACCGGATTCGATACAGGATACACATAGCTCAAAAGTATCGCCATGATCGAGATGAAGGGCAACAGGAATTTCTTTTAAACTCTTTTCTTTTGCCATATCTTTCATCATCTCTATTGCTCCCTGTCCCAAATATCTTAGTAAAGTCTGATTGGCATACTTTCGTGCTCCTCTTGATATCTGTAGTATTACTGGAGATTGTGTTTCAACGCATGCGGCAATTATTGCCTGTAATTGTTCCATATTATTAAAATTGTAGGCAGGAACCGCATAACCTCCATTAAGGGCTTTTCCCATCATTTCTCTAGTATTAACAAATCCTAATTCCTTATAAGATACCATAATTTTAGCCTCCTAAAATTTGAAATTTGAACTTTTGAGAATCTAAGCATTGCTATTATAATAAAAAAACATCCTAATGCAATGTTTTATATTTTTTTGAGACTGGTCAAAAAAATCTAAAAAAAACTCAAGCCTTGACTTATTCGCCTATTGTTTGTAAAATTTCAACGCATACAGAAAATATTGCTATCAGGAAAATCATTTTTATTGAGACTTCTTGTAATTTAAAAGCTATATTATTGTTTTAAAGTTTATGAGTATGAGGAGATTTCAAATTAATTGAGTAAATATAAAGTAAAACAATCTCATGTTGCCTTTGTATCAACTTTTCTCCCAAGGGAATGTGGTATAGCGACGTTTACAGATAATCTGGCCAGATCAATTTCTGATTTGTACGGTTTTGAGTTAAAGAAAAATAACAAGATAGAAATAATTGCTTTAACTGATTCGGAAAGCAAATACAATTACGGCAACGAAGTATCTTTTGAAATCCAGGTCCAGAATAAAACCGATTATCTGAGAGCAGCTGAATTTATCAATATATCTGATGTTGAAGTAGTTTCGGTTCAGCATGAATTTGGAATTTATGGAGGCCCTGACGGAAGATATATTCTTTCACTCCTGGAAAATTTAAAAAAACCCGTAATTACAACTTTACATACTATATTGATAGACCCATCGGAAAATCAGAAGCGGGTTCTAGAAGAGATATGCAGGCTTTCAACAGAAGTTGTTGTGTTGGCGGATAAAGGGTTTGATTTGCTTTCTAAAATTTATGGAGTTCCTAAATCTAAAATAAAAAAAATACACCATGGAGCACCTGATGTGCCTTTTATAGATCCTTCGTACTACAAAGAAGAATTTCATATGGAAGGGCATCTTTTGATCTTAACTTACGGACTTTTAAGTCCAAATAAGGGATTGGAAGTTGTTGTTAATTCTTTAGCTGATGTTGTAAAAGAATTCCCTGAAGTTATTTATATAGTATTAGGAGAAACCCACCCAAATATAAAAAATCAGTTTGGCGAAGAATACAGATTTTTGCTGAAAAATATTATAAACAAAAACCATATCGAGAAAAATGTGGTTTTCCACAATCGTTTTGTAACTCTTGATGAATTGATTAAATATCTGGTAATGACCGACTTGTACATTACTCCATATCTTTCGGAACAACAAATTTCATCCGGCACTTTATCTTATGCAGTTGCGTGCGGAAAAGCTATTATATCTACGCCTTACTGGCATGCCCTGGAGCTTCTTGATAAAGACCGTGGAATTATAGTTCCTTTTGAAGATATGAAAGCCATGTCAAAAGCTATTAAGGATCTACTGGGAAATGAAATAAAGAGAGATAAAATAAGAAGAAAGGCGTATAAATATGGAAGAAAAATGATTTGGCCTGAAGTAGCTTCTTCTTATGTCGATTCATTTAAAATGATAGCAGAAAAATTCAGATCGGGAAAGAGAAAAAAAGTTTTTGTTAAGAAAGATATAAGTATCAAAGTCCAGGATTTGCCTGAAATTAACTTGAAACATTTGAATAATCTAACCGACGATACCGGTATTTTTCAACATTCCAAATACTCTATACCTCGCAGGATTCATGGGTATACAACTGACGATAACGCAAGAGCAGTTATTGTAGCTCTAAAGATGTGGAATCTTTTTAAAGACGAATGTGTGTTACCTATACTTGTAAAATACCTTTCTTTTTTATCCGATTCTTATGACGAAAAGAGAGAAATCGTTAGAAACTATCTGTCTTTCGATAGGAAATGGCATAATTCAGAAATTTCAGAAGATCCACATGGACGTCTGATTTGGGCACTTGGGAATTTAGTATATCAGCCACCCGTTGAAGAAATGGGGCATTTTGCAATTGAGCTCTTATATGACTGTTTGAAAAAGGTTCATTCTTTTTCTTCGCCCAGAGCATGGGCTTTCTCGATGCTGGGGATAGTCAAATACTTGAATAAGTACCCCGGGGATAAAAATGCGCGTAAGCTTAACGATAAACTTGCGAATAAACTACTTAATTTATTTAAGGAAAATTCTTCCGACGATTGGCTCTGGAGTGAAGATGTTGTTTCCTATGAGAATGCACGTTTACCACAAGCGTTGCTTGAAGAAGGACGTTTTACCGGTAATGACGAAATGAAAGAGTGGGGTCTTAGTTCGTTAAAATGGTTGATTGATATTCAAACTAACAGAGAAACCGGATATCTTTCAGTTATTGGGAATAAAGGATGGTTTAAAAAAAATGAAGAAAAGGCAAAGTTTGATCAACAACCTGTTGAGGTAGCTGCACTTATTGATGCTTGCTACGAAGCTTATCTTTGTACTGAAGATGATTTCTTTCTAAACAAGATGAATTGGGCGTTTAGGTGGTTTCTTGGTCAAAATGCTTTAGAAGAAAGTTTATATAACCCGAAGACCGGTGGATGTAAGGATGGATTATTGCCTACCGGAGCGAATAAAAATGAGGGTGCGGAATCTTTACTATCATGGTTGTTATCACTATTAAAGATGTATGAAACAGGTATCTTGTAAACAAAGAAGCTAGAATTGAGAAGCCAGGGGCTAGAATCCCACCGCCACCTGTTAATATAAACGACGAATTATACAAAGATCAAGATTTTTTTGGTTTTATTTTTTGACCTTAAAATGTAAATCTCGAAAATTTACATGCCAGAAATTTGAGCTGCTTTTTAAATTTTCGATATTGAATCTATAAATTATTGAAGGAGTTATACCAGATTTATGTATTAAAACCACTTTAATGTCTCTAAAATGATTAAATGCAAAAAAACTAAGAGGGATCACAATTTAGCTGAGTGCAGCGTCTGCTGCGAGTATCTCAGCTCTTTATCTGTGAGATTTGTGATCCCCCATATAATTATATTTTAATACAATATACACTTTTTTGCAATACCTTTTTTCGCCTTTTTGAATTTGCGTTTAAAAATAATACAAAAAAATTTTTAAATTTTGGGGGTTGACAAAGTTTTAATATGGATAATATTTAACTATAGCGAGGAGGTTAAGATGGAAGAAAGGGAAACAAGTGAGTGGATTGGTGTAGATGGTGAACGTTACACTTATTATGTTCACAATTTGCCTAAGGGTTTTGACCCCGGTAAGTTAGGAAATTACATCTTTGCAAGAAAAAGTGATGATGGTAAGTGGGTTCCGATTTATATAGGGCAGGGAGATCTTGGTGTTCAAATCGGTAACTATCATCCTCAATTAGACTGTATAAAAGGAATGGGTGCAACACATGTTCATGTGCATACTAATGAGAGTGAGTGGGTTAGAATTTCAGAAGAACATGATTTATTGGAAAGCTATTTAAAAGTATTTGAACCGCATGGCTGTAATTTTAAGGAGGAAGAATAAAGAGAACAAAAATTATTTGAATTACAAGCCTAAAGGTTTGTGGTTTTATTTTTAGTATTGTTACTTAGCTTTTTTTTCGTTCTGTGGTAATTTTATTTTCGGATTCGAGGTTTTTATTTTCTAATAAAATAACATTCAAGATATTAGTTTAATTATTGCTATCTGCTATTTCTCGAGGGTTTGGTAGATATCAATGTTTTTTAAACAATACAAATTCTTTGTTGTTTTTCTCCGTGGCTCCGTGTCTTTGTGTGAAAATAATTCTGGAGTGGGGTCGGGTTTTACACCTTGACAAATTCAATCAAAATAATTAAGATTTCATTGAGTATTTATTACGGATTCAAAGGAGGAGAGTTTGAAGAGATTTTTTCTTTTGATTTTAGGCCTTTTAATCGCTTGCAGTTCAGCAGAAAAGAATATTTGCAGTGATAAATACGCAACGGGGAATGATACAATATCAAATTATATAATATTTGAATACATAAACTTGTTGACCGAAGACGATTATTATTCGCTTCTCGATAGTGTTAAAAATGTGTTGTCGAATGATTTTTTTACTTTGAGAATGGCCTATACAAAAACAAAAGTATACGACCCTTATGATGTTGAAATCGATAATTTGAGAAAAAAAATAAAATTGAATATCGAAGAAAAAAAATTCGAAGAGGCTCTGGAAATCGCGAATATAATTTTAGAGAAGAGATACATAGATATTAAGACCCATTCATACTGCAGTTATATCTATGAGCAGCTCGACGATTCAGCAAAATCTAAGTATCATAGGGATATTTATAATGGTCTACTGAATTCTATTTACTTTTCAGGTGATGGAAAGAGTCCCAAAACCGCTTTTATTGTTATGGAAATTTCTGAGGAGTACGATTTGTTAAATTACTTAAGATTAAATCAATCTGAACAATACTTAATAATAAAAGACGGATACAGCTTTGATAGAATAAAAGTTTTTGATGAGAATATAGAAACGGAATTATTTTTCAACATTGATCTGGCTTTAAAACGCTTTTCGGAAGAATTTGATTGATTGAAAGCCAATTCGCATCCTTCTGACATTCCGTTAAATTTCTATAGTAAAATTAATACATAAGGGGGGAAGGAGATTAGTATGTCATTTGTTAAAAATCTTTATGCTAAGTACCTTTATAATAAAGGTCGTAATGCACAGAAGACAGGTAAGTTACCCATAGCGGTTAGTTTAATGGAACTGAGTTCGGACGTTTTGTGGGAAATGATTTCGGAAGGCGATGATAGATATGAAGATGAATATGCGCGGACCAAAATGAATCTGGGCTTGATGTATCATAAAATGGGAAGGGTAGATGATTCGATATGTTCATTCCAAATATCGATTCTTAAATTTAAGGCTCTTGTTTCTAAAGGTAGAGAAGACCTTCTCCATGATTTGACAAAGGCGGAAACCGCTTTTAAGCATTTATACGGAGGCGAGAAAGGACAGACGTCATAGTTTCCAACTTTTCAAGGGAGTGAATTACTAATAAGAAATTAAGAGAAACTGTCATTTGTTTTTCTGAAAAACCGTAGTTAGATTACGTGCAGTTTATTTCTGTAGGTTTTTATATATCAAGTGACGGGTTGACAAAAATATTAACGGTAATAAAATATTTCCAGTTTTTTTATACACTTAATATTTAAGTTTTTGAAACAGAAAAATGATAAGTAGATAAAAAGGGGGATTAAATAGAAATGAAAAGCTACAGAGTAGCGGTAATAGCGGGTGATGGTACAGGGCCTGAAGTGGTAAGAGAAGGATTGAAAGTATTAAAAGCAGTAGAGTCCAAATTTGACTTTAAGTGTGAAACAGTTGAATATGATGTGGGAGGAGATAGATATCTTAAAACAGGTGAAGTTTTACCGGATTCGGTTCTCGAAGAATTAAAAACTTTCGAAGCTATATACCTCGGTGCTATTGGGCATCCTGAAGTTAAACCCGGTATCTTAGAAAAAGGTATTTTACTTAAACTGCGTTTTGCTCTTGACCAGTATATTAATTTAAGACCAGTAATTCTTTACGATAAGAGATTCTGCCCCTTACTGGATAAAGAGGAGAAGGATGTCGATTTTGTTGTCGTAAGGGAAAACACAGAAGGATTATATTGCGGAGCGGGCGGTTTCTTGAAGAAAAATACTCAGGATGAGGTAGCCATTCAGGAGAGTATTAACACCTATAAGGGAGTAGAGCGCTGTATAAGATTTGCATTTGAATATGCGAGAAAAAGAAATAAGAGAAAACAAGTTACCCTCTGCGGGAAAACGAATGTTTTGACGTTTGCTTTCGATTTATGGGAAAGGACTTTTTATAAAGTTGCAAAGAATTATCCAGATGTAAAAACAGACTATGCGCATGTCGATGCAACGTGTATGTGGATGGTAAAGAATCCGGAATGGTTTGATGTGATTGTTACCGACAATATGTTTGGAGATATTATAACGGACCTTGGCGCAATGGTTCAGGGAGGTATGGGTATTGCCGCAGGAGGAAACCTTAACCCTGAGGGTATCTCCATGTTCGAACCTATCGGTGGAAGTGCCCCAAAATACACAGGTAAAGACGTAATAAATCCTTTAGCTTCTATATGTGCGCTTTCTTTGATGCTCGATACTCTTGGAGAAGAAAAAGCAGCAGAATCGGTCGAGAACTCCGTTAAAAAAGTTGTTAAAGAAAAACTTCAAAGTCTTTCCGCAGGTAAAATGGGATATTCGACTTCGGAAGTGGGGAATTTGGTAGTAGAAAACCTGACTTAGGTTAAACTATCTTTATTAAGTAAAATTAAAATACCATTAAGAATAGGTAGTTGATAATGGATAGACAATTACAGAAAAAAAACGTATTGTTAATGATTCTTCTCGTATTAATTACCAATGGAATTTATATTCCGGTTTGGTTTCTAAATCGCAAAGACACGTTTAATGACCTTAATTCAAAGTGGAAACTTAGCGGTGTCTTTATAATTTTTCTTTTGGTTCTTTCTATAATTTCTACAGTAATGTTAATTTCCTTAATGTTGATTATGGAAGCGGAACTGACACTTATAATTCTTACTCTTGACCCCTTAATTAATTGGGCTGAAGTAATTATCGTATTAGTTCTGGCTTTTAAAGTTAGACGAATCCTGAGTGATCATTTCAAAACAAATCTTTTCGTTAGTGCTACTTTTTTCTTCACGTTATTTTTCTTGCAATATAAAATTAACCGATTCCTTGAAAATAAAGGGATAAGTTCTCCTATTTGGTAGATAAGTAAAAAAAATAAAAACTTTGTGTCTTGGTGCCTTTGTGGCAAACTAAGGGGTTGACTTTTTACCGTTTTTAATTATAGTTTTCAAACTAAAATAAGGAGTTATATGTTTATGTTGGGAGTAGAATCGGGGATTATAAGTTAACATATTGTTATTGCCAAATCTCTAAAAGAGATACTTCTTATCTTTTTGTCAAAATTTCCCTTATAGATAAAATAAAAAAGACGTCTAATTTAATTTCTTTAAAAGATAATTCACTTTTATTTAAATTGGCGAGATCAATGTATGTTTTTGACTTGAAATATTACGTACAAGTGTTTATTATGAGAAACATTCGACAAGTCAAAATTTGCATAATTTGGGTTTAAAAGTTGTATTGATGATATAAATATAATTTTTTAATTTTTAGGAGGTTTTTAGAAAATGAAAAAGGATAAAACAAAGAGCAAGACATTATGCGGAGCTGAGATATTGATTAAATCCTTAAAAGAAAACGGAATAAATGTCATTTTTGGATATCCGGGTGGTGCCGTTCTGGATATTTTTAACCATTTATATGACAGTGATTTAGAATTCTACTTAACGAGGCATGAACAGGGTGCCGTTCATGCGGCTGACGGATACGCCAGAGCTTCAGGAAAGTGTGGAGTCTGCATAGCTACTTCCGGGCCGGGAGCGACAAATCTGGTTACTGGTATCGCGACTGCTCAAATGGATTCTATTCCTTTGCTTGCCATCACGGGACAAGTCTCAACAAACCTTATCGGTAATGAGGCTTTCCAGGAAGTTGATGCCACAGGAATAACAAGAGCGATAACGAAGCACAATTACCTGGTTAAAGAAGTCGATAATCTTGCTCAGATAATAAACGAAGCTTTATTTATCGCGACTACAGGACGTCCCGGACCGGTTTTAATTGATATACCTAAAGACGTTCAGCAAGCGAAGACTTCAAAGATTAACAGTAAAGAAATCAATATACCGGGTTATAAGCCCACGCTTATAGGTAATTTGAAGCAGATACAAAAAGCGGCAGAATTTATAAATAAAGCCAAGAGACCTGTCATATACGCTGGTGGAGGAGTTATTACCTCCGGTGCTTCGGATTTGTTAATAAAACTCGCAGAAAAAATAAATACACCGGTCACTACCACATTATTGGGGTTGGGTGCTTTTCCTGAAACGCATGAACTCTCTTTAGGTATGCTGGGAATGCATGGTACCCAATATGCTAACTTTGCGATAATGGAATCGGACCTTATATTAGCCATAGGAGCGCGTTTTGATGATAGGGTGACCGGAAAAATTTCTGAGTTTGCTCCTCATGCCAAAATTATACACATCGATATTGACCCGTCTTCTGTTGGTAAAAATGTTAGAGTTGATATACCGATCGTTGGCGATGCAAAGCATATTCTAAAAGAGCTCGAAAAGACCTTGAAAGCTAAAAAACATGATGATTGGATAAAGGAGATCGATGCATGGAAGGAACAATTTCCTCTTACTTATAAGAAAAAGAAAGATTTTGTTTCTCCTCAGTATGTAATCGAATGTGTTCGTGAAGTTACAAAGGGTAAAGCTATTATCGCAACGGAAGTCGGACAGAATCAGATGTGGGTTGCTCAATATTACAAATTCGATAAACCTCGTACTCTCCTCTCTTCAGGGGGACTCGGTACGATGGGATATGGATTTCCTGCTGCTATAGGAGCAAAGGTTGCCAGACCGGATCTGCCGGTTTTTGATATTGCCGGTGATGGAAGCATCCAGATGAATATTCAGGAGATGGCAACTGCGGTTATAAAGAACATTGGGGTTAAAATAATTATTATCAATAATGGTTTTCTTGGTATGGTTAGGCAATGGCAAGAATTGTTTTACGATAAAAGATATGCGGCAACGTGCCTTAGAACCGGAGCTTTGAATCCGAATAAAATTAAAAAGACTAAAAAATGTCCGGAATACACGCCTGATTTTGTTAAACTTGCAGAAGCTTACGGTGCGACAGGTATGAGAGTTACCAGGAATGAAGATGTTAAGAATGCGATTAATAGGGCATTAGAAATTGATGGTCCGGTTATTATTGACTGTATAATCGATAGTGAGGAAAATGTTTTCCCGATGGTTCCTGCCGGCGCTTCACTACGTCACATGATGGGAGGAATGGCATAATGAAAAGAATTATTTCTGTTCTCGTTGAAAATAAGTTCGGTGTCCTTGCGAGAGTCTCCGAATTATTCGGCAGCAGAGGCTTTAATATTGTAAGTCTTTCTGTTGGAGAAACCCTCGATGCGAAACTTTCCAGGATAACAATGGTTGTTGACGGAGATGAATATATTTTTGAGGAAATAAAGAAACAACTGAATAAGCTTATAAACGTCATAAAAGTTCAGGATTTCACCAATGTTGAACATGTGGAGAGAGAAATGTTATTAATCAAGGTTAATCTTTCGAGGAAAACCCGTGCTGAACTTATTGAAATAGTAGATATATTTAGAGCAAAAATCATAGACGTCGGAAAAAACAGTATGACTGTTGAAATTACAGGTAAAGACAATAAGATTCAAGCCTTCACTGAATTAGTGAAACCATTTGGTATTGTTGAAATTGTTAGAACCGGAAAAATAGCAATTGCCAGAAAAAAAGGAGGAGAATAATGGCAGAGATTTATTATGATGATGATGTAGATCTAGACATCTTAAGTAGTAAAACTATGGGTATTATCGGGTATGGAAGTCAGGGACATGCGCAGGCTCAAAATTTGCGAGATTCGGGTTTAGATGTTATTGTAGCAGAAGTTGAGGGAACCGACAATTATAAATTGGCAAAAGAACACGGTTTTGAGCCAATGACAGCAGATAAACTATCGGTGAAAGCAGATATCATTTCTGTTCTGGTACCCGATGAGATACAGGCTAAAATTTATAAAAAATCCATAGAACCTAATTTAGAAGAAAGAAGGGCCTTGCTTTTCTCACATGGGTTTAACATTAGATTTAAGCAAATTGTACCTCCGGAATTTATAGATGTGATAATGGTTGCGCCGAAAGGTCCCGGGCATCTTGTTAGAAGTGAATATGAAAAAGGTGGAGGAGTGCCTAATCTTGTGGCAGTGGAAAACGACGCAAGCGGTAATGCTCTTATGCTTGCTCTGGCGTATTCAAAAGGAATAGGCGGAACAAAGGGCGGAGCTATAAAAACTACATTTTCAGAAGAAACAGAAACCGATTTATTCGGAGAACAGGTTGTTCTTTGCGGAGGTGTTTCCGCTCTTGTAAAAAAAGCTTTCGAAGTACTTATAGAAGCGGGATATCAACCAGAAATTGCTTATTTTGAATGTATGCATGAACTTAAATTGATTGTGGACCTTTTTTACCAGGGTGGTTTAAGCTATATGCGTTATTCTGTGAGTAATACAGCCGAATATGGTGACTTTACACGAGGAGAACGTATTATTTCGGAGGAAACAAAAAAAGAGATGAAAAAAATACTATCCGAAATCAAAGACGGTTCTTTTGCAAAAGAGTGGATTGAAGAATCCGCAAGAGGAAAGCCAAATTTGAAAAGATTCGAAGCGAGAGATAAAAATCATCCGATCGAGGTTATTGGTAGAGAGCTAAGAAGTATGATGGATTGGATAGATGATAAGGTGGTATAGAAATAGGTCTTAGGTTTTAGGTCTTAGGATTAAAAAAAATTTTAATTCCTTGGAGGATGCATGAAGAAGTCAGGTGGAAAAACAGAAGATAAGAAAAACGATAAGATGAAGAAGATAAAGTTATATGATGCGACGCTCCGTGAAGGAGCTCAAGCAGAGGGGGTTTCTCTTTCCGTAACTGACAAATTAAAGATAACCAAACTACTTGATGAACTTGGAATTCATTATATAGAAGGTGGCTGGCCCGGTTCCAATCCCAAGGATGCGGAATACTTCAGAAAAGTTAAAAAACTGGAATTAAAAAATGCTCGCGTAGCGGCTTTTGGAAGTACCTGTCGTAAGGATACAGATCCGGCAAAGGATGAAAATATTAAAGCTCTGCTGGAATCTGAGGCATCTACTGTGACAATTTTTGGAAAAGCCTGGACTCTTCATGTCGAAGATGCTCTTCGTGCAACGTTAGATGAAAATCTCGCGATGATCGAAAAAAGTACGAAGTATCTTAAATCAAAAGGGCGTGAAGTAATCTTCGACGCAGAACACTTCTTTGATGGATATAAATCAAATCCCGAATATGCGATGAAAACATTGAGGGCTGCTGCCAGCGGAAAGGCAGATACATTAGTATTATGCGATACAAATGGCGGAAGCCTTCCTCACGAAATTATTATTATAACCGAGAAAGTCGTACAGGGATTTCCGGATTTGAATATCGGAATTCATACACACAACGATTCAGGAACAGCTATGGGAAATACGCTTGCAGCGATCCAGGCTGGAGCAACCCATGTACAGGGTACTACAAACGGATATGGCGAACGCTGTGGTAATGCAGACCTTAGCACATTAATACCGAATCTTCAGTTGAAGTTAGGAATAGAGGTTTTGCCTCCGGGGAATTTAATTCATTTGACAAGGGTTGCGAATGCGGTAGCGTTTATAGCTAATCAGCCGCCTCCATATCGTTCTCCTTATATCGGCCGCAGTGCTTTCGCTCATAAAGGAGGTATCCATGTATCTGCTATGAGAAGAAATCCGCTAACTTATCAGCATATTAACCCAAAGTTAGTAGGTAATGAATCACGAGTCCTAATATCTGAGCTTGCCGGTAAATCAAATCTTCATAGTAAGCTTGAAGAAATGGGTATGAGAGGTAAGATTAGCAATCTTAAGGAAGTACTGGGAAAAATAAAAACTCTGGAACATGATGGTTTCAGCTTTGAAGCGGCAGAAGCTTCGGTAGAATTGCTTTTACTACGCTGTGAAAAAGATTATAAACCGCCTTTTAGAATGTTAGATTTTACGGTTGTAGTTGAACATAGAGAAAAAAGGGGTATTTTTGCAGAAGCTACGGTAAAAGTATTGGTTGGGAATGAAGTTTTTCATGTGGCAGCAGAAGGTGATGGTCCTGTAGATGCTCTTTATATAGCGTTAACTAAAGCTCTCCGTGAGGGACATCCCAACATTGAAAAATTCCACCTTGCGGATTATAAGGTTCATATTATAAATAGCAGTAAGGGTACAGGGGCTATAACTCGAGTTATGATCGATATGCAACTCGATAACAAATATTGGAGCACGGTTGGAGCTTCCGCAAACATAATCGAAGCAAGCTGGACAGCTCTTTCCGATGCTATGGAATACGGTATATATCTGGAGGAACAAAATTGAATATAGAAAGAGATCTTTCCGTAATATTCAAAGATAAAGAATGGATAAGAAAAACTTTTATAGGGGGAATTTTTTTTATGATACCTCCGCTGTTTATCTTTTCATTTGGTTTTATTGCTCGATTTATACATGATCGTCTGGAAACAGGTAATAAAGCACTCCCTTCGTGGAACAATTGGGGTTCATTGTTTTTGAAGGGGTTTGAGTGGGGGTTGATAATCGTACTTTACTTTGCTGTACCTATATTTATTTTGTCTTTGCTTCCGGGATCGGTTATACAATTTTTGGTAAATCCAAAATTCGTAATATCGAGTTTAAAAATTGGTGGCTTCTTTATACTTTTTCTCTCGTTCCTTTTGGGCTGCGTCGTAATGTTTTTTCTACCGATGAGCCTAATTCTTTTTTCTGATACCGGTTCTTTTACCTACGCAATCAGATTTAAAGAGATATATGAGCATATCAAGAATAAACTTGCCCCTTATCTTATTACTTATTTACTGACTGTTTCTCTTCTGGTGTTTGATTTCCTTTTGCACCTTGTATTGAACGTTTACATTATTCATTTTGGATTAATACTGGCTTATTTTCTTTTTATGTGGTTGGGATTTATAATCTTACTGATTTCTGCTTCTTTATTTATAGAGAGTTTTTAAATTATTAACGAAGTTTTTTAGTGAAGAGGTGCGGAATAATTTTTCAGGTATTATAAGTTCCCATTTGTTTTTTTTGCCTTTGCTGATAATAAAATCTGCTTTTCTAATTAATGTATCGTCTTTGAGGAAAACTGTTAAAGTTAAGCTCTCTTTTTTATCTGTGATTTTTAATAATTTCGATACGGAATCTTTTTTGCAGATTGATTCACCTTTAATTTTTTCTAATTTTGAAGGAGAGAAATTAGGTAAGTAAATTTTATCCGATATTTTGTATTCTCGCATTCTAAAATTTGATTCCGGATCAGCTTTTTTCTGGAACATCATATAGAAAATTTCTTTCCCTTCATTTCTCCATTTTTTTTCGTATTTAGTGGAAAAGTGGTCAGACAGCTCATCTGTCCAGCCTCTGTTGAATAAGGATTGCCATAAATGTATAGATGCAATTTCTTCAAGTATAAAATCTCTATAGAACGGGTCATCAGTCGCGATAATCATCTTCCCTCTATTTGCGGAACAGGAAGCTGCTATCTTAAGAAAGTCTCTATCGAGTAATCGATTTTTATAATGTTTTTTCTTTGGCCATGGGTCAGGGAAATTAAGGTATATGTGAGAAAGTGATTTCGCGGGTATTAATACTATAAAAGCGGCTTTCGCTTCCAGGCAAACTATTTTCACACTTGGTATATTTGCTTTTTCAATTGTTTTCTTGGCTCTCCGGAAAGATTCGATTGAATAGTCGATACCAAAAAAATTTCTCTCTGGGTGAAGTTGCGATTTTTTGATTAGAAACTCACCATTCCCAAAGCCGATTTCACAATCAACGGGATTTTTGTTTCCAAAAACTTTTTCCCAGTCTACAGGTTTATTTAAATCTCTCCAGTTCAAACCTATATCCATATATTAAAATTAATTCAGGCGCTATATTTGTCAAGGGTTTGAGATATATTCACAAAGACATTAAGACACGAAGAAAATAGGACGTTTATAATGAGAAAAAGTCTTGAATATTCAGGGGGTGGTGATAT
>CAYQMH010000031.1:0-26601 GCA_964418485.1 uncultured bacterium | reverse complement strand
AAAGTCTATTTAGCTTATCTGGAGTTGAAAAATGAAAAAATGGGGGGTAGGCAAAGGAAGCCTACTGCCTACCCCCCAAAATTTTTACGCCGAATCATCCAAAGTTAGTTATCGCAATACTTATAGGAAATTTCATGCTGGGATAAGCTATTTACGAATATTCGTAGAAAGAGAGGGATTACCGTCCGAGAAAGACGTGGTCAATTTCCCCTGCGAGGAAATTGCCACTCGGCTCTCGGGTTCGCTCCTTTTGAAATGCAAGCATTTCAAAAGACCATGCCCGCTCACCCTCCGAGACGCTTTCCTGGACGGCAATCCCTCTGATTCTCGCCGACTTAATTAATAAAAAAAATGGGGGGTAGGCAAAAGGAAGCCTAATCTTGACAAACTAAAATAACCTCTTATCTTAAGCCGAGAAATCGAACAAGAAAAGGAGACTTAAAATAATGGAATGTGCAGTAATTACGACGTATCGGTGCAATGCTAAATGTAAGATGTGTCATACATGGAAATATCCTTCTAAAGCATCTGAAGAATTTAACCCGCAAATATTAGAAAAACTTCCGGGCAGAATGAAACGTATAAACGTTACCGGCGGAGAACCACTCCTACGTAAAGATCTACCTGATATCATCTCAATCTTGAACAAAAAAACAAACCGTGTCGAAATCAGTACCAATGGGTTTTTTACAGATCGCATAATTGAAATAGCAAAGAAATTCCCCAATATTACCATTAGAATCAGCGTTGAAGGATTACCCCAGAAAAACGACAAACTTAGAGGAATATCAAACGGCTTCGATCATGCCCTTAGAACTTTACTCAGACTTAAATCGCTTGGGATAAAAGACATTGGTTTCGCAATAGTTATCTCTCAAAATAACATTACTGAACTTCCCGACCTTTACACCCTAACATCAGGTCTCGATGTTGAATTTTCTCAATCTACAATGCACAATTCCTTCTATTTTCACAAGGATGACAACAAAAACGAAAATCTCGAATTAATCGAGAGAACCATGAAAGATTTTATAATAGGTCTTTTACAATCCAAAAGGAAAAATTTGAAATTACGCATTAAAGATTGGTTCAGAGCCTATATAAATATGGGACTACTAAGACACATATATGGGCAATGCCGTACTATACCCTGCGGAGCTGGTACCGATCTCTTCTTCGTCGATTCCTGGGGCAAAATATTAGCGTGTAACGGTTCTGATGAACCGCTAATAATGGGAGATTTAAATACTACAAGTTTTGACAAGATATGGAATAGCGAAGAGGCAGAAAATATAAGAGAAATAGTAAAAAATTGCAAAAAAAACTGCTGGATGATTGGTACTTCTGTACCCGCAATGCGTAAGAAAATCTTAATTCCTATCAAATGGGTACTAAGAAACAAAATAAGATTAGCATCCGGCAGAGATATTCTTTTATAGAATGAAAACTAAAAAGTTAAAAATAGGAATAATTGGAATAAAAGGACTTCCGGCAACAAGAGGAGCAGACAGTGTTGTCGAATCTTTCATACCTTATCTCAAAAAAAAAGGACATGAAATTTGGGTATACGGAGATGAATGGGCCGAAACCCTTAAAGAACAAGTCTTCACTCCAGTAAAGATTAAATCCATACTTGTAAAGAATATACGTCCTACGATACTTTTTTTATTCTCAGCTATTCACGCAGTTCTTAAAGGTAATTTTGATGTTATACATATACATAACGCAGAAGCAGCTTTTATTATACCGATTTTAAAAACTCGTTTTCCAATTGTTATTACTTCGCACGCTATAGCTTACCGCAGAGAGAAGTGGTCTAAATTCGGTAAATATCTGATTAAATTAATGGACCGACCTTTCTGTAACTGGTCGGACGTATCAACCGCCGTATCCAAACCTCTTTCCGAGTATTATAATTCAAAGTATAAGGCTAATATACGTTTTATTCCAAATGGAATTAAGCCGCTTGAGTCTATAGATACAAAAAAAGCGACTTCGCTACTTAATTCCTTGGAGCTAAAACCAAAAGAATATATTATTTTTGTCGCGGGTCGTATTTTACCATCGAAAGGGTGCCATTTGTTACTTGAAGCTATGAAAATTTCAAAAAATTCAACAAAAGTTTTAGTAGTAGGGGATTTGAATCAGATACCTAATTACACGCATAAATTAAAAAAAACAATACCCGAACAAACGGTCTTTCAGCCTTTAATAAAAGATAAAGAAACACTCCTCGGATTATTATCTCTATCGAAATTATTCGTCTTCCCTTCTACTTATGAAGCAATGTCAATGGTCCTTCTTGACGCACTCGCTCTAGGAGTTCCTATAATATGCAGCGATATTCCAGCAAATACACATATTGTAACAGAAAAGAAAATAATTTTTAAAAACGAAGATATAAAATCCTTAGGGGAAAAAATCGAATGGGCTTTAAAAAACACAGGAAAAGTAAAAAAAATAGTAAAAAAAATTCAAAAAGAAGTAATAACTTCTTATAACTGGGAAAATATATCATCTAAATACTTAGAATGTTACTATGAAGCAATAAAAAAAAGAAATAAATTGTAATATTTTCCCTATCCCCCTAATTTAAAACAAGTCTCACTTTTCACCTACACAGAAAGCTAATCCGCCAAAATACTTTAAAACCGGAATATTTCTAATAATCGTATCAAAGCGAACAAAAATATTATAATGTTTGGATCTAAAGAAAGGAGGAAAATATCCCAAGCTTCCAAAATTAACAGTTTTCAAACCAGCTTTTTCAAACCAGCTTTTAATATCTAACGGAGAATATATCTTTGTATGATATTTAAAAAAAATGTAAGGATTCCATTTATTAGGAAGAATTACAACAATTTTCTTCCCAGGCTTTACAACCCTTGCAAATTCCATTACAGCTTTTTCTGGATCTTGTACATATTGCAACACACGTGTAGAAAGTACAGCGTCAAAAAAACTATCTTTGAATTCTAAGTTATGAACATCCCCGATTTTAAGAATAGTATCGTTGCAACCTGTTTCTTCAAAAATCAAACCCCTAGCTGAATTAAGCAATCCGGGAATAATATCTATACCGGTCATTTTTATTTCCGGTAATTCTTTCTTAATCCCAACTATAGTTCTACCCCAACCACAACCAGCATCTAAAACTCTCATATGTTCCCGTAAATTAGCCATCACTATAAAAGCATTCACAGTAATAGCCCATGTATGGTCATAAAGCATCTTTCTCTTCATATCTTCAAATTCTTTTTCATTCAAGCGATGAGCACCTGTCTCTTCCCAGTACTTCTTCACTTTTTCTTTGTCTTTGTATAAATCTTTCAAAGAGTTTTTTCTCATTTTTCTTTCATCCTTCCTTCATTTTTACAAACCAATTTTAGACCTCAGCTTATACTATCTAACAAGTCCTTGACAATCTTCCTAATAAAATTTTGCATTCTTTTATTTTTTCTGGTCCATTCTTCAAAAACCCCGGTACCTGTATAATATTCGTACAAATATTCTATGTAGTATAATTTCTTAACTATGTCATAAGTTGAAATGTTAAAGTTAAGCTTACTTTTTTTCTTGTACTCTTCAAGAAATAAAGATTCCAAATTTCTAATAGGAGCAAACGAATAAACAAAGTGTCTCTTCCTACTCTCCAAATTGGTTATGAAATATGCGATACTATAATAAATGTTTTTCCGTAGTACTTGCGCCCAGTCGACAATAACAATGTCATCATTATTAACAAATATTATATTGCGAGCAGAAAAATCCCGGTGCGTTAAGCTAATCGGGGTAGTTCCGACTTTTGTCTTAGACTTTATTAAGAATCGTTTCAAAATCTTACCTTCAGTATTAAACTCAGGAATATGATTTAGCCTGTTCAAAGTTAATTCTATTTCGTCGTTTAAATTTAAAGAATCCTCTATATAAGCCAAATTATGAAACTCAGCCAAAAAAGACGCGCATACTTTTATCTTGCTTTCTATCTCGTTTTTACTGAAGAAAAAAAAACCTGGCAATAATTTTTTCAGCAGAAAAAGTAGAAAATTATCCCCTTTTATTCCTTCCATCAGTAGAAGTTTAATATCTTCAAAATAATCTAAGGGCTCTGGTATTCTAGGTCTTATATCTGCATCTTTATATAATTTCTGTACTTTTAATAAATTATTAAATTCCTCAATATTCGAATACTTTGCAAAAAAATATTTTTTTATTACCCCCGAATCTTCAGATTTTATCTTAACAAAACAATCGAAGTGTTCAGAATAGGAAGTAATAGCACCAGTTCTTTTTATTTCAACTTCGATACTTCTTTTTGTTCTATCTCCTATATCACCTACATACTTATCAATATTACTTATTATTTTACGCTCCAAAATATCCACATTCGTACTTGACATTCCTAATACTTGTTTCATCTATTCATTACCCCATTCATATAGTTTATCAATCTTATTTCCTAACGACCCTGGAATAAATCTCCATTAATTTTTCATAATGTATCTCCGAATTAAATTCTTCTTCAACAAATTTTCTCGCATTCTTACCCATTTCTAAGATTTTATCCTCGTCTTCGTAAAACTTGAGAATTTTGCTCCTTAAGTCTTTGACATCCCCCGGTGTAAAAAGATAACCCGTTTTCCCTTCTTTAATAAGCTCAGGAATACCTCCGATTCTTGAACCAATTACAGGTTTTCCTAAAGCAAAAGCTTCTAATACAGTACGTGGGTTGTTTTCATACCACATTGAAGGAACTACTACAGCCATCATTTTTTTTACTTCGTTCTTCAACTCATTCTCCATCTTGTATCCCAAGAATCTGACATTATTTATCTCTTCGTTCTTTACCTTTAATTGTAAACTTTCGATCAGAGGTCCAGTACCAATAATTTTCAATACAATATTAATTCCTTTAACTGCTTTAATGAGAGCATCTATTCCCTTTTTGTAAGACAAGCGACCAAAATAACAAATCTCATTATTGAATTTAAATTCCGGCACAAATTCTTCCAAATTTACAAAATTTGGCAAATAAACTACTTCTCCTTTAAAACCCATCTCTCGGATTTTCTCTTTTAAAAAAATACTCGGAGAAATATACAAATCAATTAACTCATATAAATGTAAAATGTCATGATGTAAATATAACTCTAAGGTACTAACCAAACTTTTAAAATATGAATTTTTTTTGCATTTCTTGAGTAAACACCAATAATACCTATAATTTTTACATCTTTCACAGGGCTTTCCATCTGCAAACATCGCAGACGAGGTACAAACCAGTTTGTAATCATGCATTGTCATTACTGTCGGAATACCATATTTTTTAAAAATATACAAAATCGAAGGTGAAATCTGATGGGCAAAATTATTTAAATGAACAATATCCGGTTTTACTATATTAATCAATTTTTCAATTTTCCTTTTTGCCTCAACTGAATAAAAAATCTTAAAAGAAGCGGATATTTTTTGTTTAATCGACATAGCTTCGTTATAATCAATATTATCAACAAAATAGTCAGAATAAGGGTAAAAAGGATTAGAAGGATGCTTTAATCCCCAAAAAAACACATTATGTCCTTTTTTAGCTAATAACTTACCTGTATTGATTGTGCTTACTGCATCTCCACCTCTTGGATATAAATATTTATTAATAAGAAGAATTTTCATAATATACTTCTCTCATATATTATCTTAATCATAACAAATAGCTTAAAGAAAGTAAAAACAAAATTCAAAACACACCCACTCCTTTCTGTCTCATTTATAGTAACATAATATAATAATACAGTATTTTCTTTATATGTAAATGGATTAATATATTTTTAAAATCCCTTCTAACATAGCCCGTAAAATTCCTAAAAGTTGAATCCTTCGCCCTTTATTAAAACCAACTCTCTTTTGCAAATTTTCAAGATATAAATTAAATATATTAGCTTTATATAAATAGACCAGAAGAAAACCAATACGGTCAAAAAATATATCATGACCAAGAGCAGTCTTATACTGGTTTATTAGTCTAAAATAAAAACTCTTCTCATTTAGTAATATTGATAATATTTCTTCACCCTTTTTATATTTAATCATACCCTCTGTATTAATTATAAAATTATAAAAATCAAACATCGGTATTTCTTCCATAATAGCCAATTCCCAATCAAAAACAATCAATTTTCCTTTATCATTACGACAAGTATTCCACGCGGCAAAATCCCAATGAGCCAATCCTAGTTGAATTTCTTTTCCACTAAACCTTTTGTAGATCTTTTCGAAAGTTAATTTAAGTAAGTCCAACCATTCTTCTTCTATTTGACCTTTTAAATTCCTTAAGCTTTTATCCATATTACTTATTAAAGGACTTTCCTCAAACTTATATACCTTAGCAGTTTTACAAAAAATTTCAGCCATAAATAATATATGCTCATTCGATATATATATTGGACCATCTCTTAGTGTTGATTCTGCCCTCTGAACTATGATTGACTGCTGTTCATTTTCATCAAAATAAGTTACATAAGGAACATCTGCAGATTCGACGTCCAACTTCTTCAATATTTCCAAAATTTTATATTCATTTCCTATTAATCTTTTTACCTGTGGTGTATCACCTATTTTAACATAAGCTATAATATTACCCTTTGAGTCCATCACCTGAGCGTTTGTTTTTTGATAATACTTCCGAGGACGGTTCAAGAGCGCCAATTCCAAATCTTTTTGTTCAAAAAGTTTCTTTAGCAATGTCCGAATACCTTCATCTTTTTTTGCGGATACTTCTAATCCTTTTTCAGCTATCACGAAACTATTTTTAACCATAAAAAAAGGTGCTTTAGTATAACTAAAAGGTACAACTAATTTCCAACAAATTTTCTTAATAAATTTTACAGGTTTGAAGACTCCTTTGGTCGAAGAAATAAAATATTTTGAACTTAACGGTACAACCCATCTAGGATAATTAAAATCCGGGAATACCCCATAAATTCGTACAGACTTAAATCCACAAACTTCTAAAGATCTCCTTAGCGAAAATGAAGCCATTCTTTGAGATACAAAAAAACAAATGCCGGCTTCTGCTTCAAGAACCCGGTACAATTCTTTAAAGAAACAGGCTTTAAAAGCACTATCCAATTGTCCAAAAACAACGGCCTTACCTACAGAATTATCCGGTAATACAATATCTATTGCACAATTTTTCTTTTTTATTTCCTTAAAATAAAGTTTCTCTACTTGCATATTCGGAGGAATAGTCCTTGAAACAAAATCGTCAGTAACACCCTCGCCTATTACTACTAAAAGTTTACCTTCCTTAAGAGACGTCAAATATTGCCAAGTGGTAATTCGGTCTATTTTTTTCATATTACTTTTTCTCGATCCTCTGACTCATACAATCTAAAATAATTTTACTAATCTCGTTAACGACGTTGACAAGGGGCTTATCCGCATCAATCATATAAGTATTGGGAAGAGAAGAAACTAATTCCCGATAAGAACTGACATGCCTCATCAACTCTTCCAAAGAAACTTCTTCTTTCCTATTGATAAGCGATTTAGGACTAACATCTAAATAAAAAATTATATCAGGATGAGGAATAATTGGCATAAAAATTCTAAAAAACCAACCAGGCAGTTTTAAACGAAATCTCTCCGGATAAACAAAAAAATCATGGTAATATCTATCAAAAAGAACAACTCCACCTTTTGCCCGAAAAGAATAAAATTTTAAAGAGCCAAACAAAAAGTCAAAATAATAATAAAAAAATTTAAATACCGATAAGAAATAACCATCCGGCGGGGAATGATGTTGTCCCGACCCAGTAAATTCTTCTCTTCTTGCTTTAATTAAACCGAAAGATAACAATTTTTGTATTCTTGGGAGTAACATCGGACGCCAATAAAATGTTTTCGCTTCCTCTCTCATAAAACCAGCAGAGAGAACCTGCGGGATTCTCTCGCAGAGAGTCGATTTACCGCACCCATCGGGTCCTACAAAAGCGCCAAAGAAACCTACTGGATTTATAAATCTTTTAACATAAAAAAAGAGAGCATTTATTCCAATTTGTATTCTTTTTATATCAAAATTAAGAATATTTTGCTTGATAACCTGAATACGCAACCAATTAACTCTCCCATCAATTTCATCCCATTTCTTACTATCAATCTGATTTAACAACCATGTAGCTGACTGTTCTCCTACCGCTTGCTTCAAAATTTTAAAGAAGAAAGGAAACTTCCTTCTACTAAAAATGATTTCTTTATATTTATCTCTGATCTTTCCTTCGCGAATCAAACAATAAAGGAGTTTCGAAGCCGCTTCAACCGAGGGATCGCAAACATAGAAATTTTTAAACAATCTCCTGTCTTCTCCTACTATCTTACCGGGAATTAAACTAAAAACCGATCTCCAATTTAACTCCGTCACCAAATCTAACCTAATAAGACTTATAGAAGCATCTTCCTCAAACCTGTGAAAGATATTACATAATCCACTTCCAGTCTGATAAATAAGATGTACTTTAAAATTCTGTTGATACGCTGTTCTGTATAAAACCTTCCTTATAGTTTCTATATCTTCTACCCAAATATCTACATCGTGCGATGTAAACTCGGGCAATGATGCATAATTCCCTGTAACACAATAAGAAAGATTTATATTATTGAGGTTTTCAAAAAAAGGATTAAGTAATTGAGCCAGTGGAGTTAATCTATCAGACATTTTTAATTACCTTTTTTTTGTTACCCCCGAAGCAAGAATCAGAATATGACTCTTGAAAATTATGATTGTATATTCCTTACTAATCTTCATATTTTTATCTTTCTGCTATTCTCTATTACCATCTTATACATAGAGATAAATCTATATGATAATTTATCCCAAGTAAAATTATTAATAATCGTTTCATAAGCTTTTTTTCCCATTTCTCTTCGTCTCTTTTCATCGCTAAGCAACTCTGTTATCCTGTTAGACCAAAGTTTACTATCAAATTCATCAAAAATAATACCGTTTTCACCATTTTTAATTAAAGTCACCGAGCCACCATTACGTGTCGTGCATACGGGTACCTTAAAAAACATACTCTCCAAAATAACCATCCCGAATATTGCATATTTAGTAGGTAAAATAAATATGTCTGATAATTTGTATATTTGTTTTATATATTGCTGCTTAACTTTTCGCAAATGCACAATATTTTTAACTACATCAGCTTCTTTAATATCATTAAAATATTTGTCAACTAAATCCGGCTCGCCATCACCCACCATTATCAATTTTAGATCTGGAATCTTTTTTCTTACTAATGAAAAAACCTCAAAAATAAATGGAATATTCCTCCTATCTTCTATTTTACCAATATACAATAACACTTTCTTTTTGTCTTTTTTTAAATTTTCAATAAACTTGTAAATTGTTGCATTTCCACTTCCTTCTTTATTAAATTTTTCAATATCAATGCCCACTCCAATATTAAATATATTTCTAAAGCCTTTTTTCCCCAAATAATCTTTTGCCAAAATACTCTTGGTAAGCACCAGGGTAATTCTTTTTCTCATACTTCTTAAAAAAAGAAAATCATATATTCTGTTAAAAAATTTGGGGCTTATATCTTTATACGGACCTTGATACATAACTATAGGAGTCTTTGTAACAAAAGGTAATATAAAATTCATAATTCGGAGATATGCAGATGTTTGAATAACATCATATTTATCAAAAAACTGAGTTTTTATTAATTTTAGATAAACAGCATCTTTCATAATCCTTAGTGCCGGCACCAAATAAACAGTCATAAAATTATCCTTTACGGCAATTCTTTGTATTCTAATGTTATGATTACTCGTATAAAATACTATATCACATTTATTACCGAGTTTTACTAAGCTCTTTGCCAAACCAATTTCTTGCATATTGTAAAAATCTGTGTTAATTCTATCTGCATAACTTCTTAAAATCAATATTTTCACAAATTTCCATCCCCTAATTTATTTGTCAATTTATAAAAATTCACTTTTAAATAAAATAAAGAGAAAACCGCAACAATAGAAGTCGACAAAGCAATACCTGCTATATAAAAATATTTCATTAAAATAAGATTAAAAATAATATTGAGTAAATTCTTGTAAAGCGCACATTTCATAAGAACCTTTGTATTTTTTATTACAATAAATCCCTTTATGTATATCTGTTCCCATGCATGAGGAACAAACCCAAGAAGATAACATACCCAAACCAGAGAAACTTCAGATAGCTTCGCACGATTAAATACTCCCCTAGAAAAAGCAATATTAACTATATTTTTGTTAAATATAATTAGAAAAATCGATATCACCAAAGAAATTAGAATCAATATGCGCTCTGTTTTTCTCACATCCTGTATCAGTCTCTTCTTCTGCGAATTATAAAAACGACTACTCCAGTGAGAAAGAATAACAACTGATAAACCACTCATTATAAAAATAGTTGGAATCATATAAAGTCTATCCGCATAATGTAACACAGAAACACTCCCCGCCCTCAACCAGGAAGCCATAATCTTATCCACAATAGGATTGAAGCCTATTGCCATATTACTAATTATTTTATAAAAGTAAGTTTTAAGGAATTCCAATAATTTATAACTGATCCTCCAGAAAAATCTTAATTTAAAAATTTTGAGTCGCCATATTATAAAAGCAAGAAGCATAAATCTAATGATTTCTCCCAAGGCATAACCAAATGCAACAGCGTGTACACCAAGTTTCTCCCTAAAAGTGAATATAGTTCCTAAACAAATAATAGCCCTTATTGCTGGTGAAACAGCTGGAAAAACAAACTTTTTGCAAGTATTTAGAACACCAGTTAAAATACTCGTCCAGGCTAGAAATATAATAAGGGGTGCTGTCTCAAACAATAAGATATAAATTAGTCTCAACGAAGCGGGGGAAAACTTTGTCACAAAAGGGAGAATTAATCTACATATAAAAATAAACAAACCTAATAAAACTAACAATCCTAAGCCGCTAACACTCATGATGTTCCCTACAAAAATTCCTATATCTTCATATTTTGATCTTAATTCCGAAATATATGGAACAATTACACTTTCTATCACAGTAGCAAAAATACCTCCCATAAAAAGAATCAATCCATAAACGAAGAAAAACGCATCAGTCTCGGCAGTTACGCCAAACCAAGCAGCAATAAAAAAAGGGACAAGAAAACCTACACCTCTGCCAAACGTACTCCAACCAGTAGTGGTAATCGTATCCCATATAAGCGGACGAGAACGAAGTTTAGACCAGAGGTAGCTAAAAGTGTTACTCATTCTAAAACAGCCTGATCTTTTCCCTCTTCACTAAATACAATTGGAAATTTAACAATATTTTATCCTCTTCCTTCACCGTTAATCTTATCTTCCTTCTAAATTTAATCTGAAGATAGGATAATAATTTCCTCGATTTTGACAAGAGACAGACTATAAGAGTAAAACATTTACAATCCTCTCCGCAGTCTTACCATCCCACAATGGCATCCCTTTTGATTTCTTTTGATTGCCATTTATTATTTTCAAAGACTCTTCAATAATAACTTCAGGATTTACACCAACCAATACATTAGTACCTTTACTTATCGTAAAAGGTCTTTCGGTATTTTCTCTTATCGTAAGGCAAGGAATATTCAAATACGTGGTTTCCTGCTGAATGCTTCCGGAATCAGTTAAAACAAATTTTGAGTTTTTATATAATCTTAAAAAATCTCTGTATGAAAGAGGATCAACAACTTTAATATTATCTCTATCAAGGTTAATATCGAACTCTTTCATTTGTTTCTGAGTTCTCGGATGGGCTGGGAATACAATCTCGATTTCCTTACCAATAGTATTTAAAGCCTCGGCAATACCCCTAAAAGTTTTTTGATCATCCACATTACTTGGACGATGTAAAGTAAGAACAGCATATTTTCCTACTTCAATATCTTCAAAAGAAGGTTTATCTAAATCGGGGGTTCTATCCATCTCCCAGATCAAAGTATCAATCATTATATCACCTACAAGATGAATTTTTTCTTCCGGAATACCTTCTTTCCTGAGATTCTCATTCGCCTCTTCCGCAGGCGTAAAAAGGTAATCGGAAATCGCGTCAGTAAGCAGTCTGTTAATCTCCTCCGGCATATTCCTATCATAACTCCTTAAGCCCGCTTCAACGTGAGCTAAAGGAATATGGAGTTTTGCCGCGACCAGTCCACACGCTATTGTTGAATTGACGTCACCAACCACCACAACAATATCTCCTCCCTCTTTCATAATAAATTTCTCGAATTTTTTCATTATCTCGCCGGTCTGCTCTCCATGAGGACCTGACCCCACTTCGAGATTCACATCCGGCTCTCTTATGCCAAGTTCATCGAGAAACCACTTTGACATACTATCATCATAATGTTGTCCCGTGTGAACGAGTACCTGCTTAATATCGTCATATCCCGAAGCAACTCTCATTATTGGAGCTATTTTCATAAAATTAGGTCTAGCACCAACTACATGAATTAATTTCATCCTACCAACTCCAATATAAACGCCTAATATACTTCGGGATTAAAAATTTCCTCATATTTTTTCTTATCGTAAAATATTGAATATCCAAATATGGGGGTTCCTGTTGTTTATTCTGAAATATTCTTAAATACCTGTTTGACAATCTTAGGATGCAATACCTTATTACCATGAAAGGGAATAACTATTCTTTTATTTCCTTTAATATATATCCTGTGACTTCCTTTACTTCTAACCATTTTAAACTTAGAATTTAATAATAATTTTTCTGCTTCCCTTGCAGTTAATTTCGGTAATTTAGCCAACTTGAACTTGTAGAGATGTGGTTAAAATTTCTTTGCTTAAAAAATCCTTTATCTCATCTTCCGACAATGTATCCAAATACAGTTCAATAGCCTCTTTTATGTTTTCCAATGTTTCTTCTAATGAATCACCCTGTGTCTGACATCCTTCAAGTTCCGGACAGTAAGCATAATATCCATGCTCATCTTTCTCAACTATAACATTAACCTTATAACACATTCTCCTACCTCCTAAGTTTATCCTTCTTATAAATATATTTTAAGAATAAGATAATTATTTTTTCCATTTTGACAAGAGTTAAACTATAAAAGTACAACCTCGTTTTAAAATACAAAAATATTTAGTGTGTTTAGTGTGTTTCGTGGTTAAATAAATTGTTTTTCTTTGTGTTCTTTATGCGCTCTGTGTGAGAATATTTTTTCCTTTGCGACCTCTGCGTTTTTGCGATGAATTTAAGCGGCTTAGCCGCGCTATGCTCTGAAAATCTTATGACTTTTAATATCGGAAAGTGCGTTACGTGTATCTATAACAACCGAAGAATTATTAACAATATTTTTGTAATCTATATTTGAATGAGCTGTAACTATAATAACCGCATCCTGTTCTTTTAGAAATCCTTCTGTTAATTTTACAGAACTCATCACTAAATCCGTCTGCCTCATATCATATATCTCCGGAATATAAGGGTCATGATAGGAAACTTCTGCTCCACCATCCTGAAGAAGCTCTATTATCTTTATACCCGGAGATTCTCTGGAATCATCGATGTCTTTTTTATAGGCTATACCGATAACAAGGATTTTAGATTCTTTCAACGATTTTTTATGCTTATTTAAAGCGGATATGGTTTTCATTACAACGTATTCCGGCATCATTGTATTAATTTCACCGGCAAGCTCTATGAATCGCGTATTAATTCCAAACTTCTTCGCTTTCCAGGAGAGATAAAATGGATCTATCGGAATACAATGTCCTCCAAGACCCGGACCAGGATAAAAAGGAGTAAAACCAAAAGGTTTCGTCTTAGCTGCCTCAATAACTTCCCACACGTTTATTCCCATCTTGTCAAATATAATCTTAAGCTCATTTACAAGAGCAATATTTACAGAACGAAAAGTGTTCTCTAATATCTTTGTAGCTTCCGCTACCTCGGCAGACGAAACCTCTACAATTTCATCGAAAATATTCTTATAAATTTCGACAACTTTCTTTCTCGACTGTTCGCTAACGCCTCCAATTACTTTAGGGATATTTTTCGTGTTGAATTTCTCATTACCCGGGTCCTCTCTTTCAGGGGAGAACGTGAGGAAAAAATCAATATCTAATTTATTACCACCAGTTTCCAGTATCGGGAGCAAAACTTCCCTGGTAGTACCGGGATAAACGGTAGATTCGAGAACAACTATGGCTCCCTGTTTTAAATTTTCCGCTACCGCTTTAGCTGAATTCTCAACGAAGGACAAATCAGGCTGACGGTATTTGTCAAGCGGAGTAGGAACACAAATAGAAACCAGATCAACTTCATTCAACCTAAAAAAATCACTAGTCGCAGTAAAAAGACCGGAATTAAAAAAATCTTTGACTCTGTCCTCTTGTATGTGCTTTAAATAAATCTCTCCTCTTGAAAGTTTATCAATCTTTTTAACATCGACGTCAAAACCAATTGTTTTGTAACCGGCACGAACAAATTCCATAGCAAGGGGCAAACCAACATACCCCAATCCAATTATTCCGAGAACTTCTTCACGTATTTCTTTACTATTTTCCATAAATCCAATATATCAATACTTTACTTTGTGTCAAGACTGCCCACCCATCCCCAACTCCAAATTATTCTCACACAAAGAGCACAAAGACACAGAGAAAAAAACAATATTTTGTTTTAAATAAATCCCAAACACTATCTTGATTTGAATTTAATGAGGATAAACAATATATAAATTAAAAACAATTAAACATTAAAATACTTGATTTTAAAATATTTTTTCCTATATTCGTACAAATATGTATAAATATTTTAAAAATATCAGAAAAATTCTCAAAACAATAGATAACCCTTTAAAAAAGCCCGAAAATGTTGGTGAGAAAGATAAACTTGAAAGAGAATTTTATGATAAAGAAGCAGAAAAATACTTGCAAAATTTTGACGAAAATCTATTCCGATACGATGAAAACGAACCCTTTCCACCCAGACATAAATTCTTTTACTCACTATTAGAAGATGTTAAAAGTAAACATATAATTGATTGCTGCTGCGGATGGGGCTTTACCTCGGTAAAACTCGCAAAAAGAGGAGCTTTAATCACAGGTATAGACATATCGCCTAAGACGATAGAACTTGCAAAAAAGAACGCTGAATTTAACAATGTTTCTCGTTCTATAAATTTTAAAGTCATGTCAGTACAGGATATGTCATTTAATGACAATACATTCGATTATGCAGTTAGTCTCGTAAGGTTACATCATCTAAATTTAGAACTTGCGGGTAAAGAAATACAACGTGTATTAAAACCCGGAGGAAAAGCAATTTTTCTTGAACCAAGAATTCCTTTCAGAGGAATTATGGCTTTTAGAAGTTTAATTCCTAAAGCCTGTCATGAATCTCCGGGAGGGGGCTCCTTAAGCGACAAAGAAGTGTATAAATTTTCCCGTAATTTTTCAACTCACAGGATATACTATTTTCAATTACTTGGGAAATTTATGGTGATACCATTTTTAAATAAATTCTCTTCCAAAATGGACAGACTCGATTTTCTATTTATCAACAAAATTCCTGCTTTAAGAAAACTTTGTTGGGCTTTCGTACTTGAGTTTACAAAATAAAAATAATTTCATTGTATTTTTACCAAAGCAAACAACAGACCGAATAGACCTTGACAGCAAAGACTAATAATTTAACTTTCTCTCAATGAAAGAAAATCTAACAGCTATCCCATTTTTTGGACCGGGGAAAAAAGTAATCGATATAGGTTGCTGGGATAATATCGAACCTTCAATAACACTGGCATCGAAGGGAACCACTGTTTTCGCGATAGACCGATACCAAAAAATGACTCAGTTTAAAGATAAACTTACCGATTCCGTTAAAAGCAATAAGATAAGCGAAAAAAACTCGGAAAGAATAATTCCAATAAAAGCGGACGCTGCAAGCTTACCCTTCCCGGAACAATATATCGACGGGGTACTTTTCCTTTATTCCGTTTCCTGGCTCCAGCAGTTCGGCACCGAACCTCTTATAGCTTATAAAGAAGCTATGAGGGTTTTAAAAGACGAAGGACTTGTAATCATAACAGAATCAAACATCGAGCGGACGAAAACCCAGGAAAGACTTTTAAATACTATGATGAAAACGGAAAGAAACGGGAATATTGTGATTGGAAGAAAATTCGCCCCCGAAGAGGAACTATTCTAAACCAGCAAAAAAATTTTATATGAAAAAAGAAAAGTTAATCGAATATAATATAAGGTCCTATGATAGAAACTATAAAAAATATGAGCAAATGCATGGTGATATTTTTAGTCCTATAGAACAAGAACGTCTACGTAAACATCTATCGCTGGCGATTAAATATCTTAAAACTTCTTTAACCCAAAAAGAAGCACTCGATTACGGTTGCGGCACAGGCAATCTTACACGACATTTGATAGACCTGGGTTTTCACGTAGTTTCTGCCGATATAACGGAAAATTTTCTCTCACTTATCAAAGACAAATATAGCCACACAGGTAAGTCAGAAACCCTGAAAATTAACGGACAGGACCTGTCCAATATTAAAAGTAACCGGTTTGATTTTGTTGCAACTTACTCTGTATTACATCACGTTCCAGATTATCTACGAATAATTGAGGAGATGGTTCGAGTAGTCAAACCGGGGGGCATTATATATATTGATCAAGAAGCTAACGAATCCTACTGGAATAGTGATGAATATGCCGAATTTTTAAAATTGGTTAAGATTAAAAAAACTTGGAAAAGATTTTTAAAACCATCTAGTTATATCTATAGAATCCGTAAAATAATAAATCCGCGATTTGAAATATGGGGAGATATACATGTTTATCCTGATGACCATATAGAATGGAACAAAATAGAAAATCTGCTTTCAGACTGTAAATGTGATATTGTTTTAAAAGAAGACTATTTAATGTATAAAAAAGAATATCCTTTCGATATTTATCAAGCATATAAAAATAAAGTCAACGAAACACGAGTACTAGCTGCCCGCAAAGAATAATTTTGATTAATTTTTCCTAAAATCTAAAACCCAAGACCTAATATTATCTTCCTATCGAAACTACCGTTTTCTCAATACTTCTCGCACCAGTGTCCGCGTCCTCGATCAATAAAAAAATTATGTAAAGACCGGTCGGTACTGTTTCGTCTCTACTGTCTTTTCCATCCCATATCCACTCTCCTGTTTCCCCTCCATACAAATCCGAATGTTCCCGTAAAAGGTGTCCTCTCCTATCATATATTTGCAATGTTATTTCATTTCGAAGATAAGGAAGATTGAAAGAAATCACACTCGTCTCATCCACCCCATCCCCATCTGGCGTAAAATGTCTCGGAGTCACAGCAAGAGCAACATCCGTTCTCTTATATTCGGCAAATACCGAATTTATGTTCCCGGGCGTTCCTCCCTCCGGTATCGACTGCCCCCAATTAGTAAAATTATCAGACGATATACCCGGATTAATCCTCTCTAAAGAGTAATTTCTTTCAGTATCATTGCCAGAATAAATCATTTTATCCAAAACAAAACCATTTTCATCAAACAAAAAAATGCTATCTCCATCGTTTAAAAAGGATAAATCCAACTGCAAAACAGAAGAAGGAATGCCCCCGTAATAACTTAAAAAGGAAGCCGAATCCGAAGATATTACAAGGTAACCGTCCGAAAGGACTTCTATTCCAGTATAAGAAACACCATCCAGGGAAAAAGATTCAAGAGAAATATCATAAAGAGACCGGTTAAAAAGTTCTACCCATTCAGGAGGTCCGTCAGGAGCATACATAACCTCATTTATAATGATATCAGCAATCCCCTCACCTATTCTAACTCTTCTAAAAATAGTTCCCTCTACCAAATCAAAACCGAGAACATAAAAACCTTCAGAAGATAATGAAAAATCTATTCGACAGGAAGAATCCTGCGCAACCCCTGCAAAAACAAAACTATCAATTAACTCTCCTTCATCAAGATTTCTATTACGGTTCTCGTCGTAGAAAATCTCCACAGTTCCGTTAAGTTCCACATCATAAGGATTACTCAAAACAACATAAACATTGTTGCCACGAACCCATAGAGAATCAAGAGAGAAATCGGGAGACGAATAAACCGAATTTCTTCTTCCGGGCGTCGAACCCGAAACATCTTCACAAGAACTCCAATTTTTAGGAAAATCTCCGGCATAAGGGTAAACTCTCTCCACGGAAATACCATCTCCCGGATCAAAAGGATTATAATAAGTAGAAACCGTATCACCATCCGGCGAAACAAGAGCAATCGGATCCGTAGTCGAAAGTTCGTTTCCTATTGTAGTATTACCGACCGTTAGTAAAACACAAGAAGGAATTACATAAGGCATATAATTCTCGCCCGAATCGATATACTCCGGATCCATAACAAGAGCGAATTCCCCGGGCATAAGAACAGCACTAGAATCACCGGAAAGAGAATAAAAAGACACAATTTCATCGACAGCATCGAAATCAGTAATCCGCCACCCCTCCAAATCCACCGTATCAGGACCAGCATTAAAAATCTCAACAAACTCGTTCCTGTCCTCAGGAAAGCCAGCTCCACTGGAACCGAGCGGGTTTGACATCACCTCGTTAATACAAACAACCGACAATAACGAAAATAAAAAACACATTTCGATTAATTATAAAAGAAAAATACTGGATGTCAAGAACTCTACACAATGACAAAAATGGGGAAAAACCTTCTTCCTATCCATAAACAAATTACAAAAAAGGCAAAAACAAATTATGTGGAAAAGTTGTTAAGAAAAATAAATACCAAACTTAAGATATTGAAATGCAAACTTTTAAGCTACGAGACTTATCCACAAGGGTTTAATATAAGCCCTTAATTAATAGAAACTTAACGAAAGCTTGACAATATGCCTGGTCTTTTCCTGTATATCTTTTTTTTGGTACCTCGTTTTACCCTAATGGAAAACTGTCAATCGGAGAACTTGAAATAGAGCAACTATAACCCCAAAAATTCTTAAAAAAAATTCTTAGAATTTTTTTATTACAAGCAACCTTAGAGATTTCTAACCGGCTAAAAAGTTAATAAGTTGTGGAATTTAAGTTATTGACAGAAAGCATCCTAACGCGGCAAAGCCATAAAATGTAAAAATTAAATTAGAATTTGTCAGTGTGTTAGTGCGTGGGTGTGTTGGTGTGTTTTTTAAAACGGACTAACCGACCCACAGACAAACAGATTTTCTTGTCATTTTGCTTTTTGATTTTTGATATTTGATTTACCAGAAAAAGACAAAGAAATGAAATAGTATATTTTTTCAAAAAATTGACTGACAGTACTATAGAAATACAAACTTTTTAATAGAAAACCCGGAGCTCTTTGCTCCGGGTCTGATTAAAAGTTTTTATACCTTTTAAAAAAACAAAACTATTGAGCGAAAGTATTGCTAAAACTCCATCGTAACTGAACCATTAAAAGGTTAACGTCGGGCGTCACGCTTTCATAAATAATCCTCTGTCCTTGAATCTGAAGCACAACCTGAGGTTTAGACTTTTCGTCTCTAACAACATTCCAGTTTAATCCTCCGATAATACGTTTATGACCGTCATCCACAATATCAGTATTTAAGTCCCACATATCGAATCTTCCCACAATATCAACATCGACATTCATTAATTCTTTAAGACTGAAAATGGGCATTATCATAAAACCACTGCTTTTAACATCTTCCTTATCCTGAAACAGATACTCTCCGCGCAGTTCAAAAGGTCCTTTATAAAAACGTGCTAGCCCTATAGCTGCGAATTTACTTGCATCGGTTATATGCAATACAGAACCACCAAAAGTAAAACCGGGAATTAGAGTAAGCCTCAAGTTAGCCAAAAGCTCCGGGGTATCGTCCAAATCACTACCTGTCACAGTATAGCCTTCTCCATTATAAACCGAAACCGAATAAATTCCTTTATTGCTCGGAAGATTTCCGCAAAAAGCAATACCATAATCGGCGGATTTCGCAACACCTTCAACTTCCTCCAGGACTTTCTCTATTGTAACATATTCCCAATCGTAACCAAAGCCAAAATAATGTTGAATTATACCAATACTAATTTTACTTTCAGGTATAGGCAAAACATCTTTAAAATTAAGATATGCATACTTCACTCTTACACCGCCACCTGTAGTAGAAGTTTCATCCGAGAAGAAGTCGAGATTAAATCTACCATCTATCTTATCCGTAATAGTTGGCTCAATACGAAAGTAACCTCTCTCTAAAGTAAATTTACTCATGCTTACGTCATTATCTACAATCTCACTCGTATATCTATTCCATAAGAGCATAGAGACTCTCGTCTCTCCTCCAAGTAAACTCATGGGTATTACAAGCACAAAAAAGTCCATAATTAAATTAATAAAGAACTCAACCCTTCTCATGAAAACCTCCTTTAGGTTTAGGGATTTAAAATCAACATCACCGCTTAAAATCACACCGCAATAAAGATACAATAGTAACTACGATGAAAAAAACTTTTTAAATAAACTATATAATTAGTTATTAACCACTGTCAAGGCTAAAAAATACACTATCCGCTGACCGCCGAGGCTGTGCCAAAAGTCCAAATTTAACGGATTTCTAAAAAATAAGCCTTTGAAAAACAGGAACTTAGTTTTCTGCAACTTGCGAAAAGGGGGGTTTTGGCACAGCCTCCGCAACCCGCTTTCCGTTAAATTCAAACCACTATATAAGAATTTTGGAACACAAAGAACACACCGTCCACTAAGATTTCTTCATTGTTTCTCTGATTAACAGTCAAAAGTAAAAAGCTAAGTGCTATTTTATCACATGTTAGTATATTTAAAAACTTAGGGCCGTGGAGTAAGCTAACTCAAGGAACGCGACCAATGACTATTTTTAAATCTTTGTGTCTTTGTGCCTTGGTGGCTATATTGTATTTAACAAAAAAATTGCAGGGTTGACAAATAAACAAAAAAGAATAAGATTAACCGATTGTTTATTTATGTATCATTGTATACCCTAAAAAACCAAAGGAGGTTTTTTTAGTATGGCAGAAGGTAAAGTAAAATGGTTTAGTGACAGAAAAGGATACGGTTTTATTACAGCGAATGACACCTCACAAGATATATTCGTCCACACAACAGCCCTTAGTGAAGGTCTGGTTACACTTTCAGAAGGAGACGAAGTCGAGTTCGATCTTATCGAAAGTGATAAAGGACCAAAAGCCGAAAAAGTAAAAAAGATTCGTTAAACTTTAGTTCTCAACATAAAGTTTCGACAAATAAAAGTAAAAAAACAAAAACCCTTTTAATTTGTTGTTGAATATAGCTTTTGGCTTTTTTGCCTTTAGTTATTAATTTCGAGTGTTGTGGTTTTAGTTTAGCGGAAAACTCACTAAAGTAAGTGGTCAGCGTTGCATTTACGGTCTTGCTTTATTAAAGCAAGCCGTTATATTTTTATCTAAATGGAAAGGAATAAATGTACGACAAAAGAAAAATAATTGGGTTGTCATCCGTATCAATCGTTTTAATTTCCGCATACTTATACACTATCGCTCCCACTGTTTCACTCTGGGATTGCGGAGAATTCATCACATGTTCACATATTTTAGGAGTTGCACACCCTCCGGGTACTCCATTTTTTATTTTACTGGGTAGAATATTTGATATCTTTCTTCCTTTCAAAGAAGTTGCAAAGAGAATAAATTTTCTTTCGTCTCTTTCAACCACAGTAGCAGGAGGCTTCCTTTACCTTATAATACTCTCAGTTTTCGAGCGTTTTAGAGAAAACAGAGGAAAAAAGTTGTCTTTAAGTAATCATCTTATTGCGGTATTTGCAGCTATCGGAGCCGGGCTTTCTTACAGTGTATGGGATACGTCAGTGGAAGCAGAAGTTTATTCCACTTCTATTTTGATATTGGTAGTATGTTTATGGCTTGCTCTTCTCTGGGATGAAAAACGAGAGATAAGAGGTGACGATAATTATCTTTTACTTCTTGTTTACCTGATTTTTCTATCCTTTGGCATTCATTTAATGCCATTACTCCTTATTCCGGGAACTCTGATTTTCGTAATAATGACCGACAAAAGGATATTAAAAAATCCGAAATTAATCGTCTTTTCAGTAATTCTCATTTTAATTGGAATAACAACATACTATTATTTGATGGTAAGAGCTCACGGTAATCCGGCAATAAATGAAGCGGATCCAAGCAATTTTAAAGCGCTATGGGATGTCATATCACGAGAACAGTACGGACCAATGAAAATGCTACCAAGAAAAACTCAAATCAACACCGGACTCTCCACTTTTGCCGCGTTATTCGAACAGATAAAAATATTCTTCAAGTATTTTTCGTGGCAATACTTCCCTCACCCGAGGGAATTAGATATCAATACCCTGCTTAAATATACTTCGATAGCAGGTACATATTTATATGTTTTTACAGGTTTCTGGGGAATGTTCATTCATTTCAGGAAAGACAGGAAATCCTTCTGGTTATTTTTGATTTTATACATTCTCTTAAGTCTGGGACTTGTTGTATATTTAAATTTAAAATTCTCCCCTTCAGATATCAACCCGGCGCATCAGGATAGAGAAGTAAGAGAAAGAGACTATTTCTGGACTCCGGCATTCTTTCTTTTTATGTTTTATGTATCAATAGGATTATACTGGATATATTTAAAATTAAGGGAAATAAATCTTTTTTATGGTTACACGGGAATAGCTTTATCTTTTTTAATAGGATTTACACCCCTGATCTCAAATATAAAAAGCCATGTCAACAGAAGAGGAAACTGGATCGCTTCCGATTACGCTTATAATCTATTAATCACTCCAGAGGATTATTCAATTCTATTCACATATGGAGACAATGATACCTTCCCGGTCTGGTTTCTCCAGGAGGTAAAAAACTTTCGGAAATTCGATTTAAAAAACAAAAAAGGCATCCAACCGGCAAATTTCTCTCTTATGAATACAAACTGGTATATTAGACAGTTAAAAGAAGCCGGCATACCCATGGATTTTGCTTCCCCATTTAAAGGAACCAATATGGAGAGAGCTTACAATATAAAGAAAAGAAACGGAAAGATAGATCTGACATTTGAAGACTGGATAATCAATAATATTATGCCTTTAAAGTGCGAAGACGGAAAGTGGTTACGTCCGGCAGATATAGTAGCCAGGAACATAATTATTAGCTCAACCGGAGTAAAACCTTCTCTCGAAGATTTAACCATGGCGAGAGATTCCTTCGTCAACAAATATATTAAAGAGGATTTTAACCCTTCAATTAATATTTATTTTTCTTTTCCTGTAGAATCTTACTCAATGGAACTCTTCGGGTCTCATCTGGAACTAGAAGGTTTCGCGTATCGTCTGGTCGGAAAAAAGGGTAAGAATATGATAGAATATAGAAAGATGTTAGACAATCTTACGACTAAATTTAAAACAAGTTACTGCGAAAATCCAACAATTTATACAGGAAGAGCACAGAAAAAACCTCTAAATAACCACGCATACGTCTATCTGACATTTGGCAACTACTCATTAAGAAAATTCGCATGGCAAAACAGGGAAACAATTTCCGGCTCCGAAAAAGATACACTAAGAATGTTAGAGACCATCTTCAAACGCTCCTTTGTTCTCTCCATGAACTCAAAGTTTTCTGTCGCAGTAACCCCTCAAATAACAAACAGCCTTAAATTGATATACTCATTACTTGGAGATGAAGAAAGAGCAACCGATTTCTGTGATTCACTTCTTTCTGTAATAAAAACACCATCGCTTCATCTCCTACACGCGGAGATGCTAATCCTAAAAGCAAAATCAAAGAAAGACAATACACAAGAACTCAAAGAAGCAACAGAAGAATTCGCAACTACGCTTAATAAAGAAGCTTTCAAACCCTTAGCATACAGAGGACTTATAGAACTTTATTCTATGTCTAACGAACCTGAAAAAATGAAAGAAATTATTTCAGAAATTAAGAATGATCCCGAGCTCATGGACCAAGTTATGTTTCTTTCCATCAGCTCCAACCCTGAAGGAACAATCAAACTACTTGAAACCTGGAAGGAGATGTATCCTTTCGAAGCTGCAAAAGTCGATCAATTAATAAACGAGCTTAAAAAGAGATCTGAAAAAGGATTCTAGCCCACTCGGAGTATTTATCTTATGAATTACTTAAAAGTCCCTTCATTCGCGAAAGTAAATCTCGGTCTTTACATCCGCGAAAAAAGAAAAGATGGCTTCCACTCGATTGAATCTATCTTCCAAACAATATCCCTGAAGGATACACTCTATTTCAAATTGGAGGGTACTGAAATAAAAATAACCTCTAACAACCCAAATCTACCAGACGGACCAGCCAATTTAATACACAAAGCAGCAAGCATTTTTATAAACAAAAAAAATAAAAATTTAGGAGTAAAAATAAAAGTAGATAAAAAGATACCGATAGGTTCAGGGTTAGGCGGTGGGAGTTCGAATGCGGCAGTAACTTTACTAACCTTAAACCGTATGCTTAATTATCCAAAAAAAACAGAGGAATTGATGAAACACGCAGAATCTCTTGGTTCGGATGTACCTTTTTTCATGAAAGGCGGAACCGCTCTTGTGAGCGGAAGAGGAGAAAAAATAGAATGGGTAAAAGATATTCCAACACTTAATTTTCTCCTCATAACTCCCTCTTTCGCAATATCCTCAAAAGACGCCTACGATTGGTGGGATAATAAAGAAAAACAAGACTTGACAAATGAAGACTTAAGTCTTATACTCCATAGAATACAAGAGGGGGAAAAAGAAATTTTAAGTAAATTACGAAATTCCTTTCAGGGAATAATATTTGAGAAATATCCTCGATTAGAAGATATTATGAAAAAGTTAAATAGATTGAACCCAATAAACGTTATGTTAAGCGGGTCTGGTCCCACTGTATTTGCAATATTTGGATCAGAAAAATACAACTATAGGATGGGAGATATAAAAGAAAATTATACCTTAAAACACTGCAAAAGTATCTCTCGAAAAGAGTACTTCAACTTGTTAAAACCAAAGGAGGACTAATGGAATTCACAGAAGTACGTGTAACCCTTAGAGATGAGCCCAGATTAAAAGCATTTGTCAATGTAACCTTTGATGACGACTTTGTTATACGCGGCATGAAAGTAATCGAAGGCAGAAAAGGGCTCTTTGTTGCAATGCCTTCCCGAAAAGGCAAAGATGGTACATTTAGAGACATCGCTCATCCAATAAATAACACCATGCGAAAAAGACTTGAAAAAGTCGTCCTTGACGAATATTACAACAAATGTGAAGAGGAAGGGAAAAACCCAAAGGGTTCAGACCTTGAGCAGGAAGACTTCGAAGCACCCGATGAAAACGTCGATATAGAGGCATTCGAAGAAGATGAAAGTGAAGCTGATACCGAAAAAGAGACCGAAGAAAATATCGAGGACATCCCGGAATTAGAAGAAGAAATAGAAGAAGATCTCATATAAAAACTTGCCCTCATACAATTATTTGGGGCGTCGCCAAGCGGCAAGGCACGAGATTTTGGGTCTCGCATTCGTAGGTTCGAATCCTACCGCCCCAGGAGAGAAGTAAAATTGGAATTAAAGGTTTTCTCAGGTTCCGAAAGTTTAAGTCTTGCAAAAGGCATTAGCAAATATTTAAAAAGACCGCTGTCTTCCCTTGAAAAAAGGAAATTTTCGGACGGCGAGGTTTTTATTCAGATAAAAGAGAATGTTCGAGGAAGAGATGTATTTGTTGTTCAATCAACAAACTCTCCGGCAGAAAACATTATCGAACTTTTACTTATTATAGACGCCTTACGCCGCTCTTCGACGGGGAGAATAACCGCTGTTATACCATACTTTGGTTACGGAAGACAAGAAAAAAAGGACAAACCCAGGGTTCCGATTTCAGCAAAGCTGTTTGCGAATTTATTCGAGAAAGCAGGCGCTAATAGGATTGTAACCATTGACTTACACGCACCCCAAATAACTGGTTTTTTTGATATTTCAGTTGATCATCTTTTTGCGACACCTGTAACGGTTAAACATATAAAAAAGCTAAATTTAGATTACAAAGAAACCGTTATTGTTTCTCCCGACGTCGGAAGAGTCGAAGCAGCCAGAGCAATAGCCAAAAAAATCAACAGAAATATACCTATTGCCATTGTAGACAAAAGAAGACCTAAGCCAAATCACTGCGAAGTTGTCAATATAATCGGAGACGTGAAGGATAAGGTTGCCATTATAGTTGACGATATAGTAGACACTGCAGGAACTTTAACAGAAGCGGCAAACGAATTAAAAAAACAGGGAGCCAGAGCAATTCACGCATACATAACACATCCGGTACTTTCGGGTAACGCAATCGAAAAGATTACATCCTCATCGCTGGATAAACTTATTGTTACGGACACGATTCCAATGGGCGAAAAGAAGAGCAAAAAAATAGAAGTGGTTTCTGTGGCCAAACTTCTGAGCGAAGCTATCACAAGAATCCACGAGAACAAATCCGTGTCATCACTTTTTATATA
>CAYQMH010000030.1:0-26790 GCA_964418485.1 uncultured bacterium | reverse complement strand
TTATTTCTTCGAAGGTTTCATTTTGTTCTTTTTCTATAAGTTTCGATTCGATTTCTTTTTTCAACGCGGCGTCGTTTTCGGGAAGAATATCTTTTTTTACCTTAATTATTCTTTTTATTCCTTTATATTCTATAACGACTTCATTTTTGTCTTTGTCGAAAGGAATGTAAATAAAGGGAATAATTACAACCGGGAACTCGAGACCTTTGGCGGAATGAATCGTCATTATTTTTATGGCTTCGGTTGATTCCGGTAAGAGTATAGAAGGCGGGTTTTCATAATCCTGTCTTTTCTGCCACTCACTTAACATACCCTCTATGGACGTTATGGATTGTTCTTCGAGATTATGAATAAATTCGAGGAAAGCTTCGAGAAAACTAATCGTACCGGTACAATTTTCGGGAATTTTGAAAGTACGAATTATGTCGCTTGCAAGATCGTAAACCGGTAAAAAACCAACGGAGGTGAAAAACGGTTCTATATAATTCAGCCAGATATCCGGGAATCTTTTTTTAAATTGTATGTAATAGGGAATCTCACTTGAACAGTTCTCCGCGAAATTTATTATAACATTATCATCCAGCCCTGTTTGTTTCCCGAAGAAGGGACTGGTAAGTAATCCCAAAAACGATGTGTTATCCGTGGGGTGTTTCAGGAATCCTAAAGCCGAAAGCAAACCTTTTATAACGGGATTACTCGTGAGATACAGAGTTTCACTTGAAACAACCGGATATCCTTTTTCGCAAAGGTACTCGGTTATTTCTTTGGCGTCGTTATTGCGGCGTACGAGGATCGCGATGTCCCCTTCGCCGTATCCTCTGGATAATATTTCTTTTATTGTTTTTTCCAGTTGGTCATTTATAGATGAGAAAATATCTTCTATATTTTTACTCTGGGGTTTAATTTTTTTAATCGATACAAGACCTTCGCACGGTAAGTTTGTTTTAAAATCCGGCATGCTCTGTTTAACAGTATCTGAATAAAAATCACCCTTTTGTCCCATCTTGCACTTGATTTCTTCGGGCAAATTAGAAAAGGTTTCTCCGACAAAATCGACTATCGCTCTCCTGCTTCGGTAATTTTTATCTATATACTCGGATTCTTTTTCGTTTTCTCCGACAGATGCGAATAAATTTGAAGGAGTGTCAAAAAGCTCTACATCTCCACCCCTCCACTGGTAAATTGCCTGTTTGGGGTCACCGACGTAGAAGAAGGAACCTCCCTCGGAGAGGGCATTATCGATTAAGGGAACAAGATTCTGCCACTGGTTTCTGCTCGTATCCTGAAATTCATCTACGAGATAGTGAATGAATTTTTCTCCTATTCTGTAAAACACGAAAGGTATGCTGAATTCTTCGAACAAGATTTTCAGTTCTTTATTGATATCTTCTATGAATCTGACTCTCTGTTTTTCTCTGATATTCTTTAAGATTCCCCTGTATATCCCGTAAATATCTATCTGGTAATTATGTTCCCTTATTAAACTGTGCTGGTAATAATCAAAGACGTACTTCTTTAGTTCTCTAAAAAGTCGGACAAAGGCTCCAGGGTCGCCTTTAAAGCTTTTTGTCAGGGCTCCTTCGGAGCCTTTTTTTATGTAAGAGCTTTCCAGTAGTTTATCTATGTTGCGGGTCCTACTAACTTTTTCGAGTGTGTCTAAAAAGCGGCTGTGAATACCGCTGTGAGTACTCGCAAATGTAAGGATTCCTTCCGCGAGGCTAATAGATTTATTAAAGCAAACTGCTATATCTTTATCGAGTTTGGCAAGATCCTCAGAGGCTTTTTCAAACGTAGGTTTTTCAAAAGAAACATTTTCATTCCCCTCATATTTTTCTAACCTGTCCATTCCTTTCCTTAAAAGCCCGTGAAAATCCCAGCTTATTTTGCCTCCCGTTTCTATTCTATTTATTAGGAAGTCACTTAGTTTCCTGCGGAGGTTTTTATCCTGTTCCACTGATTGAATGACCAGTGAAGTGGCAAAATCTTTATAGTAATTGGAATCCATAATAAGCTCTGCTTCAGGAGTGATGCCTAGTTCTATAGAGAATGCTTTGACGAGTGAGTTAACGAAAGAGTCTATTGTCCGCACCGCAAAATCGCTGTAGTTATCGAGGATGTGATCGATTAATTTTTGAGATTGTTTATCGTTGCGTTTTAAGGCTTCTTCTTTTAGAAGCTTTAGAATACGTTCTTTCATTTCCGTTGCGGCTTTATTCGTGAACGTTATGGCGAGAGTTGTTTTTAAATTTTGATTATCTTTTTTAAGTAAATCTTTATACCGTGTGGAAAGACGGTATGTTTTACCTCCTCCCGCTGAAGAAAGAAGACGTATTAATCTTTTGTTTTCACTCATTTGATTTAAGGATAGAATTCAGAGAAAAAAAGTCAAGAGCGTTTTTGAACCACAAAGACACTAAGACACAAAGGAAATGGGACGCAGATGAACGCAGATTTAAAAGGATTTTTTTGTTTTTTTAATCGAACCACGTAACTCTAAACCCGAAACACTAATTTACACAGAGCCACGAAGAGCACAAGAATTGTCACGAGTCACCAGTCATGTGTCACGAGTCGACCAGCACAACCCCCAAAAACAACTGAACTACAAAGTTTTTTTGACTAATGACTAAATGATTTACACAAATATCACGAATGTGATATAATATTACCGAGAACTTTTACTTATTTTTGAGAAAGTCTTACAATAATTTTTTTTCAGAGAATTATCAAACTTGTCTAGCCACTTTTTAATGTACTTCTCGTCATACGTGGGATTCTTTAAAAGGATTGTTTCTACATCTTCCAGATCTCTGGCTCTTCCTGCTATTATTTTGTGAATAACTACATCTTCAAGAGATGCGAAATTTACAAATGTATTCAGCATTTTAATAGGATTTGCTCTTTTTATAGCCTGTTTTTCGTATTTGGAAAAAGAAAATATGAAATCGATGCTAATTCCGGTTTTTTCATCCTCAACCGGCAGTACCATTGTTTTTTTTACAAAATCTTTCGGTTTTTCTGCAAGGATTCTTAAATTTAATTTTTTACTGAGACTTTCAATTTTCGACAGTTTTTCCGGGGGCGCACCCAGGGTTATATCGATATCTTTAGTAAGTCTCGGTTCACCGTAAAGCAGAACAGCCTGTCCTCCTATTACCATATACGGTATCCTACTTTTTTCTAATTGTTTTGAAACTTTAGAAAGCAGCTCTTTAAACACTATTTATGATTTTGGCTATTTTTTTTACTGTTTCTTTATCTTCAAGGGAATTCTTTCTCGGAAGCACTCCCAGCTCTAACGCTTCTTTATAAAGACCTTCAAAGATTTCAAAGTTCTTATTTATATCGACTTTACTCGTTTTCTTGATCTTCCTTTCAAATTCTTTAAGTATTTTCGGATTTTTTATCATCTTATATCCTCTTTTAAATTATAAACTTATTAAAAATTTTGTCAATGATTCTCGGGCAATTCTCACACAAAGACACAAAGTTTTTTATTTCTTTTTTTGACTAATGACTAATGGGCGTGTTGCCCAAAACCAATAGAATAAAATAACACAGTTCACATTGTTATTGCGAACTCTTCTTCACGCCTTTCCACCGTGACGCAATCTCCACGTATAGCTTGCAATTAAGCCCTTTAATTTTATCACAAGAGATTACTTCGCGAAAGTCGAGCAAGAGGACAAATTCGCAAAGACATTACTTTGGATAGCGAAAAGCCTTTCGGCAACACGCCCTAATGACCAGTGACTAACGACTGAATTATACACACGAACATCACAAATAAATGTTTCTTTACTTTTATATGTGAGTGTGTGATTCTTCGAATTATTCTTCCGGGGGTTCTTCCCCGTACAATGTTCTATTTACTTTTTTCACATCCTCCAGGATTCCTTTTACCCGCATAAGTACGGTAAGCTGTCCTAAGACCATAAATATTACCATGCATAATTCCATAATAGTATAATCTCTCCCCAGAATAAAAACAGAAGGGACGCCGGCTTTACTAAGTAAGTACTGTAATAGTGATGCTGCCATAAGTATAACCGATCTGTCAGTCTTACCGAGCGGACCCTGGTGCTGCCAGGAAACCCCTAAAGCTTTACCTAATATTCCCGCGTAGCTAATTAGCAGTACTGTAACTGTAGCTACCATTCCGATTCTGATGTCGCATAAGGACGAGAAAGATATTCCTACAAGAATGAAAAGGTCAGCATATCTATCAGGAAGAGCATAAATTATCTCATTTATAATTGTGAATTTAGCCCTCTTCATCGAGAGGAGTTCGATAAAAGTATTTAAAGTTATCCCCAGAAAAATCAAAAATATATTTACCAGCAAAAAAACAGGTGTATCGCCCGATTTATAATAGAAAAAGCCTGTTAGAATAGCGATGAAGAAAGCAATAAAACTCATTAAATCCGGATGGATGAAAATTATTTTATCTCCGAGATTGTTCAAAAGTCTAAGATAGGAATATCTTAAGCCGTATGACACGAAATTTTTTAATCTTCCGCTCATTATTTAGAAAATATACTAAAAAGTGCTTTCTATGTCAAGGCGTTAATAGGTCTTAGGTCTTTGGTCTTAGGTTTTAGAAAAAGAACAAAAAATCCTGTAAATCTGCGTTTATCTGCGTCCTATTACTTGGTGTAGGGTAGGGATTCTGACTTCTGTTTTAGGATACGATTTTTTCACTATTGACTTATGGCAAAATCCTGCTTATAGTTAGTATAATATTTAACAATCGAAACAAGGAGTGAATAAAATTTTATTAGAAGATTTAGATAGTTCAAAGTTTGATAAAATAAATCTGGAAGATTTCAAACTCATTTTAGAGGTTTTTCCTTTTCCGATCGATATTGTAGATATGAATTTTAATATTCTTTATATGAACAATGCCCTCAAGGAAAAAGTTGGAAGAGATGCCGTCGGCGAGGAGTGTTTTGAGGTGTATAATGATAGCAGTATTCAATGCCCTTTTTGTCCATTGAAAAAAGAGATTAAACCAGGAGAAGAAAATACAGTTGAAACGGAAGGAGCCTTTGGCGGAAAAACAGTAAAGATTAGGCATAAGGCAATTGAATTAAGAGGAGAAAAATATATTCTGGAAATTTTTGAAGATATTACAGATGCCATAACCGATGATCTTACAGGATGTTTTAACAGGCGAAAGCTAAAGGAGGACCTGAAAGAAGAACTCAGAAGAGCTGAACGGTACAATAATAATTTCTCAGTTTTGATGATAGATATCGATTGGTTTAAGGAATACAATGACTTTCATGGACATCAAAAAGGAGATAAAATACTTGTAAACCTTGTTCGGATCCTTTCCTATAATATAAGATTTATTGATAAATTATACCGTTACGGAGGAGAAGAATTTGTGGTTTTACTCCCGGAAACAAGTGAGGCGGAAGCAAAAGAAGTCGCGGAGAAACTCCGCAGTAAAATAGAAGAAAAGGAATTTGAAGGTGAAAAAAAGAGCCAGCCTACCAAGAACATAACTATTAGCGTCGGAATGGCAAGTTATCCTAAGAACGGGAAATCTTCAGGAGAACTTATATCCGCTGCCGATTCTGCTCTTTATAAGGCAAAAAGTTCCGGGAAAAATACAATTAAGGTTGCAAAAAAATAATATTTGATTATTCCAGCGCTATCCAGTCGGTTTTAACCCTGCTCCATTCCGAAATCGTGTGTCCTATATCTATAAAAAATTTCTTTATTTGTATCTCTTTATAACCCAACATATCTTCCAGAATAGGAGTCAATATACTGAGCGCGCTATCGGAGAGTACTGTCCTTTTTGAAATATGGCCAAGATACGGCGAAGATGAAACGGCTATCGGATATCCGCCGTAGGCATTAACATGCAGCATAACATGTAAATCCGACGAACCGTCTCCCACGTATATTATCCTGTCACGCGGAATCTTATTTTTTTCTCTTAAGAGATCCAGATTGGTTACCTTGCCCTGCCCCGCACCGGTTCTTTCTATACTCTGGACGTTACCCTTATCATCGTATATAAAAGTGGTTCCGATGATATTCTCAGGGGGGAGAATTCCTTTTAAAGCAGTTTTTATAATCTCAGCCGGGCAAGCGGATATGACATAACAGAAGAATTTGTTTTCTTCTATACCTTTTTCCAGGACTTTCATTAATTTGGAAACATCTCTTTTTAATTTTATATCTTTAGCCACGGCTTGAAAGAGTTTCTTTGAGACTTTCCCCTTGTAATCCGGGTCGGTGACAATTAGCTGGGCGAGCTCTCCGCCCAACTGGACTATATTCCTTCCCCTCACCCTGGCGAGTTTTTCCTCGAAGGATTCCTCGTTGATTCCTATTTTCTCACTTAGAATGACACCTGAATCATCGAAACTTAATGTTTTGTCGAAGTCGCATATGAACAGGTACCTTTTCTGTCTTTTGCTCATTTTTAAAAATCTCCTTTATTTTTACCCCTTATAGATAAGATACTACCCGCAAAAACGCAAGCTCTATTTTGAAGATTCTTTGAATCCAATTTGAATGGTTGAATGATATTAATTATAAATTATAAATTATGAATTTTGAATCGAGAAACAGTTTCCCCATTTCCCAATTTTCCTAATTTGTTCTCTGTGTCTTTATGGCTCAAAAACTCTCTTGACTTACCGGTAAAAAATCCGTATGATATATAAGGAAACAAAGGGGGATCATGGATCATAAAGATGATTCAATAGAAAAAATACTAAAAAGTATCGATCATAGACTAAACGCAATTGAGAAATTCCTAAAAAAACAAAAAGAAGAGGAGGCTTCGATTGAAGCGTTCTTAGAAGGCGGCAAAGACGAAAAAACGCCAGAGAAAGAACCTGTAGAAGAAAAAGTAGCTTATCTCATCGAAGAAGAACCCGAAGAGAGCAAAGAAGAGCAAGAAGCCTTTATATCTGCCCCCTCTAAAGAGACAATTATCCCGGAAGAAGTTCCTGCTGCTGCAGCCGACCAGGAAAGAGTCTGGTTCAATGTTTTACATAAAATTGGAATCTTTGCTCTTGCAATAGGTGTGGGTTTATTCATTAAATATTCGTTTCCGTATATCGGACTATGGGTTAGAATTGCAATAGGGCTACTCATAGGACTAGCCTTGCTCTACCTGGGAGAAAAGTTAATAAAAAAATATGAAAACTATGCGTTGGGAATTTCAAGCTGTGGAATTGTAATTCTCTATTTCTCTTTTTATGCCGCTTCTGCATTTTATAGTTTAATTCATCCTGCTGTAGCCTTTCTTATGATGTTGCTGGTTACAATCCTCGGAGTTTTACTGTCGCTAAGATATAACAACAGCATTATTTCATTTATCGCCGTTATAGGAGCCTTTCTTACCCCTTATGTTTTTAGGGGGGGAGAAATTACCCCTTTAGCTCTGGTTATACTTTTTGCGTATCTTGCTCTAATAAACGGATGGATTCTTACGGTAACAAAAATAAAGAACTGGAAATGGCTTAATATACTTACCTTTTCTTTAACGGCGACTATGCTGCTTACAACGATTAAATACGCCCCAAAAACCGGTTATCCGTGGGTGTTTTTAACGTTTTCCACCATATTCTTTGCGCTCTTCTTTTGTATCCCAAGAAAAGAGAACCCGGAATCCTACATTATACTCTTCTTCAATCCATTTCTCTATTATTTTGTTCTCTGGTTCGTAACATATAAAATAAATCCTTATATTGCCGGAACGCTAGCATTAGCCTTATCAGCTTTTTATTATTACGAAGGTTCGCTTTCCGAAAAAAATAATTCACTGGAACGGGCCTGGTCTTTTATGAGCTTATCGATTTTCTTCCTCACAATTGCGATTCCTGTATTCTTTAAATCAAATTGGTCTACCTTTGCCTGGGCCATGGAAGGGACTGTTATTCTTTCACTCGGAAGAAAGGAAAAGGTTCTAAAAATCCTTTCACTTGTACTTATCGGGATTGCAGTTTTTAAAATGTTTTTTATCGACTATTTTATACTTGAACTTGTTCCATTCCTTTCCAACTCAACAGTTACAATAGCGGCAGTTTTCCTTTGCGCAGAATTTCTCAAAGGTTCCAAGAAAAACGAAAATAAACCAATGTTTGAATTTTTAAATATCCTGGGTATGCTTCTTGTATTTTGGTTTACGCTTGCAGGAACATTTAAATTCTTTGACGAGTTTAGCCATCTCGAGGAAATGAGGTCTCTTGTAATTTCAGTTCTCTGGGGTGTATATGCACTTGTCTTATTTGTAGTAGGCATAGCCAAAGAGAGCTCTCCTGCAAGAATTGCCGGATTCTTGATGGCATCTATTACGATAATGAAGGTTTTTTTTCATGACCTATCTTATCTTGAAACAACATACAGAATATTATCCTTTGTGGTTCTCGGGGTAATACTGCTTACAATTTCATTTATTTATCATAAAAAAGTTGGGAGAATGAGTAATGATTAGAAATAAATGCATCCTTTTAATCGCACTTACGGTACTTGTAATAAAAGCGGATTTCTCGCCGGCTTACTGGGAGTATAAAAAGCAGATTGAAGTAAACGATATCGAAGGGGTATCGAGAGTTAAAGTCGATGCCGAAATCTACAATCATTCTAAACTCGATCTGTCCGATGTGAGGATTATAAATTACGAAGGGGAGGAAACTCCATACCGAATAGAAACTCATGAGAGCAAAAAGGGAACCGTTTGTTTTGAACCGAAACTCTACAACATTTCCCATAAGCCGGATGCGTACACGGAGTTTTACCTTGCTATGGATGAAGAAAATCAAATTATAAACAAGTTACATATAGTAACAAGTGATAGGAATTTCAGGAGAAAAGTGGAAATCTGGGGAAGTGATGATGGTGTAGATTGGTTGAAAATTAGAGATGATGCAAATATTTTTAGTTTTTATACTGAAGACCACATAACTGCATTAACCGATATAAAATTTCCCGACACGAAAAGGAAATTCTTTAAGATTGTTATATGGAACAAAGGAGAAAAACCCCTTGTAATAGAACGATGCTGGCTTTACGAGGAAAGGATTTCTGAAGCTCCACCTAATGATATAACTTTTAAGATAATATCGAGAAGTGATAATTATGAGAAAAAAAGAACCGAGATTATACTCGATGTCGTTTATAAAAATATTCCGAAGAAGGAAATAAACCTCAAACTTGATTCAGACCAATATTACAGAAATGTTTGGGTTTTTGGTTCGGATGATGCGGAAAACTGGCAGCGTATCAACTCCGGAGTTATATACAGGTATAATAAAGAAAACAAAAATAATATTATAAACTTAATGGAATCCAGAAGCAGATATTTAAAGTTACTCATATACAATCAAGATGACCCTCCACTTAAAATTGAGTATATATCTATTAAAGGAGAGCAACAATTTATTTATTTCCCGGTAAAGAAGAACGAAAAATATTCCCTGTTCTACGGAAATTCCGACGCAAGAAAACCTATTTACGAATTCGAAAAACTGTTCCCATTTATGGAATCCGAAAAAAGATTTATGGTAGACCTGGATAAAGAAGAACTTAATAAGGATTTCAGCAGGATTAAAGAAGCAATCAAAGAAAACGAAATTGTTTTTATGTGGCCGATTGTTGCTTTTGTAGTTATATCACTTGGATTTTTAATAGTTAAATCATTAAAGGGGATAAATGAAAAAAGAGAAAAAAAGCGAAAGAGGAAAAAGGGCAAAAAAAACCAATAAGAACAAAGAAAAGGTAACTCGCGGGAAAAGCAGTAAGGCAGAAAAGGGAAAGAAAGCGAAAAAGAGTAAAAAGGCAAAAAAGATTATAAAAAGTGGAGATTTTGATTTTGGGAGTTCGAAAGATTTTGACAATGAAAAAAGATTAACTCTGGTTGAACGCCTTAAATTAATTCGCAATAGTATTGTATTTTTAATTGTAATTGCAGCCATTTTTGTTTTTCTAAAAGATAGTATAGTCACCTCCGAAGAGATAGATCTTATTGTTATCTTTTCATCGATTTTATTCACCTTAATAGCTTTCCTGCTGTTTGTTTATTTTATAAAACATATACTCGATTTGAAAAACGGTTCGGTTGAAGTCGTTAGAGGTACTGTTAGTAAAGGATCTGATGATGTCCTAATCCCGTCTAATTTGCCGATATGTACGATTGTATTAGACCGAAGGGTACATTATATTGGCATTCATCATTATTTTAGAATTAAGGAAGGCGATTTTGTCGTTTTGAGAAGAGCTCCGATTACCAGGTGTATAGTAGGTGTGCAAATAACTCATAAAGAAAAATAAAAAAATATATTAAGAAATTTTCGGATTGTTGCGTATGATAAGGATAAGAACTGCAAGTGAAAACGACCTATCTTCGATTGCCGAAATTTATAATGATGCCGTTTTAAATACAACTGCTACGTTTGACATTGAGCCGAAATCTTATCCCGAGCAGAAGGAGTGGTTCGAAAGACACACCGGTAAATATACGATTATCATCGCCGCGGAGAAAGATGTTGTGGTCGGTTGGGCTTCCTTAAGTCCATGGTCTGATAGGTGCGCATACTCAAATACCGCAGATATAGCTGTTTATATAAAAGAAGAATTTCGCGGGAAAGGAATAGGGGGTAAATTAGTCAAAGAATTATTGAAAAGAGGCTCTAAAAATGGACTTCATACTGCTATCGCGAAAATCTGTTCGGAAAACGAAACAAGTATGAATCTATTTAAGAAGAGAGGATTCAAACATATCGGTACTATGAAAGAGGTTGGCTATAAATTTGGCAAAAAGCTGGATGTCCATTTGATGCAGATAATATTTTAAGCGGGTAATTTTAAAAAGGGATCTCATGATCCGAAGAGATTACATGATGCGGCTTATAGAACAGTTTTCTGAAGCTTTAAGCAAACTCTTAAAATTAAAAGAGAGTAAAAATTACGGAGATGCACTCTCTCTAATCGGCCAAACATACGAGGAGCTTCTGGGTTTTGATTCTCTTTTTATAAGTTCTTTTGGCACGGATGATTTAATCTCGATTATCTCAACAGATGGAGTTCCGGACGTAAATAAATGTATAATAATTGCAACTTTATTAAAAGAAGAAGGAGAAGTTTTCGAAGCTCAGAACCAGATAGATATAAGTAACATGAGATATTTAAAATCTCTGGATATATTTCTCAGAGGTTTATTATCCGAGGGGGAAATAGAAATAGATACAAGTTCTTATGATCTAGAGAAGATAGTCGATAAAATAGGAAAAGGAAATCTTACCCACGAGATCAAAGACCGGCTTTCCAAATACTATGAAAAGCTTAATAAGAGTAAATAAGGTAAAATTCCGCAGGATTCTACATTTTTAAAAAAGAAAAATAATTTTTAGAATAAAAATGCCGGGATATGAGTATATATTAAAAAGGAGAAATAATTATGAATAAGAAAAGCACAATAATCATTTTGGTAATATTGCTGCTGTCTTTTATCGTAAGTTTTTATTTTTATCCTCAGATGCCTCTGAAAATGGCTGCGCATTGGAATACTAAAGGTCAGGTGGATGGCTATATGTCGAAATTCTGGGGAACGTTTTTTATGCCCTTTATTCTTGTTGGATTAACATTGCTTTTTGTGTTTATTCCCATGATAGATCCATTGAAAGAAAACATCGAAAAATTCAGAGGATATTATGACGGATTTATCATCATATTTTTAATTTTTATGTTATCTCTTCATTTATTGGTAATTTTGTGGAATGTCGGAATTCAGATAAGTCCTAATGTATTTTTGCCCATTGGAATTGGTCTTTTATTCTTTTATATGGGTATTCTTTGCGAGAACTCGAAAAAAAATTGGCTTATAGGAATCAGAACACCATGGACATTAAGCAGTGATAAAGTTTGGGATAAGACCCATAAGATAGGCGGAAAGTTATTCAAGATTGCCGGAATCATTGCCTTTATAGGTATATTTTCCCGGAGCCATACAATGTTTTTTATTCTTATTCCGGCGATGTTAGCCGCAGCTTATTCGATTGTTTATTCCTATTTTGAATACAGGAAGGAAACTATTGAATAATAAATTGGGAAATAAAAAGATTACCCCCCTCACTCGTCCCAATTGTCGGTCCTGAAGGAGGAAGCGGGAAGCCCTTCTTTGTTGAAGAGTGTTGCCCCGGATGCGTTTGTAAAAGCGTATCTGACTGCGACGGGGTCATAAGCTTCTTTGCTGTAAGCTATCACGGTGTTTCCTTTTATATAAGCTTCCGCATCTACGAATACACTATCCTCTCCTGCGACTTGAAATCCTTTTAGTTCTCTGTGACCCGACGCGTCGGGCCTTGCAACGAGTCCGCTTCCTATATGGTCAAAGTATAATGTAATTCTGCTGCCCTGTTTAACCATGGACTTGTAAATAGGACCGGAATATACGATATCTTCTTTTCCGTAATTCTTAGCAAGAGCCCACAGAGAAAGTCTCTTTCCAACACTCTGTTTGTTCGCCGGATGAATAGTGTTTACATTTCCTATATCCAGAGTTACAGCCATTCCGGTATTCAGAGCAGCCGACATGGTTTCCATCTGTGCTTCACGGAGTTTTGCCGAAGCCGGGTCATCTTTCCCGTCGTATATGTAAGGAGCTATTTGGACAAAATAAAACGGAAAATCGCCCAGTTTCCAGGAAGCCCTCCAGCTTTTTATCGTTGTTGGGAAGAGCTGCTTGTACTGTTTGTCTCTGCCGACGTTTGATTCTCCCTGATACCATATCACGCCTTTAATCCCGTATGGAACAATGGGTGCGATCATCCCGTTGTATAAAACTGTGGGTGTGTGGTAATTTATTCCACCAGATGCCGGTTTTTCTTCATAAAAGTCATTTTTTTCTACACCGAAAACATAAAAAATACCTTCTCTGTATTGCGCTACCGGGAGATACTTCCATGTACCTTTTAGTTTTATCGGCTGGTTGTTTTTATTGTTTACCGGATAAATTTTCATCTGTTCTTCTTCTCCGTAAATTCCTCCTCCGCCCTGTGTATCTATTACTCTCACCGCTATTACATTTTCCCCTTTTTTAACCAGCTCGGACGGAATCTCATACCTGCGATTGGCTGTCCAGAAGCCCATACTCTCATGAGCTCCGACTTTCTTGCCGTTAAAATAGGTTATATCTATGTCATCTATGGGACCGAGTTCAAGCATTAAATCTGAACCCACCCAAGATTCGGGGATATTTATTTCTTTTCTGAACCATACTACACCGTCAAAAAGGTCCAAGTCCGCATTCTCCCACAGGGTCGGAAGATTCATTCCTTTCCACTGGCGATCGTTTAAATCCGGAAGAGGACAAATTTTATCGTTAAAGGATAATCCTTTGCCTCCGCGTTCGTCATCATTGGTCGGTTCGTTAGTAGGATGAGAGCTTAGCCATTTAATATATTCAGCTTCCTGGGAAGCGAGTTTATCGAGGTTTTTCGCAAACTCCGAAAAATCATCCACTTTGCCTATGTATCCGGGGTTCGTCCAGGACTCGGCGGGAGTTCCTGACCAGCTTGAATGAATAAGCCCTACAGGAATTCCAAGTTTCTCGTGAATTTCTCTACCGAAGAAATACGCAGTCGCGCTGAATTTTTTTGCCGTCTCCGGCGTACATTCTACCCATGAGCCCTTGCAGTCCTCTTTCGGTTTTGCCGAAATTGATCTGGATACCGTAAAAAAGCGAATTTCAGGATAACATGCATTCTTTATTTCTTCTGCGGAATTTTTTATGGTGTCGTTCGGAGGCCAGCCCGCAAGAGGCATTTCCATATTAGATTGACCCGAGCATAACCATACTTCGCCTATTAGTACGTTTTTAAATGTTATTGTAGTATCGGCTCCCTTTATATTCAACTTAAAAGGTCCGCCTGCTTCGGGTGTCTTTATTTTCGTTAACCAATTCCCGTTCGTTTTCGCTTTCACGGTTGTTTTCTCGCCCCAACTCGAGATTATTTCTATATTTTCGCCCGGTTCTGCCTTACCCCATATCGTATTTTCCGTTTTCTGCTGCATTACCATGTTATTACCGAAAATAGCCGGCAGTTCAAGCGCTTTAGATTCAAGAAACGTAATGCCTACCAAGAAAAAAGAAACTAATAATAAAATCCGTTCCATCTTGCCCCCATATATTTTTGATTGTTAATACCTTACAGTAATGAGTATATGTTGTTTTGGTAAAATTTCAAGCGTTAATTCCACCCCACCCCCAAAAAAAATTTTGAGCCACAAAGAACACAAAGGAACAACAAAGAATTATAAATTATTATTGTTTAAAAAGCCACCCACATCCCCAAAAAGATAGAAACAACAAATCACACAAATAGCACAAATTTTTTTAGTTTTTTGTTTTGGCTCAGGAATCATGGCGCACGACTCATGACGCAGTTATTACCTGAAAACAAGAAGAATTTTAGTTTTCGAACATAATAGATAAATAAAGTGAATTTGTATTATTTTTTAACTTGAATTTTAAAAAACTTGGTTTATACTATATAAGAGATGTTATGTTCGAACTAAAGAACGAAGAACTTAAAAGAATAATAGATTGTCTGGATTCTTCCCTTTTTATTATAGATAAATCCGGAAAACTTCTTTTCGATAACAGAGCTTTTAGAGAATGTGGTTATCCTATCGATTCGGTAATTCCTGCCGACATAGATCTGGAAAATCTTGGTGAGAAAACAGAAAGGGGAATCGAAGTTTATTGTAATGGGAGATTAGAAAAGATAAAGGTCAAAATTATTCCTTTTGGAATGCCGGATTCTTCGGAAAATGTTTTTCTTGTTGAAGTGCGTCCAGAGAAAATAGATCTCGGTGGCGTTATCAATTCATGGTATAAAACAATAGATGCTCTAAGTGAAATGGTATATGTAGTAGATGAAGATTATAATCTGGTTAAACTGAATAGTGCTGTCGCTATGTTGAGCGGAAAACATCCTAAGGAATTAATAGGCAAAAAGTGTTATAAAGCTGTTTTCGGAAAGGAGACAGTCTGCAAAGCCTGCATTCTTCCGACAATGATAGCCCTGGAGAAAAAGGAAAAACTCCAATCTGTAAGGAAGGAGTGGGATAGATCTTTTCTTGTATCTGCTGTGAGAATCAAGAAAGGAGAATATCTTTTTGTTATGGAAGATGTAACAAGAATAGAACGTCTCGAAAGAAATCTTGCTGAAATAAGGAGGTTCTCATCAATTGGAGCCATTATTACTCATATTCGGAATTCTGTGGGTAATGCGGTTAATGCCATGAAATGCTCCCTGCAGGTTTTTGAACAGATGTATGGAGACTTGGATGACGAGAAAAGAAAAGAATATTTGAAGAGATCCTTAGGAGAGATAAAGCGCATGGAGTCTTTGCTTTTCACCTTAAGAGAATTTTCAAGATACGAGGGAATAGGTTCTTTGAAGTTAAATCTTACAGAGCTTATTTTAGAGAACAAAGATAGGTTTAGTAAATATTGTAAAGATAAAGGTGCCGCTTTTTATTGTGAATACGATGAAAGGGAGTTTATTATGAAGGGAGATAAACTCTTAATTGTTGTGGCTCTTACGGAAATTATAGATAATGCCCTGGAGGCAATGGAAAGTTCTTCAGAGAAAAAAATTCTGTTTAAATATTCAGTTGCGGAAGATGAAGCAGTAATTAATATTACCGATAAGGGTATAGGAATAGCAGAACATCATTTACAAAAAGTGGCCGAACCGTTTTTTACAACAAAGGGAGATAGAGCCGGGTTAGGACTCTATCAGGCCGCAAAGATAATAAAGACACAGGGTGGAGATGTTACTTTCAACGGGGAAAAAGGTGTAGGAACAACGGTGAAAATAATTTTCAGGAGACAATAAATTATGAAAGAAAGAATTGTAATACTTGTAGATGGTGATATTTCGTTTCTGGAATTAAAGGATCGTGCACGTAATATCGGAGCAATTAATTTTTTTCTTTAAAATTTTGCCTTAAGATAACAATTTAAAATGAAAGAGCCTATACTTCCGGAAGAGAATTCCCCTGTTTCCTCTCCGGAAAGAGGAAAGTAAATCCCTGTCAAAAAATCTACTCCGTTAAGGACTTCGCTTTCATAAAAAGCGGCAAGAAGAGCGCTCTGGTCATCGAGATTAATAATAGCGCTGCAGCCTATACTCCTCACCATAGGCACAAAGTGAAAAGCATTCAAAAACAGGTAATTGGTACCCGTAAGAGATAAACCCTCTCTCGGAGACTGGTATCTCTCTCCTCCGTTGTATAGATATTCAACCATAACCATAAAGTTGCTGAAACTGTAGTCGAAACCTGTAGAGCTGGTTATATTAATAGAATCCGTTTTTACAATCTCGAATAAAGTTTCATTAAACAAAGAGATTCCTAAATCTCCTTTAAACCCGAACCCGGGCAGAAAAGTTTTGCCCTCCCCCTCATACAAACATATAAGACTGTAATCAAAAGTTCCTAAATGAGATGTTAAGTTAAGAAGATGAGATGAAGAGGAAAGCTCTGCTTCCGGTCTTGCCACATATTCAAGAGAAGTCATGGGAGTAAGAAATTTTCTCAAAAGTATTCCGTCTATACCTTTATAAACGATTGCTTTCCTGAAAAATTCGGGCCCAAGAAAAACATTCAGAGGTTGAAAAAAATTTGTATAATGGTACTGGGGTAAGAATCTTCCTAATGTTAAATGTATGCCGAATAGACTCGTCTGGAAGTTTAACCTCTGGAGTGCGAACTCTTCCTGGATATCCGTATCAGGCTGGGTAAGTAGTGAAAAGGAAAGGTTCGTTTCTAATTCAAAATCGTCTTCTGAAGGTTTGCGCAGTTTTAAATAAAAAAGGTTGAGGTCAAAGTACTGCCACTCACCCCCTATACGATAAATTGCTAAATTGTTATAGTACGTTCCGTATGTGTTTATCTCAGGATAAGCAAAGAAGGGAATCAGCAGGAATCCTATAATTCCAAGAATTTTTTTTATCATTCTAAAAGATTCTTTCTTGAAAAAATTTCTTCAGGAATTTCAACATTCAGTTTTAAATCTTTAAGCTCGAATACAGTAAAAGAGTCCTTCCGTAGCTCATCGACCATTTTTATTTTAACAGGATAGTTCTTGCCTGTTATCTTCCTCGTTTCCAGCACTTCCGCGCTTTTCATCACTCTCCCGGATAGTGCATAAAACTCGTATTTATAAGGGATAAAATCCTCTTTACCTACCCATATTTTTTGCCTGGCATAAGGGGCGTCTTCTTTATTCGATTCTAATTCCAGAATATAGCAAATTTTATCTCTAATCTCTTCTTCTCCTCCGAGAGTCACTTCGTAGATTTCACTCAACTTATGGCTCTCCATCATATCTTCGAAGCTGAAATCGGAACCCATTATACTTCTTTTAAGCAAATGTCCGGATATTTTTACTACGTCTCCTTCCTCGGCAATCCAGAGTTCATTTTCAATTTTCAGGTATTTTACACCGAAATCTTCCCGGTTTGTGAACTCGACAAAAGCTTTACGATCCCCGACCGACCAGCCTTTAAAAGTCTTTACGAAGGTTCTATCTCCTTTGTTTATTACGAATTCACCGGTATAGACCATCGTTTCTACATATACGTTATCCTCTGCCTTTTTTAGTATTTGCAATCCCGTAAGCTCTGCGCCTATGGCAGGTACAGAACAAAGAAGAGAAAAGAAAAACGAAAGAAAATTTCTCATATTAATCCTCCTTTCAGGTGGCTCTAAGCGCCCTTATGGGGTCAACTTTTATCGCTTTTAATGCCGGTATAGAAGCAAAAATAATACTTATCAGAAAGCCGAATATGAAACTAAATATTACCGTTTGCCACTGTGCCCTAAGGTAGATAACATTGGAGATGTTCATTTCTGACATAGCTTCCCCCCAGAGAGCGAGAGTGTTGATCCCCACTTTTGATAAAATAAAGGAAACCAACCCACCGCTAAGCGAACCCAGAAAACTGCCGATAATACTTAAGGCACCGGCTTCCATGACAAATAAACCCAGCACCTCTCCCTGACTCATACCCAGCGCGCTTAAAGCGCCAATTTCCCGTTCTCTTTCGTAAACGGAAATCATTATGGTATTTATGATAACAAAACTCGCGAGGAGGAGGAAGAAGAAATAGACCACATTGTAAATCTGAGTCGCAATCTTCATCATATTATAGTAATTACCCTGATTCGTCCATGACTTAGCAATATACTCCGCGGGCAAAATCGCATTCACTTTGTCCTCCACGGCAAGACTTTTTTCTATATCTTTCAATAAAATTAACACTTCGGATGTCCCGTTTCCCATCTTTACTAAATCCTGAACTCTCGCGATGGGGGCGACCATGAGTCTTTCATCGAGACTCTTTATTCCATAAGAGAAAATTCCGGTTATCTGAAAGGATTCAACCGATATAGAGTTAAAAACGGTCTGGGAGAGGAGAGTTATTTTTTGCCCTATGTTGAGGTCGAATTTTTCAGCAAATCCCGAACCCACCATGATACCTTTTGAATCAGAAGAGAAATATTTACCTTCTATCATTTTCTCATGGATTACGTTAAATCTTTTTTCTTTTTCGGGGTCTATTCCGAGAAGCTGGATGTAATAATTTTTATCATTGATATTGAGCATTACAGGAGCTTTAATACGTGGTGTGGCGAAATTAACATCGTTTAGTTTTTCCAGCTGGTAAATGAGTTTTTGGGCATCGTCTATATAATATTCTAAAGGTTGAATCTTTTCTTTTTCAAAATATTTTTTATGGGCTACTTTTATGTGTCCGGTGTCGAGCATTATCATATTACTCATGGAATTATCCCACAGGCCACCTATGAATGACTTAAACATTACCACCAGGAAAGTAGCAAAAAAGACAGCCGTAATAGTCAGAAAAGTCCTTCTGGGATTGCGGAATATATTTTTAAAAGCGAGTTTTATGAGATGACTCATCCGAATTTCCCCGCGCTTTTTAAGGTTTCAGATATACTTCTCTTTAAAGCTCTTCTGGCTGGAAATATAGATATAATGCTTGCCGATACGGTTGAAAATATCAATGCGGTTATCATCATACCAGGGTCCCATTTGGAGCGAAAGACCGCAGAAACCCTGTATCCATAACTTAAGTCTCCTACGTAGTTTGAAAAGTCCCAGCCGTAACGGATAAGATACCAGGTAACGATAGCTCCCAATACGAGCCCCAGAATACCGCCTAAAAGTCCCAGTCCGCCGGATTCAAAAATAAAATTCAAAATAATTTCTTTATCGGTCATTCCCATTGCCCGCATCATTCCTATTTCTCCCGTCCTTTCAAAAACCGCCATATTCATAGTGTTTACAATACCGACCGCTATTATAATAAAAGCCATCATGAGCATCATAGAAGACCCGCCCTTTTTCCCTTGACTGAGATCCATGTAATCCGCAGCCTGCTCCTGCCAGGGTCTAACAGTAATACCTTCTATATCGATTTCTTTTTTTAGCTCCCGGGCGAGACTTTCTTCGTTTTGTTCCGCTTTGATGCTTATTAAATTTATATCTCCGTTCATGGCAAGCAAATTGTTCGCCGCATCGAGAGAAATATAGAAAAAGTTCTTGTTTACCTCGGGATTTGGAGTTTCAAACAAAGCGGTAATTTTAAAAGCGTCCGCGTTATGGGCTCCCCCTTTGGTATCTGTTTCTACAATAAGGTAATCTACAATGCCTACGTTCAATAACTCGGCTGTGTATTTACTTATCAATATCTCTTTACTACTTTTGGGAAGGGTTCCTTCATATACCATCTCGTTCAGTTCGTATACTTTCTTATGAGATTCCGCTTTGATGCCCATTCCGAAGAACGGATATGAATCTCCGGTAATTTCATTTATCAAGTTCGCCTTAAATTTTATTTCCGGAGTGTATTCTAAATCTTTCCCGTTTAGAATTTTCTCTATTTTGCCTCTTTCCTTAATAACTTCGTCTACTGGAATGTAGTTTTCCTCTTCAAAGAACGCGAGGTTCCCTATCTTCATAGAAGCTGTTTCATATTTCTTTAAATTCCGAATGCTACTTTCATCTGCCCACTCCAGCATTCCGTTAAAAAAGATTAGAATACAAATGCCGACAGCAAGGGAGAGGCACGTAAGGAATGTCCTCTCTTTATATCGAAAAAGATTCTTAATACCTAACTTAAAAACGAATTTCATTCCTGAATCTTCCCATCCCGTAGTTTTATACGCCGCCTTGAGTACTCCATTACCATCGGGTCGTGGGTGGCAAAAAGGAAGGTTATTTCTTCTTCCTTGTTCAGTTTCCTCATAAGCTTCATTAGTTCTCCCCCGGTACCGGAATCAAGATTGGCAGTAGGCTCATCAGCAAGGACCAGAATAGGTTCTTTAATCAGTGCCCGTGCTACAGCTACTCTCTGCTGCTGCCCTCCGGAAAGGGCCGCGGGCTTTCGCTCTTCCATTCCCTTAAGCCCCACCTTTTCTAAAAGATTGTATACTTTTTCTTTTATTTCCTTTTCGGAAGCTCCCAATAAATTGAGGGGGAAAGCAACGTTCTCGAAGGCTGTGAGGACGGGAATCAAATTGAACGTCTGGAATACGAATCCAATTTTTTCCCTTCTAAAAAGAGTGCGCGCTCTTTTGTTCAAATTGCTGAGGTCTTTACCATCAAAAGAGATTGTTCCCGATGTTGGGGTATCAAGGGCTCCGATTAGATTAAAAAGCGTAGTCTTCCCGCTTCCGGAAGGACCTGTAATTGCGGAAAATTCGCCGTTTTCTATAACAAGAGAAACTTCACGCAGAGCCTTTGTCTCGGTCTCTCCGGAAATATAAATCTTACTTAAGTCTTTCGTTTTAATTAATTCCATAATTAATCTCCCTATACTCGATACTGATTAATCTTTTTTTTCTATTGTAATTATCAGTTTATAATTTTAATTTGTCAACCTCTAATCAGGTATTAAGTTTTGGGTCAGGATCCGCTCTTTGCTTACCTCATAAGGCTAACCGCAGAAAAAAACAAAAGAAGCGGTTGGCTTAGTGTAATAACAGCACTGTGTTGAACCGGTCAGAAAGTATAGGAGAACGTTAAAAAAGGCATATTGCTAAAATTTTTATTCTTATCTTTTAGTACAAAACACATAGGATTGATTGACATGTTAAAATTAGGAATGTCCGCTTTTCCCATATCGATTGATTTTTTTGCGAATGCCTTATAGCATATAGTGGTTAACAAAACATCCATAGTGAGGTATATTGACGGATAGGTATCAAGAAAACCCTCGTTATCAACGAGAACAGCAATTCCTCCTGTTGCGGCGTGAGCAAGATACGGAAGAAGCCAGGTCATTACGCCGGCAGCGCCCGGAAGGTCATAATCTCTGCTGAGTTTATTTCCCCAGAGATATCCCACACTATGACCTGCCAGCGAAAGCGCAGCGTATAAACGTTCATCTGAATAATTATTGCGATGTGCGTCAATAGTCGCGAGAATAAGCGGTAAAGCTTCAGCACCCATCGTGCTGGTTCGAAGTTCAAAAAGAGCATCACCGAATGTTAGATCTTCCGCATTTTTTGAAAGAAAAAGTGAGGTATATCCTTCCGCGAGAGAAAGAATTGTACCGAGCTGTATCAAATCGTAGGGTTCCCCCCAATCTGCCCGGCCTCCAAACAATGTCCTTGTACTATAATAATGGTAATAACCATATAAACAATGATTGAATTTCCTTTGATACATTGCCGGGGTGAAACCCATATTCTGTCCCAGCGTAAAATCAAGCACGTTTTCGGCTAAACTAACGGGGAATATCCCTCTCCCCGATTTGAAAATCCAACCACCATGAAATGCACCTTCTATGCCGCCCAGGAACGACCCGTAAGCGGCACCGCTCGAAATGCGGCGGTCTTTGGTTAATAAAAAGCAGGTCGATGTATAAATCAATGGTGTTAAAAGACCTATTGCTGCCGAGCCTTTACTAAAATCATCCTGACTAAACATCACGGGCAAGCTCCAGGAATAAATACTCAGGCTATTAAATGTCTGTCCTACCAGATAAGATATCTTTGCATCCTCAAGAGTTACCATCTTTAAAGGGGTTTTTACAATCAGCCCACGATACTCGGCAGACGGCAATTTTTTAACAAGTTTTTTATCCCGGTAAATAGCTTCGATAAAATAAGTGCTGTCGGAAGAGATAAATACCTCGATACGCTCGGGAAGTAGGTCAAACAGTTTAACAAGATTACTTTCGATTTTACGGTCAGTCTTGACTTTTATAAATGTTTCCTGCGCCAAAACCATTACCGCTGGTATCATTAAAAGAAGAAAGCGCTTCATTTGTTCCTCCTTTTTATAATTAATCAAACGAGAAAATAATTATAAAAATAATTAATTCTATATGTATATATATCGTTGTTAAAATGTCAATAGAGGTGCTTTGTATCGTGTTGCGAAGACGTGTTAGGCGATATGCTCACTCGCTATTATTCAAAGGATAATAAAACAAACAAAAAATTCTGTTTATTCGTGCTATTTGTGTGATTTGTTGTTACTATTTTTAGTATGGGCTGGGGGGTTAAACAACACAATAAAATCTTTGTGCTCTTTGTGTGGTTTGTTGTTTAGTTATGTGGAGTGGCGTGCCCCTTGACTTTTAGGCTTAAAAACTATACTTTCTTCAATAATGCGAATAGGAATCATTGGTGGAGGACCCGCTGGGTATAGTGCAGCCATCAGATTATCTGAAAAAGGCGATAAAGTTTATTTGTTTGAAAGAGAAAAAATCGGCGGTGTATGTCTGAATGCAGGATGTATTCCGGTGAAGTCCCTTATTCATTCGGCAAATCTTTATGATATTGTTAAATCAGATAAGAAAAAAGCAAACTGGGGAAAAATCCAAGAAAAGAAAGCACTGGCTGTCAAGAGAGATCGGATAGGACTTGAAAGTCTACTTGCCCGGAATAAAATAGAAATAGTTAGAAAAGAAGCTACGCTTAGAAGTGATGGCAGAGTAGAAGCCGGCGTGGAATATAGTTTTGATAAAGTTGTAGTGGCTACCGGCTCAAAACCCATAATTCCGCCTTTTACGGTACCGAAAGACCTCTGGAGCAGCACCGAAGCGCTGGAAACTGAGCAATTGCCCGGATCACTCGTTATAATCGGCGCGGGATATGTTGGCCTGGAGTTCGGTTATCTCTTTTCCTGTTTGGGCAGCAAGGTCTCTATTATAGAGAAAGAGAAGGAAGTGCTGCCGGGTGAAGATAAAGAGTCGGCTGGGCTCCTGCGGAAAAGTTTAATGAGAAGAGGAATAAAGTTTTATTTATCCTCGGAAGTTGCCGAGGTGAAAAAAGTAAATGATGAGTTCGAAGTCTTTTTTAAGAAAAGTAATGAAGAAGAAGAAATCAAATCCGAAAAGGTTCTTAGCGCAATAGGGAGAAAGCCCAATACGGATAATCTCCCTGGCGAAATTTTAAATGGGAGTAAAGCAGTTAAAGTTAATAATTTTTTAGAAACAAAAATAAGAAATGTATACGCTGCCGGGGACTGCGTAGGAGGTTATCTTCTTGCACACTCGGCTTTTAATGATGCAGGAATAGCGGCGAGGAATATTTTTGGAGATAAAATCGAAAAGGATAAATTTTCAATACCGAGAGTTGTTTACACCGATCCGGAACTTGCTTCTGTCGGTAAATCGGAAGAACAAGCCCAATCTGATAGCATAGATTATATGGTTTCAAAAGTTCCGTTTGCCTCTAATCCGAGAGCTGTTACGACCGGTAAAACCAGAGGACAAATTAAACTTACTTTTACAAAAAAAGGTAAAATAATAGGCAGTACTATAATAGGAGAGAATGCTTCAGAGTTAATATCCCTAATAGGGTTGGCTATAGATAAGGGGCTAGGGGTAAAAGAACTTTCGGAAACAGTATTTCCTCATCCTACATTTTCGGAGATTATAGGAAAAGTTTCCGAGGTTGCCGAAGCTAAAACTATTTAGATGGAAGAAAAAAAACAAATATTTCTTAATATAAGGAGAGACGACGTGAGGGTAGCTGTCCGCGAGAACGGAGAGTTGGTTGAGTTTTATATAGAAAGCGGTGGCTCTTCTTTTTCTCCCGGGACAATCATAAAAGGGAAGTTAATCGCAATCCGAAAAGAACTAAATGCGGTTTTTGTTGATATTGGGGCTCAGTCAGCCGGATTCCTACCATTAAATGATTTCTATCTTTCATTGCCTCATAGAGATGCAAACGAAGAGGGACTGGAACTCTTAGTACAGGTTAAGAAAGAACCTTACGGGACAAAAGGCGCGCGGCTTACAACATTTATAGCGATTCCGGGGAGATATCTGGTTCTTATGCCCTTCAAAGAAGCCTATGGGGTATCAAGAAAAATAAAAAAAGATAAGGATAGAAAACAGTTAAAAAAGATGGCTAGAGAATTGTACACAGACGGTATGGGGGTTATCGTCAGAACCGCTTCTTCGGGAGAAAATATTCGAGTTTTGAAATCCGATCTTGCGGATTTAAAGAAAACATGGGAAAGAATCGAGAAAAAAAGTAAATCGGTAGAAGCACCCTGTATTCTTTGGAGTGATGAAGAGTTATCTATAAGGATGACAAGGGATCTACTTGATGATTCAGTTTCTGAATTTATTGTAGATTCAGAAGAAGCATTCAGGAAGATAAGAGAATATTTAAGCAGAAAGAAAACTTCGCTTATAAAAAAGGTAAAATTGTATAAAAATCACATTCCGATATTTAATCACTACTGGATTGAACAGGAACTGCGGTCAATATTTAGAAGAAAAGTTTATCTTAAAAGTGGAGGGCATATTGTAATAGATGAGACGGAAGCCCTTACTGTATTTGACGTAAATACTGGTTCTTACAGAGGGAAAAAAACAACGGAAGAAATGATCTTTAAAACGAATTGTGAAAGCGCAGTAGAAATAGCAAGGCAATTGAACTTGAGGGATATAGGTGGAATAATTATAATTGATTTCATAGACATGTTAAAAAAACAGAATCAAGATGAGCTTTTGAAATTGTTCAAAAGACAGTTAAGAAAGGGTAAGGCGAGATACAAACTTGTACCTAGGCTTTCCCCTAACGGGCTTCTCGAAATGACCAGAGAAAGGGCTCGTAAGAATATAGCGAAAAGATTCGTGGAATCGTGTCCGTATTGCAGAGGGAAAGGGCACGTTCTAAGCGCTCCATACTTGTTGTCGAGATTTACAACCTGGCTTGAAAAGAAGGGTAAGTCATTATTAAATACAAAAGTACGTATTATAGCTAATCCACGAGTCGCAATTTATTTCGAGAAGGAAGGTAAAAACACGCTTGAATATTCCTGTGTGAAGAATAAGATGCATATAGAGATTATCCATGACGAAACTAATCCAATGGAATTAGTAGAAGTTATTACTTATAATAATGAGGAAGTCATAAAAGAAGAAATATGAAAAGACTTTCCCCCCTTTTTTTATTACTTCCCGGGTGTATTTATTATAACACGTTCTATAATGCGGAGAAATACTATAGCGAGGAGAATTACGCTAAAAGTATAGAGAAATGTAAAAAAGTACTTGAAAAACACCCGGGTTCAGATTACGCAGATGACGCGATTTTTCTCATGGGGAAAAGTTATTATCATTTGAAAAAATATGATGAAGCAAAACAAAGTATTAAAAAAGGTATCGATGCTTTTCCCAAATCTCCTTTTGTACCGGAAGGATATCTTTTTCTCGGTAAAATAGCCCTTGAAAAGAAAAATTTGGAAGAATCTGTTATATTTCTTGAAAACGCTTCCAAATCAAGTAATCCTGACATAAGGATGGAAATATTTAAGGCGAAATTAGAATTATACCTTTTAACGGATGAGCCTGAAAAAGCAATAGAGGAAGGAGAAAAATTTATCAAAGAATATGGCAGAAATTCCGATGAAGCCTATTATGTAATTGGGAATGCAAATAGATTGATTGGAAACAGGGAAAGGGCACTGGAAATGTACAAAAACGCCTTGAAGAAAAGCATCTCAGATCCCCCGGTTAAATTTGTATATAGTCTGGCAGAATTATATGTTGAGATGGATAGTCTCGAAACAGCTTTATCTGTAATTGAAAAAGAAGAAAAGAGCGATTCGTGTTCTTTGCTTAAAGGACAGATATTAATGAAATTAAAGAATTTTGAGGAAGCAACAAAGTCTTTAGAATCTTTAAAGAAAAGAAAAGATAGTCTTGGAGTTGTCGCGAAATACAATCTGGGAGAAATAAAAGAGTTGCAGGGTGATACTGCTGCTGCCCTTTTATTATATAAAGAAGCAGGAGCAATAAATGATTTGGGAGAAGTATGCGAGAAAGCCAGAGCCAAAGAAGAAATACTTAATAATATTTCTTTACTTAAAGCTCGTGCCACGGAGAAAGGCAATGAAGAGGAAAAGAAAGAAGAAACAGAACAAAATTATGAAAGGACAGACTCTTCTTATATATTCTTCAGGATAGGGGAACTTTATTATTGGGATTTAAATGAGAAAGACAAAGGTGTTGGATGGTATAAAAGAGTGTACGAAGAATTTCCGGAAAGTTCTTATGCCCCTAAGGCAATTTTCACTCGCTTGAATATAGAATTAAATGAAGATTCGACTTTTTCAGAGGAAGCTGGTGAGCTTTTCTCGATGTTAATAAAAAAATATCCAAAAACAAAATACAGCGAGAGAGCAAAGGAACTTTATGGATCCTACTTTCAGGATACTACCGGTTCTCGAGAATAAAAAACTCGGACCTTATTATA
>CAYQMH010000029.1:0-26918 GCA_964418485.1 uncultured bacterium | reverse complement strand
ATAATTTAATAACACATAAATATATGGAAGCTAATGATACTGTTAAAGAATATATAGATAAATTAGAGGATTTATCTAAAGAGACGGCTTTTCTTTGGAATCAGCTTTCAACTAAACAGATGGAGTCGTCTACAGGGTTGACAGAAATAAGAAAAATGTTGAGAAACTTGTATGCTTCTATGTATGTTATCTCCGAAGGTTCTGATTCTTTCAGAATTACTGTCAGAAAGAGTGAAGAATTATTATCTTTTGGTCTTAGTCTGATAAATGAAGTGATGAATAGAATTTACTCCTTTAATGACAGTACCGTTAATTTAAGTCGGAAACTGGAAGATTTAATAAGTAAAAGAGAAGAAATCAATACTATTGTATCGAGTCTTCAGGAACTTAACGAAACATCCGGGAATACAGCTAGAAATGCTGAAATTAAAGCTTATCAGGCGGGAACTTCAGGTAAAGGGTTTGGAGTTGTGGCAGGAGAATTGGGGCGTTTAACAGGTAAATCATTGGAAATTGTTAAAGAAATGGTAGAAAGGCTTGAATCTCTCAAGGAGAGATCAAAAGAAGCTACTGATAAATTCGGAACCATAAGAGAGAGCTTATCTAATTTCATCGAAAATGCAGATAATTTGAAAAAAAGTTCTGATGGAGTTCGGGATAAAATCTCTCTTGTTATGGATACTTCCGATAAGTTACTGAATTTGCTTGAAGATATAGACATGAAAAGACGTGATATAGAAGAAACAGCTAATTTTTTGCTTTCTTTATCCAGAGATACTCTTATTAAATTAGGGGAAATAGACCTCTTACTCTTGCAGAGGGAAACTATAATAGGGATTTTAAAAAATCACATAGATATATTCAGATACTTAGCTAAAAAGGGATCGGCCCTCTTGCCTTTCAATATTTCTCAAATAGATTTTGCTTTAAAAAAAGTTAGTGATCTCGACCGCTATAGCCAACTTAGTATCGTAACGTTAGGTTCGACTCCAATCCGTAGCAATCTTGATTTATCTGAGTTAGATAGTATGAAGAAAATGTTGGGAATGATTGGACGGGAGATCGAGGGAGTAAAGGAGATTATTAAAGAAACACAGTATCAGGCAAATTTATGTTTAGATAATATTAAAAATGTTCAGTCTTTTATAGAAAAAGAAGCAAAAGGTATAGATGAAGTGACAAATATTCAGGTAAATTTGTCCAGAGTTATTTCCGGTTTGGGAAGATTAGTTGAAAATGCAGGAGATTTTGCGGAACAGTTAAGAGTTATTTCTCTTTATGGTAAAATAGAGGCATCGAGAGTGGAGCATGATATTAAAGGTCTTCCGGCAATTGTAGATGAAATGCAAAAACTTTCCAATGATTATACAAAATTAGGCGATAAGTTATGGCGTTTTTTTAACCCGGTAAATGAGAAAATAGAAGACTTAAGAAGAACGACTCTGACAATTGGTAATACGGTAAGTAGACTTAAGGATATCGTTAATGAAAGCGAGATTGCGTTCAAAGAGAATAAAGACCAAATTGAAACTTTGACAGAAGTTTCTTCCAGTATTCGTCCTTTCATTGATAAGCAGGAAGATGTGATCGGAGAAATAGGTAATTCTTTTAACTCTGTAACTGAAGCGTTGGAAGAGTACACGAAAGCGTCTGGAGATATTAAAAAAAACCTTGATAAAGAGAAAAATCTAACCGAGAATCTTTCTCAGGATTATAATTGGAAAGATTTAAGTTCTATTGGAATTATGGAAAAAGGTGATGAATCGGCCCTTAAGATTTATCTGCCGAAAATTCCGGGTTCCTTACACCCTTATCAATTTGAGGACCCCGAAGCAAAAGAAATTATTTACCTTATGCATCGAGGTCTGTTTGATTTGGGCTTAAGAGGTCAGGTTTATCCTTTAATGGTAGAGAGGTGGGAATTATCGGAAGATGTTAGGAGATGGGATTTTATAATAAGAGAGGATATTAAAGATCATAAAGGTAGGAAGATAGAATCCGAAGATGTTAAATTCGCGCTTGAGAGATTAACAAAAAGCGATAAAATGAATAATTTGATTTCGATTGATGAAATAGAAATTAAGGGTAAATATTCCTTTTCCATAAAATTAAGTGAAATTAATATGTCTTTTCTTTCTGATTTAGCTAAAGTTGGTTCATCTATACTGGCAAAGGATTCTTCCGAAAAAGGCCTTGTTGGTATAGGACCATTTAAATTGCAAAATTGGAAAAAAGAAGAAAACATAATTTTGGAATCTTATTCTGACTATTTCGCAGGAAAACCATATTTGTCGAAAGTTGTTTTTAAGGGTGGAAGTAATGCTGTTGAAGAATTCAAAAGCGGTTTAGTTGATATAGCAAGAATTTTACCGGAGGATCTTTCTAGTGTTAAAACAGACAACAACTTGAGTGAAAATTTGCTTTCACCTATGGGTTTAAACATTAATTATTTGGGGTTTAACTTTAACATGAAAGAACTCCCTTTCTCAGATAGAAAAGTCCGTCAAGCATTAAATCATGCTTTGAATATTGAAGCTATTATAGAAGAATCTACTTTGGGTTTTGGGAAAGTTCCAAAAGGTATCTTTCCCTCGGAGTTTGATACATATAAGCCTAAAATAGAGGGATATGAATATGATGAAGATAAAGCAAAGAAACTTCTTTCCGAAGCAGGTTTTGATGGAGGGTTACCGGAAACTTATACTCTTTCAGTTTACGATTCCCCAATATTGGTTGAAAGAGCTAATTTTATAAAGGAGGCTTTCTCTCGTATCGGAGTTGCCTTAAAAATTGAGAAAAAGCCTTGGGTAAAATTTATCGAGAAAGTTAGGGAAGGCAAAACACAGTTATTCCTTACTACGTGGTGCCCTGAAAGTGTAGAATCTAATGATTTCTTATTTACTCTTTTCCATTCAGCCGAGGCCGGTAGGGGAAATTTAACTTTTTATTCCAATAAGGAACTGGATAACAAAATAAAAGAAGGGTTCAAAGAAATAAATCCGGTGAGTAGGAAAAAAATACACCAGGATGCAGAAACCATTATAATAGAAGATGTGCCTTTAATCCTTCTGGGCAACGACGTTAATTTATTTCTGGTTAGAGATGAGGTTTTTGGTTTTAAAAATAATTTGTTCAATCTTTTACATTATGAATGGGTTGGAGTTGAATGATGGAGTTTTTAAGCTTTATGTTGGAGGACAAATTTTTTGGTATGCCATTAGGAAATGTAAAGGAAATTGTTGAGGAAAAAGAAATAACTCCGGTACCTTTGTCGAGTGAATATCTTGAAGGAGTTATGAATCTCCGCGGTGAACCTATTACGGTGATTGATTTAAGAAAAAAGATAGGATTAGGAGGGGCATCTACCTCACGCGAGATTATACTCTGTCAGATTAATGAAATAGTAGTGGGATTAAGACCAGATAAAGTTCTTGACATTCATGAAGTTTCTGATTCGGAAGTAAAAAATGTTCCTTCCAGCTTAAGAGGGGAAATAGAATCAAAGTATATGAAAGGAATTGTGAAATTGAAAGAAAAATATATAATTATTGATATAAAAGAATTAATATGATATAAGGAGGGAAAATGAGCGCAAAGATTTTAGTAGTAGATGATGCAATTTTTATGCGGAAAATGTTGGCTGATATACTTCAAAAGGGTGGTTATGAAATCTGTGATGAGGCCGGGAATGGTAGTGAAGCCGTTCAGAAATACGAGAAGCACAAACCGGATCTTGTTACAATGGATATAATAATGCCGGATATGAGTGGAATCGAAGCAATCAAGAAAATAAAAGAAACTGATTCCGAAGCTAAGATTGTAGTCGTGAGCGCAATGGGGCACCAGAGTTTGGTTGTCGAAGCTATACAGGCTGGAGCAAAGGACTATGTGGTTAAACCTTTTCAACCTTCGCGAGTTATAGAAGCAGTTCAGAGGGTTTTAAAACTGTAAACTAATTGTATGGAAGAACAGAGAAAAGAGTATATAAAACTATTTAAAGAAGAAAGCAGCGAATATTTAGATAAGCTTAATAAAATAATAGTTGATCTTGAGAAAGAACCGGACAATAAACAGATAACTGCTGAAGTTTACAGGATTTTCCACACACTTAAAGGAATGGCTGCTTCGCTTGGTTACACTCGGATAGAAAATATTTCACATGATCTTGAAGAGAAGATGGAGATTTTTAAAGAAAAAGAAAAGGGAAAGGTTGATGCTGAAGTTATTGATGATGTGTTCAAAGGTGTCGACGAAATAGAGGGTCTTTTGGAGACATTAGAGACTTCAGTTGAAGACGTAGGAGAAGAGAGCTCAGAAGTTAGTACTCGTCCTTATGTCGAAATTTTGCTCAAAGAGGATGTATCACTCCCCGCTGCCAGGGCGGCTGTAATTATTCAGAGAATAGAGGAAGAGACAAGAATCGAAGATATGGAACCCACTTATGAGGAGATAAAATCCGGTAATATTGGAAGGATATTAAAAGTTCGTTGTGCCGAACCGGAGAGGATTATAGATTTAGTCGGTTCTATTGATGAAGTCGAAGCGGTTAAATTTGAAGATCGAAAAAGTGCGGGAAGAGTCTCCTCCAGAGGTATTGAGGGTATAAGAGTCAACGTAAATATGCTGGATAGAATGCAAAATCTCGTGGGTGAATTAGTGGTTACTACCTCTCAATTGTCTGCAGTTATTAGAAGCTTTGGTGAAGAAAAATTTCAAGGGATTTTGGATCTTCATAGCAGAAGTGTGAAGGAATTACAGGAAGTTGTTACAAAAATCAGATTGGTACCCCTTTCTCTAATTTTTAATAAGTTTCCACGATATGTTAGAGATTTAAGCAGAAAGTTGGGGAAGGAAGTAAATATTGAAATTTTCGGAGCTGATATCGAAGTCGATCGGTCTCTTCTTGAAGGTATCGGTGATCCTATGATTCATCTTATCCGTAATTCAATTTCTCATGGTATTGAATCTCCCGATGAAAGAGAAAAATTAAATAAACACAGAATTGGAAAAGTAACGGTTTCAGCGAAAAGCATAAAGGGAGATATATTAATACAGATAAGTGATGATGGAAAAGGGATAGATGAAAAGGAGGTTGTACTGGCTGCGTTCAGACGGGGATTGGTCGAGGAAGAGGAACTGGAGTCTCTTTCCAAAGCAGAGATTTTAAGATTTTTATTTACACCGGGATTTACAACTAAGGAAAAAGCCGATAAGGTTTCCGGGCGTGGGGTTGGGTTGGATGTAGTAAGAAAGCTTGTGCGCTCTGTAGGGGGGAGCGTAAACATAACCACTGAGAAAAATAGAGGAACAACCATATCAATGAAAATGCCTCTTTCCATGTCGATTATTAAAGTTTATCTTCTTGGTTTAGAGAACCAGCTGTTTGCGTTACCAATGACTTTTGTTGATGAGACGTTAACGGTTTCGAAAGATTCTATATCGCATCTTATGGGGAGAGAGGTAATGTTGCTTCGGAAGGAAATTCTTCCGGTTTACAGACTTTCCAACATTTTAAAGCAACATTCTTCGAGTAATGGGAACCCAAATGCCCCATGCGTAGTTGTAGAAGTCGAAAATGACCGTTTTGCCATTTTAGGGGGAACTTTTAGAGGAAGTATAGAAGCAGTTGTCAAACCTTTACCTTCACCAATCGATAGAATTAAAGGATACATAGGTATTACTATGATTGGAGATGGAAGACCTTGTTTGATTTTAGACTTGCCTGCTTTAAGATATAGGAGGAGTTATGAAAATACAGGACCTTAAAGATTTACAATTGGATGGGATAAAAGAAGCTGCCAATATTGGGGGAGGACACGCAGCCACCGCTTTGAGCCAGATGTTAAATAAACAAGTCGAAGTAAAAGTGCCGGAAATAGAAATTTTTCCCATAGAAAAGACATCCGAGATATTAAATTTGAAAGGAAGTATTGCTGTTGCGGCTCTTACTAAATTTTTCGGTGATGCTACCGGTAGAAATCTTGTAGTCTTGGACGATAAAGATGCAAAGCTTCTTGTCGGCATTTTACTTGATAAAGAAATATCGGATTATTCGGAAATCGATGAAATGGGAATTTCTTCAATTAAGGAAGTTGCTAATATTCTTTGTAGTTCTTACCTTAGCGCGATTTCTGAATTCCTTGGGCTAATGTTGTTACCTTCTGTGCCAATAATTGTTTGGGATGATTTTCGGTCGATAATTTCAAGCGCTTATCTTGAATTCACTGCCGGAGAAGAATTCGTATTCTGTGTTAAAAGTATCTTCCATTTTAAAAATACTGATAGTCGCTTGGAAGCTTTTCTTTTGTTAATACCGGATTCCGAGAGTCTAAGTAATATTCTGAAAGCGATGAATCTCCTGTAACTCTTTGAAATGGAAATATCTAACCAGGAAAAAAAACTCTTAAAATTATTTTCTAAAAAAATTGAACCTACCGATTCAGGTTCACATAACAATCTTGCCGTAGTTTACTATAATAAGGGTTTGGTGAAAGAAGCCGTGGAAGAGCTCAAAAAAGCTCTTGGTATAGATCCGCACTTCACTCTGGCGAAGAATAACCTTGATTATATCTATAGAAGTACCGGATATTATGACGAGCAAATCGAGAAGTTAAAAGGCAAGATAGAGGAAGACCCGGATGATTATGAATCGAGATTAGAGTTGGCAAAAGCTTATAGAAGCATAGGTGATTATTACGAGGCTATAAACCAGTACAGTAAATATTTAAGGCAGAAACCTTCTGATATTCAGGCTCTTTTAGAGTTGGGTGTGGCTTGCAAAGCCAGTGGCTTTTATGAACCTTCAGTTGAGCAATTCAAAAAAGTCATACGTTTAGATAAGAACAATGCTTCTGCCCATAAATATTTGGGAGAAGTCTATTATAATTTAGGGATGTTTTCCGGAGCTATAGAAGAATTAAAAACGGCAATTAGACTTAGTCCCAAGGATGCGGAATCATATTATTTATTATCTTTTACCTATGGTGAGGAAGGAAAATTCGATGAAGCCACTAAAGCAGCAAAAAAGGCAATAAACTTAAATCCGCGTTTTGCCAAGACAGAAGCCAATTTAAGTTTAGGTCTTTATAAAAGAAAAGGTTACGAGGATTTTCTTTCTGTTTCAAAAGATAAGATAGAAGCAAACCCTTCTTTTGGTTTTTATGCTATGGGACTTGCTTACAAGAACAAAGGTCTGTTTAAAGAATCTCTTGCGGAACTCGAAAAAGCCATAAAGACTGATCCAGGTAATTCTCTTGTAAGAGAGCAAATAGGAGAAGTTTACCTGTTTATGGGTAACAACGAAGAAGCGATAAAAGCTTACCTGGAGGCTCTGAAACAAGATCCTGATTTACCTAAATTGGCAAATAATATAGGGATTGCCTATCACCGCTTGGGCAAGCTCGAAGATGCTATTTCCTGGTATAAAAGAGCGATTTCTAAAGAACTTAATTATGCTGTTTCTTGGAATAATCTTGGAGTAGCTTATTACCATTCAGGAGCCCCAAAAGAGGCATTTAATTGTTTGAAAAGGGCAAAAGAAGTAAATCCGGATTATCCTGACCCATATTTAAATATCGGTCTTGTTTACATGACAAGAGGCAATTATCAGACCGCAGAAAAATTTTTTAAAAAAGTTATCGAAATGAAAGGAGAGAATCCTCTTCCTTTTAATTACCTTGGTTCGGTTTACTTAAATCTTGAGCGATTTGAAGACGCGATATATTTTTTTAGAATGGCTGTTGAGCGGGATGATAGTTTCGCTGAAGCTCTTTATAATTTAGGTTTTGCTTTGTCCAGGATAGGAAAATATGACGAAGCACTCGAGGCTACGAAAAAAGCTATGGAGATAGATCCCTACTATTCTAGTAATAGGTTCAAATTAGGGGTGGATATTTACTCTGAGCGTTTGGGAATTCTTGTGGCAAGGGAGCTTACAAAAGATATGGAAGTAGGAAGAGTTGCAGGAGAGAAAACTGCTGAGGATTTCTTTGGAGATCTTTTTGAGGAGCCTAAAGAAGAAGTTAAAGCTGAGTTAGATGTCAAGAAGGAAATACAGAAAGCCGTCGCTTTGATTAAAGATAATAAATTAAATAATGCTTTAGAATTATTGTCTAAAGCAAGAAATGTTGAACCCAGAAATGAAGAATTGTTGTTTCTTTTGGGTGTGATATATGAAAAGAAAGAGTTACTTGGAGAGGCAAAAGATGTTCTGCGCGATCTTGTTCCTGAAAACCTTGAGGCTTCTAAGTTGTTGACCAAGGTATATCAGAAAAACGGAGAATGGGAAAGAGCTTTAACGCTAGCCAAGGGGCTTAATAAGAGATATCCCGAAGAATCTTTTCCATATATTGCTTCTGCCCAGTATTTGAAAAGAAAGAAGAAATATGAGAAAGCAATCGGCCTTCTCAAAAAATTTCCAGCCTGGAAAAAAGAGACAGGGATTCTGCTTGAGCTTGCGTCCATTAATTTTAAATTGGGAAAAAAGAAAACAGCTATTTCTTTAATCGAAATGAGTTTGTCGATATCTCCGTCAGCAGAGGGATATTATCAACTTTCAAATCAGAAGATTAAGGAAGGTGACACAAGTGGTGCAATTAAAGCTTTATTAAAAGCCAAAAAATTAGCTCCGAAAGATAAACGAATTTTGAAAACCTTAGTTAAAACGCATCTCATTCTCAAAAATTATGAGGATGTAATAAAGAGTGCAGAGGAAGCAAAGAAAGTTATAAAAGGCGATAGTGATCTGGCCTTATGGGAGGGCAAATCTTTATTTCATAAAGGTGAGGTTGATGCTGCTATGCAAAGTTTAAAACAGGCTGTCGGTTTTAACAGTAAGAACTTTGAAGCTTATCATCTACTAGCTTCTTTGTATTTTAGACAGGGAAGATATAAAGAAGCAGAAAATATATGGAATAATGTAGTAAATGAGGCGAAGGATGAAGAAATTGCAAAGAGAGCGAGAGAAGCAATTGAAAGTTTGCTACGGCTTAAAAATATTACGGGAGAGATGTAATGCCTATTGAGGGGCCAATAAAAGAGTTAGGACTTTTTGAACTATTTCAATTAATTTCCCTTGCCGAGAAAAGGGGCGTTTTAACGATAAGTGGTGAGGAAATTTTTAAGTCTTACACTCTTTATTTTGATAGGGGAAGTCTTGCTTCGATTGATTTTCCTGAAAGGTTAAAACAGGAAATTGTAAAAAGGGGTTTTCTGACAAAGGAAGAGATAATAGAAGTGGCAGATAGTAAATTCGTCGACCATTTAGTTAAAAATAATATAATTTCGCTTAGTACCTTTAAGACGATATTTAAAGAAACGGCAATGGATGTACTTTATTCACTTTTTCTCATAAAAAATGGTCATTTTAGTTTTCGTGAAACGGACTTTGAAATCCCGGGTTATCTTATCTTAGATATAAAGATCGAAAATATAATATTGGAAGCAGCGAGAAGAATTGATGAGATTTCAAAGATGGAAGAGGTTTTACCTAATACTGATATTGTTCTTGAGGTTTCGACTAACTTAATAGAAAAAGAACAGATAAATCTATTCCCTATGGATTGGAAATTGCTTTCTCTTATAGATGGTAATCTTACCATAACTGACCTTATAAACAAAATAGGTGGGGACAAATTTGCTGTAATGAAGTCTCTTTATGGGATGACAATGACAGGCATAATAACTGAGAAAAAGATTTCTGTAGATGATATAATAAAAGAGAATAAAGACTTAGTTGAGAAAAACGTTGAAAAGATTAAAGAAATAAACAGATTGTGGAATAAAGGTAGATATACTGACGGGCTTAAAGAATTATTCAAACTAAAGGAAATGTACCCGGATGATCCAAAGATTCCTTACAACATGGGTTATTTCTATCTTGCCGAAGGAAGGTTTAAAGAAGCCATATCGGAATGGAATTCTTATTTGGTTTTGTCTGCGGACGAAAAGAAAAAGAAAGAAATCAGGGAAACTCTTGATTTAGTAAAGGGAATTCATAAAAAGATTGTAAATTGGGAGGTTTTAATTGAATGAAGATGGACTCCGACCTGATGTTAATTCTTTAGATGTATTAATTTCTCTTGCTGATCTCTATATTGAGAATGGTTTGATAGATGAGGCGAAAGAACTTTTAAAAACCGCTATTAAGGAAAATAAAGAAGAAATAAAACCTTATTCCAAATTGAGTAAAATTTATATAGACCAGGGAGAGGAAGAAGCAGCAGTCGAAATTCTGAAAAGTGCTATGGAGATAAGTCCCGAGAACAAAGAAATCAAAGGACTGCTTAAATCTATGAAAATAGAGGAAGAAAAAGAAGACACAAAAAAGAAAAAGGATATAACCAAGGTTGAATTAGGTGGTTCGCTTAACGAGGTTTTAGAAAATTTGCTCAAGATAAAAGGCATCGTAGGGGTTTTAATTGTCGATGACATAGGCGCCTTGATAGAAGCAAAGATTGAATTACCTATGGAACGAGAATCGACCGGAGCAATAATTTCTTCAATTTATGACAAAATTAAATTTTCATCACCGGATCTCGAATTGGGAACGGTAAGTAAAGTTTTTTTCGAATTGCCGGGAGGGAATATTATCGTATTAGGTTCAAAATCTTTAAGATTTATCGTTCTTACCGCTAAAAATATCTTGATTGGTGGGCTGGCAGATGTCTTGACAGAAGCGTTTCGTAAAACAGTTGAGCTTCTGGGGGTTGAGTAATGGAAGAAATAATGGGAAAAGTTGTCTCAATTGATGGGGTAATATCGTGTTATCTGGTAGATAGAGAAGGAGAGATTATCGGACAGATGGGTAGTGATAAGTTGGATAAATCCGTGGCTTCCGCTATAATTGCCGCTATAACTAAGGAGCTTTCAACCCAGATTAATATAGCGGATAATTTCTCGATAACCGTTATGGCAGAGAAAAGGAATCTTTTCGTTGTTACTCAGAAAAATTTTATTTTGGCAGTTTTTACCGATTCTAACATTGATACTGGGAAAATCAGGTTTGAAATTCGCAGGTGTGTGAAAGCTATTTCCGAAGAATTGTAAGTGTCAACCATTGTACTTTTATATGAGATTCAGAAAAAAATCGAGAGATTCCTTGAGAATTTTTTGGTAAAAACAGGAGCAAAATACGTTTTTTTCGCTGCAAAAAGTGGAGAAGTACTTGTGTATTCGGGACCTAAGAAAGAAAAGAAAATTTCTACGATAACTGCTCTTCTTGCAGGTGTTTTTAATGCTACAGAAGAACTGGCTAAGCTTGTCGACGAGAGTCAGTTTAAGCAATTTTTTCTTAGAGGTCAAGCATTTAACTTATTTTATCAAAATATAAGTTCTCAGTTTTTATTGGTTGTTATATTCAAAAAGGAAACTTTGTTAGGTTCTGTAAGAGTATTATCCGAGAGACTAGCCTTAAAGTTGAAGAAGGAATTAGACAAAAATACCCCTTTGGAAAATACTTCCTTGGAAACTCCTTCAATTGATATGATAAATGGGGAAGAACTTATGGAGGATTTGTTTAAATAATGAAAAAGAAGATTCTTTTTGTTCTGTCCCTGCTGTTTTTTATTGTGCTTCTAGCTTTTCTATCTGATTTAATGATTATAAAAGTTCAGGATCTCTTGGAGCGTCGTCTGCTCTCTGTTTTTCCGGAGGGTAGTTATATAGAGAGTATAAAACTTAAGGGATTAACAGGAGTATCTGCTGATTCAGTATACATTAAAGATATTTGTTTTTTGCCCGGTGTAGATGTATCATACTCCCCTGTAGGTATTTTGCGCCGTAGGATAAAAAAAATATCTTTTGATTCTCCAAGATTTTTTATAAACGAGGGTAAAGAAGGAACGAAAACGAGTAGTATCGCAGTGTTATTTTATATTGAAGAATTTGAAATTAATAATGGTTCTGTGGAATGGAGAGGACATAATTTTCAAGGATTAAATGGGAGAGGAGAGATTTTTTCGACAGGTAGAGGTAATATTGTTATTGTTCTGCCTGAGCTCTGGGGAAAAATAGATGATGTTGCTTTTCATGTCGGGGAAATAGATTTGTCAATATCGAACAAGCTTTCGAGTATGAATGTTCAAAATCTTCGAGTCGGAGATTCTAAGTTTGAGATTAGAACCGGTAAGGGTGATAAGATAGAAGGAAACGGCAGAGTATACCTTTCTGATTTGGAAAAATTGTTTGGCGTCAAAGGCGAGGGATTTTTAGATGTATTTTTTGCTTATGATACCACTTTTGTTTTTAAAGGTGAAAGTCAAGTAGTTAGTTTACAGGGTTTTAATTTGCCTCAGTTTAGTTTTAGTGGTGTTAGAAATTCCATCAACATAAAAGGGAAAGAACTTTCAGGCTTTTTTAATTTGGGGAAGGAAATCCACGGGCAAATTCAACTAGCCGATTTAGATATAAAAAAAATAAGTAGTAAATATCCCAGTTCAAGATTGAACGGATTAATTGATTTCACCTATAGAAATAAGGATACTTTTAGTGTGGTTTCTAAACTCAAGGGAGAGGTACTTCGAAGCCCTCTCGAAAATTTAGATCTTATATTGACCAAAAGAGGAAAGGGCATATATATCGACAGTTGCAGTGGATATTTCAATGGAGGAAAGTTTGTTTTCGGAGGTGTTTACGGTGATAAGGTGGATGGTAATTTGCAAATCGAAAAAGTAGATGTTTCACCAATTGCCGAATTTTTTGGAATTAAAATATCCACTGTACTAGACATAGGTGTTTCTATAGGTGATAAAGTATATGGAGCATTTTCATTGGAGAATCTTACGTATGATGATATAAAAATAACGTCTGTAGAAGGTAATTTGAATCTTGTTCAGGAAAAAAGAAAATTTCCCGGTACAATAACCTTTGTTTCGCGTGATTTCGTCTTTAAAGATAGGAAGATATTTGAATTTGGAGAGTCAAATTTAAAATTAGAAAATAAGAAATTATATGTAAAAGGACTTTTTAAAACTGAAAACAAGAAATTAGACTATTACTTTGTTCTTAATTCCGATACATTAGAAATTAATGATATAAGATTTGAGTATCCCGGTGGGTGGCTTTACTTAATAGATTCTTTTTCTTTTGCTTATAAAAACGCTTTCCAATTAAGGAATGTTAGATTTGTGGGAAGTAGAGGTGAAGATTTTAAAGTTAATGACGTTTCGATATCACCGATGGGAATCAAAGGTGATTTAAATTTAATTAGATTTCGCCCCGAATTCCTAAGTGAATTCGGTATTTTTTCTCATCCTTTTTCAGGTAAGTTATCAAGTGTTGTTTCTATTGGCGGGACTTCTTCTTCGCCCGTTTTTTACTTTAAAGGTGGTGGGAAGGTGAATGTTGGTGAAGAAGAAATAGGGGACTCTTTAAATTTTATTCTTCGGTACGAAACCAACAAAATTTTTGTCGAAAACCTTTCGATTATAGAGAACAGCAAGTATTCAAGTTTTAATGGGGTAATTGATCCCGAAAAGAAATACCTGGATATGGATATTGAATTACGGGAATCCGGTACATGGGTGTTTTATCCTTTGATTAAACATTTATCTGCAAACAGAGCCAAGTTATCTGGTGATTTGAAAATCAGAGGCAAGTTTAAAGAACCTTTAATTTACGGAGAAATAAACCTAAATGAAGCGGATTTGCTTGTGAGAAATGCCGGGATACATATAAAAGAATTAAATGCAGTTGCTTTGTTTAAGGGAGAAGAAGGAAAGTTGGAAAATGTTTCAGCCTTGTTAGGTGAGGGAAAAGTACAAGCAGAGGGTTCGGTTAGTTTGATAGATGAAAAGTTCGATATAAAATTGTACTTAAAAAATACTCCAATTAACTGGCAATATGTAAACACTACCATAGATGGGGCTTTAACAGTGAGAAAGGAGCATAAAGATATCCGGGTAGAGGGGAAAATAGATCTTAAAAGGGCTACAATTACAATGGAGTTTGAGCAAAAAAGCGAAAAGGGAAGACGCCCCCCTAATCTTTTTTTAGATTTAACTTTTGATGCAACTCAAGGTAACGTTTGGATACGAAATGATCTTTCTAATATCGAACTTGCAGGAAAGGTGGGAGTTAATTACAAAGGCGGGCCACTATTGCTTTCGGGAAATTTAGAAGTGAAGCAAGGAATGTTTTACTATCTTTACAAGAGTTTCGAAGTTTTAGAAGGGAAATTCGGTTTTAATGAATCTGCTGAGATAAATCCTAATATTGATGTTAAAGCAATGACTCTTATTTCTTCTGGGTCGAATGGAAATCATGAACAGGATACTGTATTTCTCGAGGTTTCGGGAACAATGAAGGTTCCTAAATTTGATATCTATTCGAAATCTTCCCTGACTAAAGCGGAGATAATGACTCTTCTTTCGTTAAATGTCGGTTGGGAGGATTTGGCATCTGTTAAATCATTAGAACAGTCCGTGGGGACAGCTTTCAGCTACTGGGTAAGGCAAACTCTTAATCGTAGATTGAAAGAAGAGTTTGATATCGACGTTTTGGAAATGCAGGGAAGTAGCGGACATTATGAATTTGTTGTTGGCAAATATGTGACTGATAAACTTTTTGTAAAAGCCAGAACCGATATTCAATCTTATGGAAAATCTGAAATACAGGCTGAATATAAGCTGAGAAAATGGGGTTATATGACAGCCGAAAAGGACTTTGGGGGAAGCACAAGATTCCTTTTTAATCTTGAATGGCGATATTGAGTGTCGGGTCAGAATGGGCTTTCGGCTTACAGCTGACAGCTTTATTGCTGCCCTCTTCATTCTTATATGTTTTAGCTGAAAGCCGACAGCCTCAGCTGTCAGCTGATAGTTTTGTTTAAGGCAAAGCATTGACAAATACGGTTTTTTAAATAAAAATATAGAGATGCCCCTGTAGCTCAGTGGATAGAGCACCGGTTTCCTAAACCGGAAGTCGTAAGTTCGAGTCTTACCAGGGGTATATAATTTCATAGGTTGAAGCGTTGAGGGGTTGATTGATATTTGAGATACACTGCAATCGATGGTGGGAATGAGTTTATCAAGAAGGTTTAATAGTATATAAAGGGGGAATAATGGCGAAATACAGTAGGAGAGACTTAAAGCACGATGAATTTAAGGAAACCATTGAAAATATAATTATTTTTTACGAACATCATAAAAAAAGAGTTTTATGGATTGTATCCGGTCTTATTATACTCCTCGTAATTTTCTTTACATATAGAAATAATCAACAAACAAAAATGGTTAATTCTAAAAAAATGTATAATTTGGCTGTAATTTTATATGGTAATGGAGATTTAAATCAGGCGCGCGTGCGATTTCAAGAGATTGTTGATAAATATTGGGGTACAATTTTTGCAAACCGTTCGAAATTTATGTTGGCCAATATAAGCTATAAGGAAGGAAATCTGGATGACGCGTTGAATAAATTTGAGTCTTTTATTAGTGGAAAATATGATGAGCTTTTTACTCCAAGCGCCTATGAAGGGATTGGGCAGTGCTATGAACAAAGAGGTGATTTGTTGAGAGCCACAGAAAATTATGAGATAGCAGCGGATAAATTCAAAGATACTTTTTCCAAAGCAGAATGCCTGCTTGCTCTTGCTCGGCTGTATCTTAGTCAGCAGAGAACGGTCGAAGCAGAGGCTGTTCTTGAGAAAATACTTGACATTTCGGAAGATCCCGAAATTATCGAAAAAGCAAAGGAAAAATTAAGGTTAGTTCGGGTTCAAAGAGAATTAAATGAATGAGCCCTTAATTGAAAAAATAAGAAAAAATATCAGTGAAAAAGGACTTGATGCGGTTATTGTAACCGATATTTACAAAATTCTTAATCTTCTAGATATTAATGCTTCCTTTAATATAATTGAAATAAGTTTTTATCTTCTTATTACTAAAAAAGAACTATTCTTGATAGGAGATCCTTTTTCTTTTTCTCTGGTTGAGGTTCCGGGGAAAGTCAAGATAAGAAAAACCGATATGATGAGTATACGAAAAGAAGGATTTTCCCCTGTATGTGAACTGAAAACTCTTCTCGAAAGATTAAAAATAAAGAAAATCGGTTCATTTGGCGATATTAGATTGGCGAAGTTTAAAGCAATTAAAATACAAGATCCTTTTATTGAGTTTTTCTTGATGCCCGATAAAGAAAGAGTTTCTGTTCTTAAAGAGAATGCTGCGATTTGTGAGAAGGTTTTAGAAAAAGCTCTATATACGTTAAAAAACGATTTGACTGAGATATCTATGAGAAACATTATCGATGAAGAAATATATAAATCCGGAGGAGAAAGAAGAGCTTTTCCGACAAAGGTTATTTTCGGGGAAAGCACTTCTAATCCGTTTGCTTTGAGTAATGACAGAAAATTAAAAGATGGCGACACGATTGTTATAAATTTCGGAATTATACGATCAGGTGTAGGTATAGAGATAGCGAGGACATATTTATGGGGGGCCGCCGACAAATTTTTAAAAAGAACTTATGATGACATAATCGAGATATATAGTAAATTCTTATCTTTCATCTCATATGGTAAAATAGCCAGAGAAATTTACAAATATGTACTCGAGCTTATAAGAAATAAAGGTTATGATAAATATTTTATTCCGCCTGTTAATGCTCCGTTAACACTAAGTGGAAAGGGTATAAGTGTCTCCGAGACCAGTAATTTTATTATAAAGGAGGGTACTCTTCTTTATCCCCAGTTAAATTTCTATTTTCCTGGGAAATTTGGTATAAAATTTCAGGATGTTTTCTTTTTAAAAGGAAAAGATTTCAATCTTACTAATTTCTTTAATAAAGGAGAAGTAAATGTTATTTCCGATAAAATCGGAAAGCAGAGTTAGGCGATTTCCCGCTGTAACTGTTTCTCTTATAGGCTTAAATATTTTAGTTTTCCTTTTTAGTTATCCGGCTATGAATAGGCAAAAAAATATTATCGTGGAAAAAGCAACTAAACTTCAGGATATCGAAATAAGGACATTATCACCCGAAGATCCTTCTGAGATAATTGAGTACGCTAAGGACCCAGGTGTCTTGAGAGAAAAAATAAAAAATAGAGAAATAACAATACCGGATGATTTATGGAAAGAATGGAAAAAAGCTTACGATGATTACAAGAAAGCAATGGATGAGAGACTTATAAGGAAATTTGGTTTCGTTTCAACTGATTTTGACATTTCTACTTTGATAACGTCGTTGTTCCTTCATGCCGGATTTATGCATCTTTTCGGGAATATGTGGTTTTTATGGCTTGTAGGACTTAACGTTGAAGATGACTGGGGAAGACCTTTTTTTCTTGGTTTCTACATTTTATCGGGAGTTGTCGCCTCTCTTCTTTTTGCGGCGATGACTAAATCGGATTTGCCTTTGATTGGGGCTTCTGGAGCTATTGCGGGAGTTATGGGTGCTTTTGCGATTCAATATTATAAATCAAAGATATATTTTCTGTTCTTCTTGTTTGTTCCTAGAATATTTCCACTCTATGCATGGTTTTACCTTCCTCTGTGGTTTCTAAATGAGTTGTTTGGAGCAGTGTATTTTAGTGATTATTCTACCACTGCTTTTTGGGCTCATGTAGGAGGGTTTGGTTTCGGGGTTTTCGTTGTGGTTCTCTTGCGATATAGTGGAATTGAGCGGAAATACTTAACGCCGCTTGTTGAAAACACTTTAAATTTGATGGATTTGGATTTTAGTAAGGCGGTTGAGGCAAGAAGTGCAGGTAATATTGAGGATGCGGAGAAACATCTTAAGGAAATATTACTGAGAGAGCCATCTAATTTAGACGCTGCAGAGGAACTTATCGACATTTACATTAAGGAAGGTAATAAAAAGGAAGCGGAATTGGTTGCAAAAGAAACATTTAGGATGCTTAGAATGGAAAAGAAAGAACCTTCGGTTATCCTAAATTTCTATGAGGAAGTGCTGGAAGAAAGAGATCTTATTTTGGCCTTAAGTCCTTATGATTTTTATTTTATATCTCAAATGTATACAAAGAGACAGCAGCAAAAAGAAGCCGCAAAAGTTCTTGCTATAGCTTATAAGGAAAATAGAGACACCAACGATGCTCCGTATATATTACTTCGCCTGATAAGAGCTCTGGCGCTTAGTGGGAATCAAAAATTTCTAAAAAAAGCACTTTTTGAATTAAAGAAAAAATTTCCTGAAATGAAGAATAAGGCAATTACCGTATTGAGAGAAGTTAGAAATGGACAGAAATAGAGCGCTTGCGATAATAAGAACTAAAATGAATGATGATCGAATGATAAAACACCTATTTGCAGTTGCTGCTTGTATGGGAGCTTTAGCCGAGAAATTTGACGAAGATAAAGGAAAATGGGAGCTTGCGGGCCTCTTTCATGATATAGATTTCGAAGAGACAAAAGATAAGCCCGAGGAGCATGGAATAAAAGGAGCAGAGTTTTTAGAAGATTTTGGGGTTTCTTCGGATATATTGTATGCGATAATGGCTCACGGGGGTAATGCTGAACCTAAAAGTAAGATGGATATAGCCCTTTTGGCTTCTGATGCACTCTCTGGTCTTATAGTAGCATCAGCTTTTGTAAATAAAGAAGGATTAAGAGGAGTTGACACAAATTTTATTTTAAAAAGATTTAAAGAGAAAAGGTTCGCAGCAGGAGCCAACAGAGAAAATATTAAGAGATGTGAAGAAATGGGATTAAAACTGGAAGAGTTTGTTTCGATCTGTATTAAAGTTATGCAAAATGCCGCTGATATTCTTAGCCTTTAATTTTTTAACAGGGGTTTACATTGAAGCAAATTTGGATTCATTACTAATGCCTCCAAAAGACGATTGGTTTTCTGAGGATAAATTCCATCATTTTGCGCACTCAGCTGCAATCTCTTCCTCAGTATATCTTATTCTGAATAACATAACGAAAACGGACGATAATACTTCTTTTTATCTTTCATTTTCGATTTCTTCACTTATTGGTTTATCAAAAGAAATAAAAGATAGTAAAGACGAAAAGGGTACTGCTTCCTCAAAGGACTTTATATTCGATATTGCGGGTGTTTTATTTGGTATACTTTTAGTGTCAATCGGCGGATCGTAACGTTAAGAAGTATATGGTACTTACCCTGTTGATTGGTAATTGTATTTCTTATATATTATATAATAAACGCAGAATGTAAAAATCAAATATGAAAATGCAAAAATGCAAATCAAAATTCAAAAATAAATAAAGGATCTTTTTAAATCTGCGTTTATCTGCGTGCTATTATTTTCTTTTTTTACATTTTTATTTGTCATTTTGCTTTTTGAATTTTGATATTTGATTTCCGGCAAAAGCGGGTATATTTAATGAGGGAAAATATAAGAAAATTTGATTTATAATATTATGGAGTTGTCTAATTTTCCTATGTATCTTAGGTTGTCAGAGAAGGAATTCAAAAATAAGGTTGACGCTTTATTTGATATACTGAATTCCTGCACTCTTTGCGGCCATAGATGTAAGGCCGACCGTCATTATGATAAAGGTGTATGTGATTCAGGTATGGATTTAAAAATTTCTTCGATTTTTTCTCATTTTGGGGAAGAAAGACCTCTGGTTGGAAACCATGGTTCGGGGACCATATTTCTTGCCAATTGTAACTGTAAATGTGTATATTGTCAGAATTTTAGTATTTCACATCTCGGAGAAGGTGAAGAGATTTCGGAAGAGAAGCTTGCAAGTAAGATGATTTATCTACAAGAAATAGGTTGTCATAATATAAATTGGGTCAGCCCTACGCATTTTGCTCCACAGCTGGTTAAATCTCTTTTTATAGCCAGAGGGAAAGGTCTAAAAGTCCCTGTTGTTTACAATACTGGCGGTTATGATTCCCCGGATTTGATTAGAATGCTATCGGGTATAATAGATATATACATGCCGGACATTAAGTACGGAAATAATAAAAATGCCTTTAAGTATTCAGGTGTGAAAAATTACTGGGATATAATAAAGAGTTCTGTCATGGAAATGCATTCTCAAGCGGGGGATTTGATAATTGATGATTCTGGTATAGCTAAGAGAGGTTTAATAATACGGCACCTTGTTTTACCGAATGGGCTTGCCGGTTCGGGTGAGGTTTTAAAATTTATAGCGGATAAAGTATCGAAAAATTCGTATGTGAATATCATGAAACAATACACACCGTATTTTAAGGCTTTAAACTATAAAGAACTAACAAGAGATATAACTGAAGAAGAATACAGGGAAGTTTTAAATAGGGCGAAGGAATTGGGACTGTGGAGGGGTACTTAGAAAAATTTAATAGGTTTTAATATATAAAATCACTCTTTTTCGGTTACTTTACTTATGGCTTCTGACAACTCGTTTGTATCGAATGGTTTTGTTATTATCCCCTTGAATCCATAATCTTTATAGTTTGCCATAACAGAGTCATTAGAATAGCCGCTGGCTACTATTGCTTTGACGTCAGGATCTAACTCGAGCATTTTTTTGATAGTTTCTTTGCCACCCATACCTCCCGGAATTGTTAAATCCAAAATAACTGCATCGAAAGGTTTTTTGATTTTTAACCTTTTTTTGTATTTTTCTAATGCTTCTTTTCCGTCTATAGCGAATTCTGTCTCATAACCTATTTTTTCTAACATTCTCTTTAAGGCGTTTCTTACGATTTTTTCATCGTCCATTAGTAATATTCTGCCTTTTAATCCATTCGATTGTTCTTCTTCTGAATTTTCTTTTTGGGGTTTATCCCGTGTGGTTGTAGCCGGAAGATAGATGCAAAAGGTTGTTCCCACTCCAAGCTTTGAATCAACTGTGATGTAGCCGTTGTGTTTTTCGATAATCGAATAAGTCGTAGCCAGTCCCAGACCACTACCCTTCTGTTTGGTTGTAAAATATGGATCGAAGATCTTTGGTAAATGTTTTTCTGCGATACCTAAACCTTTATCCTCTATAGTTATTTTAATATATTTTCCTGCATTAAGAGCTAATGCCGAGTCTTCTTTTATGGTTGTGTTTTCGAGTTTTATTCTTATTGTTCCTCCCTCTGGCATCGCCTGATCCGCATTTATTATTAAATTGCTTATCACCTGGCCAATCTGGTTTTTATCAGCCTCTGCTTTCCATATATCTTTAGGTATATCGTATAAACACCTCACGTTAGATCCCCTTAGACTGAACTCAGCCACTTCTTTTATTATTTTTTCTATTGAGGTTGCTTCTTTAATAGGGGTGCCGCCGTTTGAGAATGTAAGCAATTGTCTGGTTAAGTTTTTCGCCATATCTGCTGCATCTTTAGCGTCGTTTAAAATATTTGATAATCCTTCATTGTCTTTTGCTTCCAGTATGGCTAGAGAAATATTACCTATAATACCGTTTAAGAAGTTATTGAAATCATGAGCGATTCCTCCGGCGAGGATAGCTACAGATTCGAGTTTTTGTATCTTTTGTCTCTCTTCTTCTATCTTTTTTTCTTCCGTAATATCGTGAGCGAATACGAAAATATATTCCTTCTTACCAAAAATTTGATAATTGGCGAGAATATTTACCGGATAAGTGGTACCGTCCTTTTTACGATAAGTCGCTTCAAATTTAATAGAGCCTTTTTCTTTTAATTGTGTGGCAAACTTACCTGTTTTTTTCGCAGTCATTTCCGGGCAAATTCTACTCCAATTAATGGTCGATAATTCTTCTTTAGAGTAATTTAGTTTTTCAAAAGTGAATTGATTGGCAAATAGTATTTTGCCGGAGGTGGAAAGTAGTAGAGTAGATTCGGAAGCATTGTCGATAGAATATCTTATAAGTTTGAGTTGTTCTTCTGTTCTTTTCCTTTTTATTACATTATCTATAGTCGGAGGTAGTACTTTTAGGTAATTACCTCCGGTGTCTTTTATTATATAGTCATAGGCGTTATTTTTCATCGATTTAACGGCTGTTTCTTCGTTTCCGGCGCCGGTTATGATTACCACAGGTTCCTCTATATCGAGCTGGAGTATATCAAGAGCAGTCCCATCTTTAAGTTCGAAGTCCTGAAGTATTATATCGAAAGAATTTGATTCTAATATCCTTTTACATTCTGCAATTGAATCTGCTATTTCTAAATCATAAGGAAGTTTATTTTTGTCTGCGAAACGCTTGAATGCTTTCTGATCGAGTTTGTTATCTTCTACTAATAGAACGCGATATTTCTTTTCTTGCATTATGGCGATTCCGATAGTGTCCAGTACATTTTGATTGTTCTAATTACTTCAACGAAATCTATATAATTAACCGGTTTCATCATATATCCCGCAATGCCGAGATTGAAACTTTCTATTTTATCCTCTTGCTCTTTCGAAGTTGTCAGCACAACAACAGGAATAATTTTTAAAGATTCATCTTTTTTTATGACTTTTAAAAATTCTATACCGTCCATTCTGGGCATCCTTAGATCTAAAAGAATTAGACCGGGGCGGTTTTTATTTTCTCTTAAATATTTTATCGCTTCTTCGCCATTGTGAGTTATATTCAAGGGGTTCGTGATACGAAGTTTATCAAAAGCTCTTTTTACGCTTTTGATATCTATTTCATCGTCTTCGACTAGTAAAATTGTTTGTTTCTGGTTCATACTTACCCTCCTATTTTTTTATCCGTAAAAAATCCGTTCCAAAAGTTAAGTATTTGATGGTTAAACTCTTAATTTTCGAGGAAAGGCAAATTAGCAAAAGTAAGTAAAAATTATTTAACATCTTTATTGTTTGGGCAGTGTAAAATAGAATGTGGTTCCTTTGCCTAATTCACTTTCTAGCCATATTCTCCCTTCATATAAGTCTATTATTTTCTTAACTATGGTGAGGCCTATCCCTGTGCTCTTGCCCGTAGGATCCGATTTTAAAGTCTGGAATATTTTAAATATTTGATCGAAATGTTTTTCTTCTATACCGGGCCCATTATCGGATATACTAAATTCCCATTCTTTTGTTTTTTCCACGCATCCAACTTTTATGATACCATCGGGTTTATCTAAGTGCTTTATTGCGTTACTTAAAAGATTTTCAAAAAGCTGGGTTAGGCGAGTCCGGTCTGCATTATATTCAGGTAGTTTATCCTCTACTATGATTTTTATGTTATCGGGAGGTGCCAATAGGTCGATTACATTTTTCAATAGTTCGTTTAGATCTATTTTTTCTTGTTCTTCTTCGGTCCTTACTACTCTCGAGTATTCTAATATACCTTGAATCATACTATTCATCTTTTCGGTTCTTTCTCTAAGCATCGCGAGATTTTCTTTACCTTCTTTATCAAGCACTTTGGAGTAATCGTCGGATATCCAGCCTGATAATTCGTTTATACCTCGAAGTGGTGCCTTTAAATCGTGAGATACTATATATGCGAAATCCGCTAAATCTTGGTTTACGTTTTTTAAATCCTGTGTTCTTTCCGCTACCTTAATCTCAAGTTTACGACCATATTCTATGATATTCCTTACTTTAACTAAGTGTATTGTATAAGCGGATAGTATTGTCAAAACTATTATGAAAAGCCTGAACCATATTGTTTTCCAGAAGGGGGGAGTGACAGTTATCTCCAGAGATGTCTCTTCTTCATTCCAGATACCATCGCAATTAGATGCTTTTACTTTAAATATGTACTTCCTGGCAGGGAGATTCGTATAGGTTGTAAAACGGCGATCTGCACTTGTTTCGGTCCATTCTTTATCAAATCCTTCCATTTTATAAGCGTATCTGTTATTATCAGGTTGGGTATAATGCAAAGCAGCAAACTCTAACGATAAAATATTGTTCTTATAAGAGAGAACAATTTGGGAGGTTTCGCTTACGGATTTTGAAATGATTACGTCCCCGTTTATTTTTTCGCCAATTTCGACTGATTTATTAAATAATTTTATGTCGGTAATAACTACATTAGGAAGGAAGGGATTTGCTTTTATGCTATCAGGCCAAAAGGCATTAAATCCGTTTTGACCTCCAAAATATATTCTTCCATTTTGATCTTTAAAATAAGCGTTGTGCCAAAATTCATTGCTTTGTAAGCCGTCACTTTCAGTATAGTTTGTAAATGAGGTGTCCGATAAGTCGAATTTCGAAATACCTTCTGAAGTGCTGAGCCACAAATTCCCATTATTATCTTCGACAATGCCAACAATACCTTCAGTGGGCAAACCATCTTTTATGTGATATGAAATAAACGATAATTTATTATTGGTTAAGTCGTTGTCCTTTTTCGCTACCTTGTTCAAACCACTCGCTGTGGCTATCCACATGTTTCCTGTATGATCTTGGCAAAACGCATTAATCGTATTACTGCTCAAACTCCGGGGGTTGTCTTCTTCGTATTTGAAATTTATAAATTCTGGGTTTGGTTTATTCTTTTCTTTTGCCGGTAAAATGCTTAATCCTTTGCCATGCCCCCCTATCCAGAGATTTCCGCTATTGTCTTCCGCGATAGCCCAGATAATATCGTCGCATATACTTGAAGGATTGTTCGGATCATTTCGAAAACGTACAAATTCGTCAGTTTTTTCTTTATATTCCCAAAGTCCACCTTCCCATGTGCCACCCCAAATTGTTTCTTGGCTATCTTCGTAAATTGAAAATGTCCAACTACCTTCCAGGAAGTATCTTTTTACGGTCGGGACTTCTTTTGTACCTACTTTTCCAGGGATTATTTTTGAAATAGAACCGAATGCACTTCCCAGCCAAACTTCACCATTTTTTCGTTGCACAAGGCAAAGCGTATTGTCGCTCCCTATTGTATTGTTATCCGCGGGATTGTGTTTGTAATGTATCACTTTTGGATCTTTCTTATCGTGTAAAATTAACCTGTTGACACCTCCGCCTTTGTCCAGTCCAATCCATAATTCGCCTGGCGTTGTACTATGTATTGAGGATATAACATCCCCGCTTAATGTGTTTTTATCCCCGGGTATAGATTTAAAGTGCTGAAATTGCTTTTTAAATAAATCGTATTTACATAGCCCCTGGCTAAAAGTGCCAATCCATAATATGCCGGAACGATCAATAAATAAAGAAAAAAGTGTATTATCGCTAATTGAATTTAAATCGTTCTTATCATTTAAAAAATTAATTAAGTGGTCTTTCTTTTCATTATATTGAAATAAACCATCTTTATTTGTAGCTATCCATATTCTGTCTTTATGATCAATTAACACATAATTTCTGTTATTGGGGGACGGATTTGCTTTTTTCAATGCTTCTTGCCGGTAGCTCTGTGTTTTTTCATCGTAGACAAGTTTTATGGTTCCGGTTTCTATTGTTCCCAGCCAAAGGTTTCCAGCTTTATCCTCAGTTATTGAGATTATTTCATAAACCGCAGTAGCAGGTTCTAAGGTTTTACTTGCTTTTTTTATAGTTTTACTTTCTCTGTCAAAATAATATACGTAATTTGCGAACAACAATAAATTTCCATTTCGGTCTTCATGGATCTTTGTGAATCGTCCTTCAATGGAAGAAATATCAAAGCGTTTGAAACTTTCGGTGGTTTTATCGCCAATTTTATTTTTGATTAATAAATTGAGGGCGTTATCCGTACAAATCCAGATATTATCCCTGCTATCTTGTATAAGATGGTAAATGGTATTACTGCTTATACTTGTTGAATCGTCCGGATTATGTTTGTACCTAATGAATTTTTCTGTTTCGGGATTGAATTTACAAAGACCTGCATCGGCATTGCTGATTACCCAGATAAAACCATCTTTATCTTCGTATAAATAAACTACTCCGTTATGACTTAAGCTGGAACTGTCATTCTCAATATGTTTGTATGTTTTGAAAGTATAACCGTCATATCTGTTAAGTCCATCAAATGTGGCAAACCACATAAAACCTTTTCTATCCTGAATCATATAATTTACGGTAGATTGTGATAACCCATCTTTCGTTGTTATTCTTTCAAAAATTTCAGAGGGTGTTTTCGAATAGATGGTTCCGCTTAAAAAATATGAAGAATAGACTGCAACAATGAAAATTATCTTAATTATATGATTAATTTGTTTGATATTATTGTTTATTCTTTTAGTTAAATAACTTGGCATTTTAAATTCTCTTTATTGTTTAGGCAGGGTAAAGTAGAACGTGGTTCCTGAACCTATTTCGGATTCAACCCAAATTTTGCCTCCCTCTGTTTCAACAATCTTCTTTGCTATTGTTAAGCCTATGCCCATGCTTTCGTAGGTTTTTTTATTGTCTAAAGTCTCGAATATCTGGAATATTTTCTCCCAGTATTTTTTTTCTATGCCGGGACCGTTGTCGGATACGCTGAATTTCCATTCGTTATCCTCTTCGACACAGTTTACTTTTATAACCGCTTCGCTTTTATCCGCGTATTTTATCGCGTTGCTTAGAAGGTTTTCAAAGAGATTAGATAAGCGAACCCTATCTGCTTTATATTTAGGAAGTCTGTTCTCTATTATAATTCTTATATTTTCAGGAGGGGAAAGAAGACCGATTACTTCTTCTAGTAACTTATTTAAATCAATAACTTCTGTTTTGCTTTTATCTCTTCCTATTTTTGAATATTCAAGTAATGCTTGAATCATTTCGTTCATAAATTTGGTTCTCTCTTTAAGTAATTCTAGATTCTTCCTACCTTTTTTATCGAGTATTTCAGAATAGTCTTCTAATGTCCATTCCGCTAATTGATTTACGCCTCGAAGTGGTACTTTTAAATCATGGGAAATTATATGTGCAAATTCTTTCAATTCTTTGTTGGAGTTCTCTAGCGCAGTGGTGAATTCTTCAAGCCGTATATTGCGTTCGGCTAATTCTTTGCCGCTTTTAACTGCTCTAATCGTTAGATGGCCGACCAGGCCCACTAAGGCGCCTATCGAAAGAAGGAACCATAGTTGCTTCCAGAAGGGAGGTGCTACCACAAAATTTAAAGTAGCAGGGGTGGGATCGATATTGAAATCTGTATCTCTGGCGCGGACCTCAAATTTGT
>CAYQMH010000028.1:0-27574 GCA_964418485.1 uncultured bacterium | reverse complement strand
ACGGCGCAGGAGGAAACAAGGCTGAGGCTACGACAAGTGCCGAACTATCGTTCTTTGACCTGCCGGAAGCAGCTGTAAGGTCCGTATTCAATTTAAATTTTATGAGCACGTTCTTAACTTCGCAGGTCTTCGGAGAACTTCTTGCAAACCAGGGAGAAGGAGTTATTCTCAATATATCCTCGATGAATGCATTCGTTCCTTTAACGAATATTCCTGCCTACTCCGCGGCCAAAGCGGCGATAAGCAACTTTACCATGTGGCTTGCCACACACATGGCTAACAATTATTCGACCAAAATAAGAGTCAACGCCATAGCTCCCGGGTTTTTCCTTACGGAACAGAACCGGTATTTATTAATGGAAAAAGATAACAAAACCCTCACAGAAAGAGGGAAAACTATCATAGATAATACCCCTATGAGAAGATTCGGGAAGCCTTCTGATCTTATCTCCACAATCTTGTGGCTAATCTCCCCGGGTTCAGAATTTGTTCACGGTGTAGTCATACCGGTAGACGGAGGATTCTCGGCATTCAGCGGAGTTTAAAAAGATTAAACACAGAGCACACAGAGAATAAATGCAATTAAAAACAAAAAAGCACAGAGAACACAGAGGAAGAAACAAAAAATATTAACCACAGAGAACATCGAAAATTTAAATATTAAAAATGACAAATTACAATATGTTAGTGCGTTAATGAGTGGGTATGTTGTTGTGTTTTTTAAAACAGACCAACGGACTAACCGACTCACGGACCAACTTTGCCTGTCATTTTGATATTTGATTTACAGAAGTTCTGAGGTTCTACAGCGGATTTAAACATAATAAACATCGGGAGGTTTATTAATGGATAAAAAGTCGGACATAGGTTTGATAGGACTGGCGGTAATGGGAGAAAATCTTGCTCTAAATATGGAAAGCAAAGGTTTTACCGTTTCCGTATATAATAGAACAACTTCAAAAGTCGATAATTTAATCGAAGGCAGAGCCAAAGGTAAAAACATTATAGGGACTCATTCCTTAGAAGAATTTGTCGATTCAATAGAGCAACCAAGGAAAATTATACTAATGGTTAAAGCAGGTCCGGCCGTAGATGCGGTAATAAGTCAAATAACCCCTTTTCTCTCTAAAAATGATATACTGATAGACGGAGGGAATACATTCTTTAAAGATACGGAAAGAAGAGCAAAAGAGGCAGAAGAAAAGGGACTTCTGTATATAGGAACCGGAGTGAGCGGCGGTGAAGAAGGAGCACTTAAAGGCCCTTCCATCATGCCGGGAGGACACAAAGAGGCTTATGATGCCGTATCTCCTATATTAAAAAAGATTGCAGCTCAGGTAGAAGGTGAACCTTGCTGCGATTATATGGGACCGCGAGGCGCGGGTCATTATGTGAAAATGGTTCATAATGGCATCGAATACGCCATTATGCAGACCATCGTTGAATCCTACGATTTGATGAAAGACGTTCTACACTTAAGCGCAAAAGAACAATCCGAGTTTTTCTCCGAATGGAACGAGGGTGTACTCGGTTCATATCTAATCGAAATAACAGGAGAAATCTTAGCAAAGATAGACGAAGAAACAGGTAAAGCTCTTGTCGATGTTATACTCGATGAAGCATCCCAGAAAGGGACGGGGAAATGGACATCTCAGAATGCGATGGACCTGGGTGTATCAATCCCTTCTATAGACGCAGCCGTAGAAGCTAGATTCCTTTCAGCTTATAAATCCGAAAGGGTAAAAGCATCGAAAAAACTATCAGGTCCTTCTATTAAATTCGACGGAGATAAACACAAATTTATCCGGATTATACACAACGCCCTCTATGCCTCAGAAATTCTTGCATATACTCAGGGGTTATCATTATTAACTTATGCCTCGAAAGAATACAACTTCGATCTGGACCTGGCCAATATCGCAAAAATCTGGAGAGGAGGCTGTATCATACGCTCCAAGCTTCTCGGAGATATAACAAAAGCTTATGAAAAAGACCGTCAGCTTCCAAACCTGCTTTTCGACGATCACTTCGGTAAAATTCTAAATAAAATGCAGGAATCCATGCGTGAGGTCGTCCGGACAGCCAATAAATTCGGTATCCCCTGTCTTGTAACGAGTTCTTCTCTCGGATATTATGACAGCTATAGAAAAGAACGTCTCCCGGCAAATCTTATACAGGGACAGAGGGACTATTTCGGAGCTCACACCTATAAAAGAATAGACAAGGAAGGAACTTTTCATACAGAATGGCAGTAGGAAAAGGATTGGAGAAGGGCTATCTTTCTGACACGGAAGCAGTCGAACTCTCCATAAAAGCTCTATTGGAGATCGATTGTACAGATAAAAAAGTTCTTGTAATAATTCCGGACCATACGCGCAGCGCTCCGGTAAATCTCTTCTTTAAGACAATAACCGACCAACTCGAAAGAAAAGCCAAAAAACTGGATTTTCTTATTGCTCTTGGCACACATCCTCCTATGAAAAGGGAACAAATTCTAAAACTCGTGGGAATTTCACAGGAAGAAAAAGAAAAGAAATATAAATCCGTCGATTTCTTTAATCACGAATGGGATAATCCAAAATCTCTTACATCTATTGGAGTAATACCCGAAAACAAAATCGAAGAAATAACTCAAGGGTTATTAAAAGAAAGCGTCGAAGTACAGGTCAACAAAATAATTCTGGACTACGACTTCCTTATTATCGTAGGGCCTGTTTTCCCCCACGAAGTTGTTGGTTTTTCAGGGGGAAACAAATATTTCTTTCCCGGCATTTCAGGCCCAGAAGTATTACATTTCTTCCACTGGCTGGGAGCTCTTATAACAAATCCCGAGATCAACGGCACGAAAGACACGCCTGTCAGAAAGGTTATAGATATTGCTTCCTCATTTATAAAAAAACCAAAACTTTGCTTTAGTCTTGTTATTAAAGACAAAAAGTTGAGCGGTTTATTTATCGGAGAACCCGAAGAAGCGTGGTCAAAAGCAGCGGATCTTTCAAGCAAATTAAACATAATTTATAAGGATAAAGCCTTCAAGAAAGTACTGGGAATCGCCCCAAAAATGTATGACGACCTGTGGACCGCGGGTAAAGTTATGTATAAGCTCGAAAATGTCGTAGAAGAAGGCGGAGAACTTATCATTTACGCTCCCCATATCACGGAAGTCTCTTACACACACGGAAAGATTATAGACAAAGTCGGATATCATGTACGAGACTATTTCCTGGCACAGAAAGAAAAATTTTCCTGGGTTCCCGGAGGAATCAAAGCTCATTCCACCCACGTAAAAGGAACAGGTACCTATAAAAATGGAGTAGAAAAACCCAGAATAAATGTCTTTCTTGCGTCGAGTATACCCGAAGAACGATGCAAAAAAATAAATCTCGGCTACAAAGACCCGAAGTCGATAGACTTATCCGACTGGGAGAATAAAGAAGACGAAAGGATTCTTCTCGTACATAATGCAGGTGAAACCCTGTATCGTTTAAAATAAAAAATATGTGAGGTTGAAATTGAGCAAAAATAAAAATATATTAGTAGCACAATCAGGCGGACCAACGCCGGTCATAAACAATTCCCTCCGCGGAGTCATCGAAACCTGCAAAAAATTCCCGGATAAATTCGGTAAAATATATGCAGGCTTTCACGGGATAGAGGGAGTCTTAAAAGAAGAATTACTGGACATCAGCGCTCAAGATAAAAAAGAAATAGATTTGCTTAAAACTACGCCCGCCGCTGGTTCAATAGGAACCTGCCGTTATAAACTCAAGAGCAAACAGCAGGAAGATTTCGAGCGTATCGTCGAAGTTTTCAAAGCCCACGGGATCGGATATTTATTTTACATAGGCGGAAACGATTCCATGGATACTGCAAACAAAGTCGGCATACTTGCGAAAGAAAGGGGCCTCGACCTCGTCGCCACGGGAATACCAAAGACAATCGACAACGACGTAGGCGATTCGGAGTTTAAATTGATAGACCACACTCCGGGCTACGGAAGTGTGGCGAGATACTGGGCTCTTTACACTCAAAACGCCAACGAGGAAAATATGGGTTCGTGCCCGAGCGACCCCGTGCTTGTGATTCAGGCTATGGGAAGGAAGATCGGGTATATACCCGCAGCTGCCCGACTTGCCGACCCCGAGCGCGAAATGCCTCTTCAGATTTACCTTACTGAAAGTAAGCTCAATCTTTCGGAACTTGCGGATAACGTCAACGACGAATTAAAAAGAAGCGGAAGGATAATTGTAGTGGTTAGCGAAGGATTTCCCTTTGGAGATATCGGAGAGAGAAAGGACCTTTTCGGACATACCGAATATTCTTCAAGCGAAATCACGGTCGGACAGATAGTCACCAACTTTCTCAACAAAGTTGGTCTTAAAGCGAACGGTCTGGCAAGAGGACAGGTTCCGGGAACGGATCAGAGAAACGCCATCGTTTACGCTTCCACTGTCGACCTCGACGAAGCCTATAAGGTTGGCGAAAAAGCTGTTTTGATTGCATCTGAGGGAGAGTCCGGCTATATGGCAACGATCTTAAGAAAAGAAAGTAGTAAGTACGAAGTCTACTATGACAAAGTACCTCTGGAAAAAGTTGCCAACTCGGAAAGGTCTTTCCCTGCAAACTGGATTTCGTCCAGCCGAATCGACGTAACGGACGACTTTATAGATTACGCAAGACCCTTAATCGGTGAAGATTGGGCTCGTATTCCGATAGAAAACGGAATTATGCGATTTGCGAGATTTAAACCTATATTCGCGGATAAGAAGCTAACCGAATACACCCCGGAAGCATATCGCTAAAAAACAAACCACAGAGTACACAGAGAAATGATTGTATCTAAAAATAAAAACACACTGAGCACACAGAGAAAAAAAGAAAATAGAAAATCTGGGGTGGGGTTGCGTGGGCTCTGTGATCTCGGTGTTTTACTAGGGTGGTGGGTTGTGGTTAAACAAAATAAAAATCTCTGTGGTCTCTGTGTTAAAAATCCTGGAACAAATTAAGGAGAGTATATGGTTAGCGAATCTCAGAAACCATTAATAGAATTCAAACCCAAACATAAATTTTTCGTCGGAATAGATTCCGACGGATGCGTTTTCGATACGATGGGAATAAAACAGCGCGAATGTTTCTGTCCGTGGATGATAGGATACTTCAATCTGCAACCGGTAGAGCTCGCAGCAAGAGAGTGCAAAGATTTTGCAGACCTTTTTTCAAAAACACGGGGAGCCAACAGGCACATAACTTTAAAACGCATAATAAGTGAACTCCTGCCGTCACACCCGATGGTAAAAGTCAGAAAATTCAAAGTCCCCCAGTTCCCTTATTATTTCAAATGGGTGGACGACCCAAAAAGTCTTCTCAGTAACGAAGGGCTCAAAACGGCAATTAACCAGGCAAAAAGCGACGACGAAAGAAAAGAACTGGAGCTTGCACTTGCCTGGAGCGAGAAGGTCAACTGGAGCATAAAAGAAATAGTAAAAGGGATACCGCCTTTCCCGTGGGCACGAGAAAGTATCGAAAAGCTCTCGAAAAAAGCAGATATAATAGTGGTCTCATCAACACCGACGGAAGCGTTAAAAAGGGAATGGGAAGAACATAACATTGACAGATATGCAAGAGTTATTGCGGGACAGGAAATGGGAAAAAAGAAAGAACATCTTCAACTGGCTGCAAGCGGCAAATATAAAGAAGACCATATCTTAATGATAGGCGATGCACCCGGAGACTTGAAAGCTGCCGAGGCTAATAACGCTCTATTTTATCCGATAATACCGGGCAACGAAGAAAAATCATGGGAGCTATTTTATAAGGAAGGAATCGATAAGTTCCTTGACGGTAAATTCAAAGGAGATTATGCAGCTTCTCTTCTCGAAGAATTCGATAAATCCCTGCCCGAAAACCCGCCGTGGGAATAAACATAGTTAATTAGTTGATTGGTTAATTGGAAAATTAGTAAAAAAACAAATAAAATCTTTGTGTTTTTTGTGTGAGTTAAAATTTTAAGTTTCGGGTAGTAAAAACAAATAAAAACTCTGTGTCCTCTGTGTGTTCTTTTTTTCTTTGTGCTCTTTGTGCCTTTGTGCGAGAATATTTCTTTGGGGTTGGGCTGGGAGTTAAAAACAACAGATTTTTCTCTGTGTTCTCTGTGTGTTCGTTTTTTCTCTGGGCCCTATGGGGCAATTTTTATAAAAAATTCGTGATATTCGTGTAATTTGTTGTTCCTCTATGGTGGGTTGAGAGGAGTTTTGAAAAACACAATAAAAAATTTGGTGTATTTTGTATGTTTCGTGGTTAAGTACATTATCTTTTCCTCTGTGCCCTCTGTGGTAAAAAAAGAGGGGCTGGGTGGGGATTCGGTCTTGACATCTATAAAATTCTCATTAAAGTGTATAGACTAAGAAAAAAGGAGGTCTTTTAAAATGAAAAAAGTATTAATGTACCTTTTTAGTTTGACAATTATATTCATGCCGTTATTGAATACAGGCTGCGGAAAGAAATCAGTAACTGCGACTTTCATACTCGTTCCAAAATCGGTCGGGCATCCTTACTGGGTAGAAGTAGAAAGAGGAATGAACGCTATGGCAAAAGAACTTGGAGTAAAAGCTATTTTCAACGGTCCGCCAACGGCAAGCAGCGCTCTGCAAATATCCATAATAGAAGGAGCTATTTCAAGTAAAGTAGCGGGAATAGGAATTTCGCCCAACGAACCCGAAGCTGTGGAAGCAATCATTAAAAGTACAACCGAAAAAGGGATTCCTGTAATAACTTTCGATTCGGATTCACCCAAAAGTAGGCGTAGTTATTATGTGGGAACGGATAATTATCAGGCGGGAAAAATTATGGGCGAACATTTTATAAAGATAGCGGGGACGAAAGGAAAAATAGCTCTGCTTACTGGGGGACTCGGTGCAATGAACCTCAACGAACGAATCAAAGGTTTCAAAGATGCAATTGCCGCTTACCCCGATCTGGAAATAGTAACACTACAGGCAAACAATGATGATGAATCCCTCGCTTTCAGTCAGGCAGAAGCAATTTTGCAATCCCATCCCGATCTTCTGGCGTTTGCAGGATTTAATGCACCTGCGGCACCAGGTGCTGCCCGCGCGGTGAAAGCCCTGAATAAAAAAGGAGAAATCAAAGTAGTAGGGTTCGATACAGTACCTATTACCCTGGATTTTATAAGACAGGGATACATCCAGGGAACAGTAGGACAGAGACCGTATATGATGGGGTATGTGGGCATTAAAGTTCTTTATGATATTCATATGGAGAAAGAGCTCCAGCTTCCCGAAGAACTCAAAGCCGTGGACGGAATCATAGATACCGGAATAATTTTCGTAACGGACGAAAATATAGACGAACACTTCCCGAAAGAATAAGATTAAGTAGGCAGATAAATTTACTGCGGATGAAAAAGAAAATCAAAAATAAATACATTTTAGAGATGGAAAATGTATCCAAAACTTTTCCCGGGGTAAAAGCGCTAAATAAGGTTAATTTTAATTTAAAGGCCGGAGAAGTACACGCTTTAGTCGGTGAAAACGGAGCAGGTAAATCCACCCTTTTTAAAATTCTCGCAGGTGCTTACAAAAAGGATGAAGGTACAATAATCCTGGACGGCAACGAAGTGGAAATGACCAGCCCGAAACACGCCTTGGACTTAGGTATAAGCGTAATATACCAGGAATTCAATCTCATACCAAATCTCAGTATTGCAGAAAATATCTTCATAGGCAGAGAACCCCGCAAACATTCCGCCTTTGTTGATTTTTCAAAATTATACCAGGATGCCGAATTTTTCCTGGAAAAAATAGGTATGAAGAAAGACCCGAAAACCCTCGTAAGCGAATTAAGTGTGGCAGAACAGCAGATGGTAGAAATAGCAAAATCTCTGTCTTTTTCTTCTAAAATAATAGTTATGGATGAACCTACATCGGCTTTAACGAAATCCGAAAAAGAAACCCTTTTTAAGATAATTCGGGAATTGAAAGAAAAAAATGTCTCAATAATTTTTATTTCCCATATAATTGAAGAAGTCCTTGAAATATCCGATAGGGTAACCGTTCTGCGCGACGGAAATTATGTCGGCACCCTTAACGCCACGGATACGAATCCCCGTAAAATAGTACAGATGATGGTCGGAAGAGAACTAAAGGATTTTTACCCTAAAATAGAAGTAAAACGAGGGGAAATCGTTCTGGAAGTCAAAAATCTTACAAAAAAATCAAAATATGAAGATATCAATTTCCAGCTTCACGAAGGAGAAGTATTGGGTTTTGCGGGACTGGTTGGCTCCGGAAAAGCGCAAGTAATGCGGGGAATTTTCGGCATAGAACCTCCGGACAGCGGCGAAGTATATATAAAAGGAAAGAAAGTAAAAACAAACTCTCTTTTTGAAACAATTAAAATGAAAATGGGGTTCGTGCCGGAAGACAGAAGAAAAGAAGGGCTTATTTTGAGTCGTTCGGTAAAAGATAATATCAATATAACAAAACTACCCCTAATAAACGCCTATGGATTCGTAAAACAAAAAGAGGAAGAAAAAATTGCAAACGAATACTGCAAAAGTCTTAATATAAGAACACCAAACAACAAAGAGATAACCCAGAACTTAAGCGGCGGAAACCAACAAAAGATAGTAATAGCCAAATGGCTTGCTATAAACCCAAAAATACTTATTTTAGATGACCCTACACGCGGTATAGATGTAGGGGCAAAAAACGAAATATATTCGCTTATAAACAACCTGGCGAAAGAAAAAATAGGGATTATTCTAATCTCCTCGGAGTTACCTGAGATTATAAACATAAGCGATAGAATATTGGTGATGCGGGAAGGAAAAATAACCCACGAATTTTTAAGGAAAGAAGCAACTCAGGAAAAAATTATGCAGCACGCGGCTCTACGAAATTAAGAGAGTAAAGAGATGGATTTTAAATCTATTTTTAAAAGTACAGAATTCGGCATATTTATAGCGTTTTTAGCAATATGTACTATTCTTTCTTTTGCCACTCCGAATTTCCTTTCGGTATACAATATATTCACCGTAATGAAACAGGTCTCTTTTATCGCAATTATAAGTGTAGGAATGACTATGGTAATTCTTACAGCGGGAATAGACCTGTCCGTAGGAGCAGTTCTCGGACTGGTAAACGTTCTTGCGGCATTATTTATCAAAAAACTCGGTCTAGCCCCGGGAATAAGCACGGCTTTACTGTGCGGTACATTTCTCGGTTTTGTAAACGGAATAATTATAGTCAAATGGGACTTGCCGCCCTTCATAGTCACTCTCGGTATGATGAATATTGCAAGAGGTTTGGCACTGGTCATCACAAAAGGCTGGCCAATCACAGGACTACCGGAATGCTTTGGCTGCCTTGCCGAAGGAAGATTATTAGGAATGCCTGTTCCTGTTATAATAATGATAATTGTATATATTTTAGGATATTTATTCTTATCCCGGACTATCTGGGGAAGATATATTTATGCTTCAGGAGGCAACGAAAAAGCCACCTGGCTATCGGGAGTAAACGTAAATAAAATTAAAATTTTGGTTTATAGTATTACGGGATTCTTAAGCGGTCTGGCAGGAATAATGCTCGCGTCCCGTTTATCTCAAGGTTCACCCATTACAGGTACAGGTTATGAACTCAGCGTTATAGGAGCCGTTGTTATCGGAGGCACGGACTTAATGGGAGGTAAAGGCTCTGTTCTTGGTTCTCTAATCGGTGCTTCGATCATGGGTGTTCTTGCAAACGGACTCGTGCTTTTAAACGTTTCCGCATTCTGGCAGCAGGTAATACTTGGGCTTGTTATAATAATTGCCGTCGCCGGAGGAAGCATGAGAAGAAAATTATCCATGAAAGGAGAAAAATGAAAAAATATGCAATAGGATTGGATTTCGGGACTAATTCCTGCCGCAGTCTTATTGTTGATCTTAGTAACGGCAATGAACTTGCAAGTTACGTCTTTTCTTATCCTTCCGGACATGCTGGAATTCTGATCGACCCAAAGGAACCTAACCTCGCCAGACAAAACCCCCAAGATTATATAAAAGCTATAAAAGAAACAATCATCAAATCAATTCTTGAAGCCAGGGAAAAATTTTTAGATTTCAACGCTGAAAATATTATCGGAATCGGAATAGACACAACCGGAAGCAGTCCCATGCCTGTTAACAGCGAAGGTATCCCTCTTTGTTTCTTGCCAGAATTTAAAAATAATTTAAACGCGATGGCATGGTTATGGAAAGATCATACCGGATATTCGGAAGCCGCTCAAATTACGGAGCTTGCAAAAAAAATCCGACCTCAATACTTAAGTAAAATCGGTGGTACTTACTCATCCGAATGGTTCTGGAGTAAAGTACTACATTGTTATAACACCGATCCCGACGTTTTCAATGCGGCGGAAAGTTTTGTGGAAATTTGCGACTGGATACCTGCAATATTAACGGGAGAGACTCGTCCCGATAAAATAAAAAGGAGTATCTGCGCCGCAGGGCATAAGGCTATGTATAACGATAGCTGGGGAGGCTTACCGGATAAAGAATTTCTTTCTGCCCTATCCCCTGCTCTGGCAGACCTTAGAGATAAATTATATGATAAAGCATTTCCATCCGACCAATTAGCTGGAAAATTATCAAACACATGGGCGCAAGACTTGGGGTTAAAATCCGGAACAGCAATTGCAGTAGGAGCTTTTGACGCACATATGGGAGCTGTAGGTGCCGGAGTGAAGCCAGGAACACTGGTTAAAATACTCGGCACAAGTACCTGTGATATTATGGTTTCGCCTCATGGAAAAAAACTCTCGGATATACCCGGTGTATGCGGAATTGTCGACGGCTCGGTGATGCCGGATTATTTCGGAATAGAAGCGGGGCAATCCGCTGTCGGAGACATATTCTTATGGTTCGTGAACAATCTGGTACCCGAAAAATACGGAAAAACGGTTGATGAAAAATTTGAAAATCTCAGCATTGAAGCCGGGAAGCAAAAAGTAGGCGAACATGGATTACTAGCCCTCGATTGGAACAACGGAAACCGTACTATTCTTGTAGACGTACGCCTCAGCGGCCTGCTACTCGGACAAACATTACATACAAAACCGCATGAAATCTATAGAGCTTTAATCGAAGCGACCGCGTTCGGTGCCTTAACAATTATAAATCGAATTGAGGAATACGGGGTACAGGTAAAGGAAATAGTAAACTGTGGCGGATTAGCTTCCAAAAGTCCTTTTTTAATGCAAATCTACGCAGACATAACAGGGCGTCCGATGAAAGTTTCTAGGAGCGAACAGACTCCCGCACTGGGTGCGGCAATCTTCGGCGCGATAGCCGCGGGAAAAAAGGAAAGCGGCTTTTCGAGCATACTTGAAGCTCAAAATGCGATCACCGGTACGAAAGGCATATTCGAACCTATTCCCTCGAATCATTCAATATATAAAAAATTATATATCTTATACAAACAACTACATGACGCATTCGGAACAGAAGAATGGTCTGGGAAAATGCATAATGTTATGGAAGATTTACTGGAGATAAGAGACCAGCAAAGAAAAGGAGAATAATGCTTTCCGAATTAAAAGAAAAGGTATTCATCGCAAATTTGGACCTGGTCAAATATAAACTTGTTACTTTGACCTGGGGTAATGTAAGTGGCATAGATCATAAAGAGGGATTAGTCGTAATTAAACCAAGCGGTTTATCTTATGACGTAATGCAAGTTAGTGATATGGTCATTGTTGATCTGGACGGCAATGTTGTTGAAGGCGTGCATAAGCCTTCATCAGACACTCCTACACATTTAAGATTATATCAAGCTTTCGCCGACATCGGCGGCATTGCCCATACGCACAGTAAATATGCCACAATGTTTGCACAGAGCGGAAAGGAAATCCCCTGCCTCGGCACGACACATGCGGATAGTTTCAACGGGTCTATACCAATCACAAGATTCATATCGAAAGAAGAAATAGAACAGGGATACGAAAAAAATACAGCAACGGTAATCATCGAACGTTTTGCAGATATAAACCCTATTGAGATGCCTGCAGTTTTAGTCAGAGGTCACGGGCCTTTTACCTTCGGAAAAACACCCCATGATGCGGCAGAAAACAGTCATATTCTGGAAATTACTGCAGAAATGGCTTTCGGAACTTATCAGCTTAATCCACAATGCAAAGATTTACCCGAAAGTATTTTAAAAAAACACTATAATAGAAAGCACGGTCCGAATGCCTACTACGGACAAAAAAATTAAGGAGAAATAAAATGGAAAATATACCAAAAATCAATCTTGGTATCATTGCGGTAAGCAGAGACTGTTTCCCTATCGAATTATCTCGAAAAAGGAGAAAAGCAGTATTAACTGCATGCAAATCGAAAAAAGTCTCAATAACCGAGATTGAAACCATAGTCGAGAATGAAAAAGATGTGCTTAAAGCGCTTAAAGAAATTCAAAATAAAAATATCAACGCGCTTGTCATCTATCTGGGCAATTTCGGACCGGAAGGCCCCACGTCAATGCTGGCTCAAAAATTTAGCGGCCCTGTTATGTTTGCTGCTGCAGCGGAAGAAACAGGAAAACACCTCATTAACGGAAGGGGTGACGCTTTCTGCGGATTGTTGAGCACTTCTTATAACTCGGGGTTACGGAGCATAAAACCATATATACCGGAATATCCCGTGGGTAATGCAAGCGAAATAACCGATATGATAAAAGATTTTATCCCGGTCGCAAGAATACTCATAGCCCTAAAAAAACTAAAAATATTCTCCTTTGGACCCCGGCCTTTCGATTTTGTTACATGCAACGCGCCTATCAAACCTCTCTATGATTTAGGTGTGGAAATAATGGAAAATAGCGAACTGGACTTATACGATATATACAACTCGGCAAAGGGCAATCCGAATATCAAAAAAGTCGCATTAGATATGTCAAAAGAACTGGGAGCAGGAAATACTTATCCCGAACTCCTAAATAAACTTGCACAATACGAAATCGCGCTTATGAAATTCATGGAGGATAATTTAGGAGCTTCGGAATACGGAATATTTGCGAATAAATGCTGGCCTTCTTTTGAAAAATATTTTAGATTCGTACCCTGTTTTGTCAACTCTAGACTCGCAGCACGCGGAATACCCGTAGCATGCGAAGCTGATATTTATGGAGCTTTGAGTGAATATATAGCTGCATGTGCCACAGAATTGCCACCAGCTATACTCGATATAAACAATACAGTTCCAACTGATATATATAAAAAAGCAAGGAACAAAATCGGCAAATATAAACATACAGATCTCTTCATGGGGTTTCACTGCGGTAATGTGTCTTCTTCCTGCCTTGTTGGCGGAGCGATGAAATTTCAGCTTATCATGAACCGTTTAATGGAACCAGACAAAAAAGAACCGGATATAACAAGAGGAACTCTTGAAGGTCAGATAAAACCCGGTGAAATTACACTTTTCCGTCTACAGTCGACGGCCGATACAATTCTCCGTTCTTATGTTGCCGAAGGTGAAATTCTGAATATAAATCCCCAAACTTTCGGTAGTACAGCCGTTTTTGCAATAAAAGAAATGGGGAGATTCTACCGACACGTCCTCATAGGTAAAAAATTTCCGCACCATACCGGCGTTGCTTTTAAACATGCAGGTAAAGCGCTGTTTGCTGCTATGAAAGTACTGAGAATCGAAGATGTTTCTTACAATCAACCAGAGGGCACGCTCTATCCTGACGAAAATCCGTTTTGATGAGTTGAGCTAACAACTCATAATAACTCATGAACTCGCTAACTTTAACCGGTATTCGTAAGTTTGGATTCCGGGAAATACCTAAACCGGAGATAAAAAAAACCACCGATGTCTTACTTCAAATACGTAAAGTAGGAATCTGCGGTTCCGATATTCACTACTATTCCACAGGAAGAATCGGAAACCAGGTCATTAAATTCCCTTTTACAATTGGACATGAATGTTCCGGGATAGTCGAAGCAGTAGGCGGCAGAGTTACACGGGTCAAAAAGGGAGACCACGTAGCAATAGAACCAGCGGTATCCTGCGGAAAATGTGACCAGTGCAAAAGCGGAAGACGGCATACATGCCGTAGCTTAAAATTCCTCGGATGTCCGGGCGAGCTCGAAGGCTGTATGTCCGAATATATAGTAATGCCTCAAGAAAACTGCTATAAAATAAGTTCCTCTATGAGTTTTATTCAAGGCGCATTGGTTGAACCTTTATCGATAGGAGTTTATTCTGCTTCTTTTCTCGATAACCCTGGAAGAAAAACAATCGGCATTCTCGGATCTGGGCCTATTGGGTTATGCGTCCTTCTTGCCTCCCGAATAAAAGGCGTGAAAAAGATTTTTATGACCGATAAAATAGAAGACCGTCTTATTGCCGCAGAGAAAGCCGGAGCGGATTGGATCGGAAATCCTGATTTGGTAGACATTGTAGAAAAAATAAAAAAGGCAGAACCCGAACAATTAGACGCGGTATTCGAATGCGCAGGCAAACAGGAAGCACTGGACCAGGCAATCGATTTACTAAAACCCGGAGGAAAGCTCATAATTATAGGAATACCAGAACCTAATGAAATCTCTTTTAATATCAACAAAATCCGCAGAAAAGAGATATCTATTCAGAACATCCGCAGACAAAACAACTGTATACAGAAAGCAATCGATTTGATATCAAGAGGTAAGATAAACGTGGATTTCATGGCAACACATAATTTTAAGATTAAAGACGCCCCGCTTGCATTTGAAATAGTGGAAGGATACCGGGATAGGGTAATCAAGGCAATGATTGATTTTGATTAAAACCATCCCCAACCCCAAAACATTATTTAACCACAGAGAACACAGAGAAACACAGAGAACAAAAAAAATTGTGTTGTTTTATCCCACCCACAACTCCAAAAAAATATTATCACACGAAGGCACAAAGACACAAAGAACACAAAGCCTTTTATTTTCGTTTTTGACTCAAGGCTCAAGACGCCAGACTCATGACTCAGTTACCTGATCATAATCATTTTTTTCTGCGTTTCTTTCTCTCCTACTCGTAAAATACCGAAATATAACCCGGAGCTTAAGTCTTCTCCTGAATTACCTCTCCCATCCCACGGAATGATAATTCGGGAAGAACCGGTATTTATATTAGAAAAAGTTTTGACCAGTCTACCACTTACATTATAGATTGAAAAATCTATATTCTTTCCCCTGCTGCCAACAGGAATATCTAAAACAAGTTGTGTACTTCTACTGAAGGGATTAGGGTCGATTTTTAAATTAAGGACTTGCGGATTCCCGATAGATTCTTTCACTTCTGAAGGCTCTTGCCTGAGCACCAATATAGTTCCTTCGTTGGGACAACTCACATATATATCACGTGTTTGCGGATTTACCGCAACATCTTCGGGCCACATACAAACCGCGAGTGAATCAACAACAGAATCTAACGTTCCATCAATCACGAAAACATTGTGCTGACCATGATTTACAACATAGATAAGATTTGCCTGTCGTTCTACACCAACTCCCGTCGGGGAAGAACCAACCCCAATAGTAGTAATCACCGTATCGCCTGCTCCGTCGATCACAGAAACACTGTCATCCCCATTGTTCGCCACATAGATACGATTTGTCAGGGGATTAACATCGATTGCAATGGGGTAATATCCAACCCAAACAGTAGCAAGGACCGAATCGCCTGACCCATCGATCACGGAAACATTGTCGCGACCGCTATTCGACACGTATATCTTGTTTGTAACTGGATTTACACCAACTGCCCAGGGGGCATTTTCAACCCCGATAGTAGTAAGGACCGAATCGCCTGACCCATCGATCACGGTAACGCTATTCCCACCAACCGCATAGATACGGTTTTCTTTAGCGTTTACGTCGATTCCAAGGCCCGTATTTCCGATCCCCCCAATAGTGGTAATAACCGAATCACCTTCGCCGTCGATTATGGAAAGATTATCGCTAATGTCATTTTCAACATAGACGCGCTTTGTCTCCTGGTTTACAGCAACCGCGCGTGGTTCATCTCCAACCTCAATAGCACCAATTACCATGTTGGTTGTTCCATCGATCCTATAAACACTTCTATTATATCTACTTGTCGCATAAATCTCACCCGTAAGGGAATCCACGGCAATACCATTAACATAAACTCCAAGCAGAACCGTATCGACCACCGAATTACTCGACCCATCTATTACGGAAATACTATTAGCGCCGGAATGCAAAATATATATAAGGTTATTTATAGAATCCACGCCAATTTCTTCAGGGCAAAATCCAACCCCAATGATGGTAAGAACCGAATCACCCGATCCATCGATTACGGAAACATTGGTGTCTTCATAATTAGCCACATAGATACGGTTTGTCTTCGAGTTTACACAAATCCCTCTTGGATCATCTCCGACATTAATCGTAGCAACTATAGAGTCGCCGGCACCATCTATTACAGAAACATTATCATCAAACCCATTCGTAACATATACACGGTTTGTCTTAGGGTCTACGTCAATATCATCGAGACCATTTCCAACCCCAATAATAGTAATAATTGAATCGCCTGCTCCATCAATTACGAAAACACTGTCAACTATATGACCTGTCGCATAGACTCTGTTTGTCTCTTGATTCATGGCAATCTCACTAAGATGCCTACCAATATCAATCGTAGCAACAACTGAATCACCTGACCCGTCGATTACGGAAACACTTAACCCAAATCTATTTGCCGTATAAATCCTGTTTGCCTCTGAATTCACTGCTATTGAGTGCGGTCTACCACCAACCTCAATCGTAGCAATTACCGAATCACCTGCACCATCGATCACGGAAACAGTATCGCTGTACATATTAGCTACATAGATTCTATTCACTTGCGGATCCACACCAACTCCCGCAGGAGAATTAAGAACTCCCACAACAGCAATTACCGAATCAGTAGCACCATCGATTACGCTAACATTGTTGCTTGTGAAATTCGCGACATAGATCCGGCTCGTAAGCGGGTTTATGGAAACAGAAGAAGGAACCAATCCATTCCCAGCTTCGGGTCCGACATGAATCGTATCGATAACAGTAAGCTCGCTAAAGCCGGAAATTGTAAAAAACATTACTGAACTCAACAATAAAATCCTTACTAAAATATTCATATTTCCCCCTAATTTTTCCGATATTGGTGACATTAGTATAATGATATCTAACTACTTCATCAAGGGAATAAAATTGTTGGTCTGTTGGGCTGTTTATGTCAACCAACACAATAACTATAAAAATTACCACGGATACACACTGATAAAAAAATACAAGTTCTACATGTGAATATTTGGGGTGATGGGTGAGTCTTGAACAACACTATTTTTGCCTTTGTGTCTTGGTGTCTTTGTGTGAGATTAATTTGGGGGTTGAGATTGGTTTTTTAACAACACAAACTTTCTTCTCTGCGATCTCTGTGTGTTTTTTGTTCCTCTGTGCGCTCTGTGGTTAAATTGTTTTTTTTCGGTTGACTTTTTTTTGATTTTCAATAAACTATTTTATAAGTTTAACCATAAGGAAATAAAAAGGAGGTAATAATGGAATTAAACTTATCTAAAAAACTCATACCGTTTACATCACTCATCTTTTTCTTAAGCTGTGCGGAAAGCGCATCATCTGCAACAGGAGTTAAAAAAGAAGAATTCGGAAAAACTCCTGACGGAAGAACAGTTAATATTTATACCATTAAAAACGCTAACGGTGTAGAGTTAAAAGTCAGTGAATTCGGAGCGACTCTGGTTTCTCTTAAAGTTCCGGACAGGGACGGAAACTTTGCCGACATCATCTTGGGATTCGACAACCTCGAGGGATATGTCAATGATAATACATATCAGGGAATAATCGCCGGACGATATGCAAACCGTATCGCAAAAGGCAAGTTTACATTAGACGGAAAAGAATATACTCTGGCGACAAACGACGGAGAGAATCATCTACACGGCGGCATTAAAGGTTTCGGAAAACAAGTATGGAAAGGAGAGGAACTAAAAACGGATGAAGGAGCAGGAGTAAAACTCACGTATCTCAGCAAAGACGGAGAAGAAGGATATCCCGGGAATCTCGAAAATACCGTAGAATATATTCTTAACGATAACAATGAATTAAAAATAGTATTAAAATCTAAAACAGATAAAGCAACACCTGTGAATCTTACAAACCATGCATATTTCAACCTTAAAGGGGAAGGCAACGGCACAATACTCGAACACAAGTTACAATTAAACGCGAAGGAATATACACCTGTAGACGATGGATTAATTCCAACAGGCGAAATAAAGAGTGTCGAAGGAACTCCTCTAGACTTTACAGAACTTAAAAGTATAGGCTCACGTATAGCGGAAGTCGATAAAAAATTCCACGGTGGTTACGATCACAATTTCATAATCACAAAATCAGATGAACCACTTTCCATGGCTTGTAAAGTTGTGGAACCTGAAAGCGGAAGAGTTATGGAAATATATGCCACTATGCCCGGAGTTCAATTCTATTCCGGAAATTTCCTTGATGGATTCAAAGGAAAAGGTGGCAAAGCATACGAGCAGCACTACGCATTCTGCATCGAACCGCAGTACTATCCTGATTCACCGAACAAGCCAAACTTTCCTTCCTGTATCCTAAACGCAGGCGAGAAAAGAGAAGAAACTATTCTTTACAAGTTTTCCGTGGAAGAATAAGAATCAGCTAAGCTGATTTAAAATAAAAAAGGGAGATTTTTTCTCCCTTTTTTATTTTAGTTTCGGGTTTCGCGTTTAAAGTTTCGAGTTAAACAAACAAAGAAATCCTTTTAAATCTGCGTTTATCTGCATCCTATTAATAGATTCTTTGAATCTGAGTTGAATTGTTGAATAGGAAAATAGTTGAATATTTTCCCGTTTCCCAATTTCCCCATTTTTCAATTTCTCTATTTTTTTCTTCGTGCCTTTGTGTCCTTTGTGTGAGATTAATTGGGGGTTGGGAGTTTAATAAACAAAAAATCCTTTTAAATCTGCGTTTATCTGCGACCTAACTTAGGGGGTTGGGATTTTGTATTTGGGATTTAGTTAAAACAAAAAATCTCTGTGTTCTCCGTGTTTCTGTGTGAGAATAATTTGGTGTGGTAGGGATGGGTTTTAAACAAACAATAAAAATTGGGTGTGGTGCGGCTCTGTGCTCTCTGTGTGTTTGTTTTTTCTCTGTGCTCTCTGTGGTTCTCTTCTTAAAATCCCACGCTTGACATAGTTTGATAATTTTTGTATACTTATTAATACTAAGGAGGTAAGTAGTGTACAAAAAAGTAATTATATTATTATTTTTAATGTTTGTTTTCAATACAGAATTAGTTTTCGCCCAAGAAGTCGTTTCTGTAAACCCGGTTCAAAACGCACTTAATATATCAAAAAGCACAAATATCTCGGTGACATTCGACCAGGCTATGAATGATTCTACCATAGGCGACAGTACATTCATTGTTCATTGCTTACGAACGGGACTGCAAACAGGAACTTACAGTTACGATTCAGGAACAAAAACAGCTACATTTGACCCGGATAGTGATTTTAAGGTGGGAGAAATAGTCTCTACAATCCTGACCACGGGCACCGAAGATACGACTGGGAATCCTTTAACCAGTCCCTACCAATGGTCTTTTACAATTGAGGCAGACGGAGGAACTGGCGAATTCGCAGAAAAAGTGGATTACGGTGCGGGTAATGCTCCTTATTCAATCTTTTCCTCGGACCTGGACGGAGACGGCGATATGGACCTCGCTGTCGCGAATAGTAGTTCCGACAGTGTTTCTGTTTTAATGAACAACGGAGACGGGACTTTTGCGACAAAAGTAGCCTACGGTACGGGGGGGTTTCCTTGTTCGGTTTTTTCCTCGGACCTGGACGGAGATGGCGATATGGACCTTGCAGTCTCGAATGGTGATTCCAACAGTGTTTCTGTTTTAATGAACAACGGAGACGGGACTTTTGCCGCAAAAGTGGACTACGGTACGCGGAATTGGCCTCTTTCAGTTTTTTCCTCGGATTTGGACGGAGATGGCAATATGGACCTCGCTGTCGCGATTGGTGGTTCCGGCTATGTTTCTGTTTTAATGAACAACGGAGATGGGACTTTTGCCGAAAAAGTAGACTACGCTGCGGGAATTATTTCTAATTCTGTGTTTTCCTCGGACCTGGACGGAGACGGCGATATGGACCTCGCTGTCGCGAATTATGTTTCCGACAATGTTTCTGTTTTAATGAACAACGGAGACGGGACTTTTGCCGCAAAAGTGGACTACGGTACGGGATCGGGATCTTTTCCTTTTTCGGTTTTTTCCTCAGACCTGGACGGAGACGGCGATATGGACCTCGCTGTCGCGAATAGTAGTTCCGACAGTGTTTCTGTTTTAATGAACAACGGAGATGGGACTTTTGCCGAAAAAGTGGACTACGTAGCGGGAGATGCCCCTTATTCAGTTTTCTCTTCAGACCTGGACGGAGACGGCTATATGGACCTCGCCGTGGCGAATGATAATTCCAACAATGTCTCTGTTTTATTGAACAACGGAGACGGCACTTTCGTAGAAAAAGTGGACTACGGTGCGGGAGCTTATCCTCATTCGGTTTTTTCTTCGGACCTGGACGGAGACGGCGATATGGACCTCGCTGTGGCGAATCGGGATGACAACACTGTTTCTGTTTTATTGAACAACGACCCTTCGGCAGTTCCAATTCCTAATTTACCCGAAAATTATTTGATGAGTTTAAAAGCTGTATCAGTAGGTAACAAATTGGAAGTCAGATACGCTTTGCCTGTTAGGGCTTCTGTTAAATTCAGTTTATACGATATACGTGGAGCAAAAGTAAAAAAGATCGTGGAAGAGAAAGGTGCCGGTTATCATTCGTTGGAAATAGATATGAAGGGTAGACCAAAAGGTGTTTACTTCTTCAAGATAGAAGCAAACGGCTTTTCCAAAACAAGCAAAGCTGTGTTGATGTAAAAACTTTAAGTAAGCCTTTAGACTTTAGTTAGAAAACAGGTAAGACTTTGTATTCTTTATGTAAGATCAATTTGGCGATGGGGTTGGATTGTAAAAAATAAAAAAATCCATGCTTATCCGTGTAAATCCTCGGCAACTTTAGGATTTTAGATTTGGGGGTTGGGAGTTCAAAAAACAATAAATCCTTTTTGATCTGCGTTTATCTGCGTCCTAACTTGGGGGTTGGGATTTCGGATTTGGGATTTAGTTAAAACAACAAAAAATCTCTGTGTTCTCTGTGTGTTTGTTTTTCTCTGTGTTCTCTGTGGTTCCTTTCTTAATCTCCACGCTTGACAACAGCAGTACTTCTTATTAGTATAAGGTGAATTCTTACTAGAATTTTAAATTTGGATGAGAATAAAATTCGGATTCGGCAAAGGGTTGCGAATAAAGGAAAAGAAAACGATTAAAAGAATTTACAACGAAGGATTCTTTTACCGGGGTGAATTTACTCGAATACATTATTTGCCGGAAAAAGAAAAAAAATTCTCTATTAGAATAGAAAGAGGAATAAAAGGAGGATTGAAACGCAACAGATTGAGGCGACACTTAAGGGAAATTGTTAGAAAATCAAATCCTTCATTAAAAATTGGTTTGTATATTATAACAGGGAGAAAAACGGCTTTAATGAAAGATTACAATGAAATAAAGGACGATTTCGATAGATTATGTTTAAAGGAGAATTTATGGCTAAACCGTTAATAGAGTTATTGAAATTCTACTCAAAAAACATATCTGTCTTCTTCCCAAGGCGATGTAAATATTACCCCACATGTTCCGCTTACGCACGTGAGGCTTTAAAGAAAAAAGGGCTTTTTAAAGGCTTATTGCTAAGCTTATGGAGACTGCTGCGCTGCAATCCTTTTAGTAAAGGTGGTTATGACCCCGTCGGAGGTAATAAATAATGGATGATTCCAGAAGAATGATATTAGGCTTTATTCTTATATTTCTTATTATGCTGTTGTTCCAGTATTATACAGCTTCGAAAAAGAAAAATATAAAACCTATAGATACAACAGGAACAGTCGAAGTTAAAGATACCACTGTCAAAGAAAAAGAAGTGGAAGAAGATTTAAGCGAATTGCTGGCACCAAAAGATAAACCCGAAGAAGAAAAAGAGGATAGCGCGAATTCCTTTAAAATTAATACAAAACTCATGGAAATCTATCTTTCTTCGAGAGGCGGAGTTATTGATTCTCTTTATTTAAAAGATTATAAAGTGATGTTTTTTGCTATCGACAGAAGTGAACCATTACTATCAACTTCAATTATTACACCCCGGAAAACCGTATCCACACAGCCGATTAACTTTAATGTAAAGGTTGAAGATGGAAATTTGGATAAGAAGGTTATTTTTTCATATATGCTCGATTCGGTTTTAATAAGCAAAACTTATACATTTCCGGATTCCTCTTATCTAATCAAACTAACATGTTCCCCGAGGTCAGAATATCTATATGAAATAGGCGTTTTTGACACAGGGGAAGAATTTTCTCGTGAATCCTATTACAGTGGTGCAGTATACTTTGCGGGAGGCAAATCATACACTATAAAAAAAGGAGATCTATTTAAAGGCTCGGATGAAGATATATCCGGAGCGATCGAGTGGGTTGGATACAAAACCAAATACTTTTTCAGCGGAGTAGTACCGGAGGATTACCTGGAGGATCTCACTCTAAACAAATCACCTAATCAACCGGTTGTTTCCGTCCGTAGTGAATCAGCAGTTCGATTGTACTTTGGTCCTCTTAAATTCTCCGCTCTCGCCTCCGTAAAAGAAGGAATGGAAAACGCGATATATTTTGGTTGGCCTATTATACGACCGATAGCAAAATTCATCTACAACTTTATTGTACTCCTGCATAAATATATAAATAATTACGGTATGGTAATAATTGTCTTTGTATTTTGCCTTATTCTTATTCTTTCTCCCCTCACACTGCACCAGACTAAATCAATGAGCAAAATGAAAGAACTGCAAATTCCTATGCAGGAGATAAAGAAAAAATACAAAAACGATTCAGCCAAAATGAATCAGGAAATGATGAAGTTATACCGGGAAAAAGGCTTTAATCCGTTTTCAAGCTGCCTGCCAATGTTCCTGCAAATGCCTATTTTCTTCGCTTTATTTCAGGTATTGAACGGATCAATCGAACTAAAAGGTGCACCATTTATTTTATGGATTAACGATCTTTCACAGAAAGATCCCTATTACATACTTCCAATCCTCACGGGAATATCGATGTTCTTTCAACAACGAATCATGAGTCCCGCGAATCAGGACGATCAACAAAAAATTATGTCATATTTGATGCCCTTTTTTATTACTTTTATTTTCTTAACCCTTCCTTCAGGGTTAACTTTGTACTTTTTTACTTACAATATTTTAATGTTAGGAGTTCAGACAATTACCCAAAAAAGGACTAAGGAGGTCTAATTATGGTTAACCATGGAATAGAAATCGAAGCGGAAACTCTTGAAGATGCTATAAAAAAAGGCTTAATAGAACTCTCCCTGAAAGAAAAAGGACAGATGGAATGGGAAGTTCTCTCTTCCGAAGAAGGAGGTGCAGTAAGATTAAAAGTAAAGAAAAAAGAAGTAACCCAAGAGCGTTCACCCAAAGAAGAATTAGTAAGAAAAGAAATAAATACTATGCTTGAAAAACTAGGAACCACAGGAAAAATACGTATAGAGAAAGACGAAGATAAACTTTATGTAGACATCAGGACCAAAGATATGGATGGAATGTTGATAGGTAAATCCGGTAAAAATCTAGAGTCCTTCCAGCATCTTTTATCAAGAATTATTCACACGAAGGACAATTCGATAGATCTCGTTATAGACATAGCTGGTTACAGAAGAAAAAAGGAACGAACTCTTGCTACCAGAGCCAAAGCTTTTGCCCACGAAGTAATAAGATCCAAGAGAGAGTATATTTTTCAGCCACTACCACCATCCTTACGCAGATCGATTCACCTTGCAGTTTCGGACATAAAAGGAGTTAGAACCTATACTATAGGGGACACGGAACTAAAGAAGGTAGTTATCGCTCCTGCAAGGGACTGAAAAAGATTAAAGAGGGATTGTTAAAACAAGTTATTGCGCTTTTCTTAACACTCGTTCGACATTAAAATATAAATGAGTGAATTTTCCGAAACTATTTGCGCTATAAGCACTCCAATTGGTAGAGGCGCCCTTTCCATTATAAGAGTCAGCGGTAAAGATGCTATACATATAGTAGGAAAAATCTTTACTCCCCGTGAAAAGTTAAAAAGAACGCCGGGGAATTCAATAATTCACGGGTGGATACAAAGTTCTGCCCTGAAAAAAAATTTAGACGAAGTGCTTCTTTCTATTTTCAAAAAACCCTCATCTTACACAGGAGAAGATATGGTAGAAATCTCCACTCACGGAGGAACTCTCATACCTAAAAAAATCTTAAATTTATTGGCAAACAGCGGCGCAAGAATAGCCGAGAAAGGTGAATTCACAAGAAGAAGATTTTTAAATGGAAAAATGAGCCTCCTGGAAGCGGAAGCACTTCTTAATGTAATACAGGCTAAAACCGAAAAAAGTCTGCTCATCGCCGAAGAAAATTTAAAAGGCAAACTGCGCAAACAAATCGAAAAAGTAAAGAAAGGTTTTCTGGAAATAAAAACTCTTATTGAAGCTGATTTAGATTTCGGAGAAAGCGATATGCTCTCACTTAATACCCGGGAATTGATTATAAAAATTAAAGACCTGAAAACCAAATTGAAGAATATGGCAACATCTTACAAAAGAGGTAAGATTTTAACCGAAGGATTCCGTCTTTCAATAATAGGCAAACCGAATGTGGGTAAATCGAGCCTGTTTAACACAATACTTAAGGAAGATAAAGCTATTGTCACCAAAACACCGGGTACAACAAGGGATATTTTAGAAGGAGCAGTAGATATCCAGGGTTACCCGGTTATCCTTCATGATATGGCTGGAATAAGACCTTCCGAATCCGAAGTAGAAAAAATAGGTATCGACAGAGCCCTTAGGATGGCTCAAAATTCAGACGGAGTTTTATTTATTATGGACGCATCGGGAACAATAAACAAAGCGGATAAAGAAATATTCGAAATTATAAAAGAAAAACCATTTATATTAGTAGCTAACAAATCAGATTTAAAAAAGAAAATAAAAAAGATACCTTTTCCCGGTAAAATTATCTGGGTTTCAGCAAAAAAACATTCCGGAATCAACGAGCTAAACAAAGCTATTGTTAAACTGATCGAAGAAATAATACCGGACTACACTGAAGAAGGAATCACCTGTACAACCGAGAGACAGAAAGAAAAAATAAACCTCGCAATCGATTCTCTTAAAAGCGGACTCGAAATTATAAAAGAGGGTAAAGGTTTAGAACTTCTGGCTTTTGAAATTGATGAGGCGATAAACTCTCTAAAAGAATTAACAGGCGAAATCACCTCAGAAGATATTCTCGACAAAATATTTTCTAACTTTTGCATTGGGAAATGAAAAAAACGGATTTTTTGTTCGACCTTCCCCGTGAACTTATAGCTCAATACCCGCGAGAAAAAGGTACCTCCAGGCTTATGGTACTCAGAAGAAATTCCGGCAAGATTGAACATAAGCGCTTTTCCGATATACTCGATTATATAACGTCTAAAGATTGTCTCGTGCTTAACAATTCAAAAGTTATTCCGGCAAGAATCAACGCTTTCAAAGCTTCCACGGGCTCTAAAGTCGAAATTCTGCTGGTCGAAAAAAAATCCGATAACCTATGGAAAGCGCTGGTTTTCCCCGGCAAAAGAGCTAAAGTCGGAGAGGTAATCGTCCTTGACGACAAAGTTAAGTGCACCGTAGAGAGCATCGATCGGGATACAGGAGAAAGATTCTTAAAATTCGAAGGAATAAACGGAAATCTCCTCGATTACGGGGAAACACCTCTGCCGCCTTACATAACACGCGCCCCGGAAGATATCGATATAAATGGCTATCAAACAATTTATGCAAAAAAAGACGGATCCGTAGCCGCCCCAACAGCGGGTTTACACTTCAACAAAGATATTTTAAACGAATTAGATAAGAAATGCGGGAATATTGCAGAAATCACTCTCCACGTCGGGCCGGGAACATTTCGCCCGGTTCGTACGGAAAATATAGAAGAACATAAAATGGAAAGTGAATTCTTCACAATAACGAAAGATACAGCTTCCATAATAAACAAAACTAAGGAAAATGGCGGAAGTGTGTTCGTGGTAGGAACCACAACTGTTAGAGCTCTTGAAACAGCAACTGTAGGAAAAGGGACGATAGGTGAAAAAGAAGGAAAAACGGATATTTTTATATATCCGCCGTATGAATTTAAAATCGTCGATCGCTTGCTCACCAACTTCCACCTTCCGGGCTCAACTTTAATCATGCTTGTATCGGCTTTTGCCTCGCGTGAAATGATTCTAAATTGTTACCGGGAAGCAATCAAGGAAAAATACATGTTCTATTCCTACGGCGACGCCATGCTGATCCTATAAAACATTGAACCACAGAGCACACAGAGAAAAGACAAAAAATACACAGAGAACACAGAGATTCTTTGTTGTTTAAAACCCTGTCCACATCCCCCAAATTAATCTCACACAGAGTACACTAAGAGCACAAAGAAAAAAATTGTTGTTGTTTAACCCCTTCGATCCAAAACATTTACATTCAGGAAATATAGTTGTTTCTTGTTTTAAGACCAAATCTAGTTTTTTGCCAGATTCGGCTTCACACTACGAATAGCCTTTATGACAACCTCTTCGATTTCAGAAAAAAACATCATCACTATTGGTTCTTTTGGCTTATCATGGAAATATCTTATTTTCACAAAACCTTTCCTCCAATATTTTAAATTGCCTACTAAATCTCTTGGTACTTTTACTTTTACAAACGATTCCATTCTCTCTGCATCTTTCATATCCCGTTTTGCCAATACTGTTCGGAACTCCGCATTCATAAAATCTTGTATATCATTTGGTAATTCTAGAAATAACCTATGGAAATCATGTGAATGTTTATTGTTTATTTTGAATTCCTTATTAAACACAAAACAGTACAAAGATTTAAAATATAGTTCCAAAGACAATGAAGCAATAACTTGACTTGGCAAAAGCACTGCCATATCGATACCATTAAGATACTTTGCCGCTTTCGAATATACCTCTGCACTTTTATACATTGATTTGCCATACTCTTCATAATCCATTATACACCCTCCTTAATTTTAAGATACTATTATTATACGAGAAAACTTCAAAACATCAAATATTTTATTAGTGCCATTCGTGTAATTAGTTGTTAATTAAAGTTTAGATTTCAAGGTTTCCAGGGCTCAAGTAAAAAACAAAATTGAAATCTTTGTGTCCTTTGTGGCTTTGTGGTTATGAGAAAAAGTCAACCTCTTTATTTACTTTTTGCCAAAAACCTTTTGTATTCGAGTATTTTCTTATCATGTAA